>NC_003030.1:1978127-2305252 GCF_000008765.1 Clostridium acetobutylicum ATCC 824
ATTTCATTGAAAAGCAAGCAGTTTACGATGATTCAGGTATAATAATTGCAAATGGTACAGCTTCTTTAGAATTTGCTAAGGAAATTATATTATATTTGAATATTAAAACTAGAGAAAAAGTTTATGAAATGTATCTATATAATAAGCTGAATAGTTAATTAAAAAAACTTATAGGTGATGCTAAGGAAAATGGATTTTATTATAGTGGAAATGCTATAATAAAATAGTTGGTTATATTTGTGACTTTTAACATATGACAACTACATGAAAGTAATAAATTTAAAATTGAGTATAAAAATTGGAATTAATAGATTGATTTTGAGTCAAGGATGGATTGTATTTAAAGCCATATAAGCAATCTTTAGAACAGGGGAAAATAGTTGTGAAGGAAGCTTTTTCAAATACTATTTTACTTTACATAAGGAGTTGATAACTATGATAAATAAAATCTTACTTCAAGATGTACTAGAAGCGTCTTTAGAAAAGGGTGCAGACTTTGCAGAAATATTTGTAGAGGATACCATTTCAAATGATTTATTTATGAGTGCGTTAAAACTAAAAAAATCCACTACAAATAGAGTATTTGGAATTGGCATAAGAATAATTAAAGGATTAAAAAGCGTATATGCTTATACAAATTCTACAGATAAGGAAACTCTCTTAAAAACAGTTAATGAAGCCTCATTGGCACTAGGGGATTTAAAACTAAATAAATCTATAACACTAAAAGAAAGATTGAATTTAAATATTCATCCTATAATATATGTTCCATCATCAGTCAGTACCTTAGATAAAAAAGCTATAATTGAAAGAGCATCTGTTTCTGCAAAAAACTATGATAAATCTATAGTTCAAGTAGAAGCTACTTATAAAGATTCTGATCAAAAAATAATAATTGCTAATAGCTTGGGACTATACACTACAGATAGAAGAGTACATTCAAGAATGACTATAACATCTATAGCAAGTAATGGAGTTGAAAATCAAACTGGATACATTGCACCAGGAAGGAGCATGGGGATTGAAATGTTTGATACAATAAGTCCTGAAAAGTGCGGATTAGACGCCAGTCAAATGGCAATAACTATGTTAAATGCCAAACCATGTCCTTCAGGAAAAATGACTGTTGCCATAGAAAATGGTTTTGGTGGTGTCATATTTCATGAAGCCTGTGGGCACGCACTAGAAGCCTCATCTGTATCAAAAAACCTCTCTGTGTTTTCAAATAAATTAGGAGAGAAAATAGCTTCTAGTAAAGTTACTGCTATAGATGATGGTACGATAAAAAATGCATGGGGTTCAATAAATATTGATGATGAAGGCAATCCATCAGAAAAAAAGGTACTAATAGAAAACGGAATATTAAAATCGTATATGATAGATTACTTAAACGGGAAGAGAATGGGAGTTAAAGCTAATGGCAGTTCAAGAAGAGAGTCCTATAAATTTGCACCTACCTCTAGAATGACAAACACATATATAGCAGCGGGAGAGGATGAATCTTCAGATATTATAGCTTCTATAGATAATGGACTTTATGCTAAAAGAATGGGTGGTGGCTCCGTTAATCCTATAACAGGTGAATTTAATTTCTCAGTATTAGAAGGGTATCTTGTGAAAAACGGTAAAATAAAAGAGCCAGTAAGAGGTGCAAGTTTAATAGGAAAAAGTACGGAAATATTAAACAATATAGATATGGTTGGAAAAAATTTATCTTTAGGTTCAGGTACATGTGGAGCAGCAAGTGGTAATATTCCTACAAACGTTGGTCAGCCTCTTATAAGAGTATCAGAAATAACCGTTGGAGGGCGTTAAAATGGATATAGAAAAATTTAAAGAGAAATTAATAGAAGAAGCAAAGAAAAACGATATATCTTCTTATGAATTATATTATGAGTACAGCAACAACTTAAACATATCTAGCTATAATTTAGACATTGACAATTACTCTGTAAGTAAATCTTTTGGTATTAGCTTTAGAGGTATATATAAGGGAAAATTAGGTATGGCATCTACAGAAATTTTAGATGATGAATCTATAAATCTTCTTATAAAGGCTGTAATCGATAATGCTTTAAGCAATGATAGTACAGAAAAAGAAATAATTTTTGACGGAAAAAATCAGCATTATCATAAAGTGGATACTTTTAATGAAAATTTAGCATCGATACCCTCAAAAGATAGACTATGCCTTTGTCTTAAACTTAGTGAAAAGGCCCAAAATTATAACTATAGTTCTAACTTTAAGTTGAAAGCAGTTATGGCAGAGGTTAATTATACAGAAAAGAAATACGGAATAGTTAACTCAGAGGGATTGAATTTAAATTACAAATCCAATCATGAAGCATCCATTTTAGAAATAGTTCTAAATAAAGGAGAGGAGACTAATACGGATTACGCTTATGCCTTTTATAAGAACAGATCTGATTTAAATGAAGATGAACTTGTAGAAAAAGCCATAAAGAATACTATTGATAGATTTGATGGTAAAACTGTAGTCTCAGGAAAATATAAGGTTGTAATAAAAAACTCCACCTTTGCACTTATGCTTAGAACCTTTTGGGAAGTTTTTAATGGTGAAAATGTAAACAAAAATCTCTCTTTATTAAAAAATAAATTAGAAAAAGTCGTTGCCAGCAAGGCATTAACGCTTATTGATAACCCACTTTTAAATGCAATGAATTCAAAACCTTTTGATGCAGAAGGGGTAGCAACAAAAGAGAAAAAAATTATAGAAAAAGGGGTCTTAAAAAGTTTCTTTCATAATATAAAATCAGCAGAGGAAAGTGGGACCTTTAGTACAGGGAATGCATCAAAAGCAAAATATTCATCATCTATATCAGTTTCACCAACAAATCTTTATATAGAAAAAGGTTATAAAAACTTTGACGAAATACTAGCTTATGTAGAAAACGGACTTCTAATAAATGATCTTCAAGGAACACATTCTGGAGCTAATGTCGAAACTGGTGATTTTTCTCTTTCTGCCAAAGGGATGCGTATAGAGAATGGAGTTTTAACAGGAGCTGTTGAGCAGATAACTATTTCAGGAAACTTTTACACCTTACTTAAAAATATAGAAGAAGTAGCAGACGATCTTGAATTTTACTTGCCAAATTCAACAGGATACTTTGGAAGTCCTAGTGTAGTTATAAAAGAAATTTCTGTATCAGGGGAATAAAAATACAAATGGTAAGAATAATATTTATCTATTTTTACCATTTGTATTTTTTTTAATTTCCAGTAAAGTAGAACCCCTAAAGGCATATAGTTGATAATAGCTATCACTTGATTATCAATAAAATCAAAAGAAGAAGGATTTTTACTTAAATATATATTTAGGTTTTTTAAATAGATTTATGTTTATGTACCTAAATATGATTTTTCAAAAAGTTTTTTGATATTTTTTAATATAAAAGCATATATAAAACTTATTAAAAAAAGAAGGATTTTCCCCCTCTTTTTGTAGAATATTTATTCCGTAAAATAGGAATTTGACGAAGTAACGGAGGTTTTTTATGAAATATTCACTAAAACAAATAAACGATCCAAGTTTACCAGTATCACTCAAACAACTTTTTTAAACTATTTAAGAACTATTAGGGCTAAATCTGAGAGAACTATCTATAACTACAAAATAGATTTAATTCTGTTTTTTAGATTTTTAAAATTATACAGAGGCTTATCAAAAGATGCGGATTTCGAAGATATTGTAATAAATGATATTGATAGTAGTTTCTTAGATTCTATTACACTGGAAGATCTGTTTGCTTTTTTAAGTTTTACAGAAGAGTTTAGAAATAACGGAAGCTATGCAAGAGCTAGAAAAATCGCAGCACTAAGATCCTTTTTTAAATACATTTCAGGAAAAGCTAAAATAATAAAGGAAAATCCAACTTTAGAGCTAGAATCCCCTAGCCTTCCTAAAAGAAATCCTATTTATTTAACCCTTGAAGAAAGTCAAGCGCTTTTAAATTCAATAGATGGTCCTTTTAAAGAAAGAGACTATTGCATAATAACATTATTTTTAAATTGCGGTCTTAGATTATCTGAACTAGTAAGTATTGATATATCAAAAATAAAGGGTGATACTTTAACTATTTTAGGAAAAGGAAATAAAGAAAGAACGATATATTTAAACGAAATGTGCCTAAAAGCTATAGAAGATTATATACCTGTAAGAAATCAAAAAGCTTCATCAATAAAAATTGAAGATAAAGATGCCCTTTTCATAAGTAGAAAACTCACTAGAATAAATCAAAGGACTATTGAACTAATGGTTAAAAAATATGCTTTAAAAGCTAATTTAGATTATGAAAAACTCACGCCTCATAAATTAAGGCATACAGCTGCTACTTTGATGTATAAGTACGGAAATGTAGATATAAGAAGTTTACAGCAAATACTAGGACACGAAAGTGTATCTACCACACAAATATATACTCATATAGATGATGAAAATTTAAGAAAAGCTGTAAAATCAAATCCCCTTAATAACGTAAAGTAATTACGTAATATATATTATGTAAACTAATATATATAGAAGAGAAGATGATTACAAAAATCACCTTCTCTTCTACTTATTAAGTCTATCCTTTTTAAGTGCAAATAATCCTGGCGATGTTTCATTTATAAATTTTTTTCTCTTATCCTCGTTATTTAATATCTCATTTAATCCATCTACATCTTCTATAAATTCAATTTCAATTTCCTTGTGCTCACCATCTTCTACATAATTATCATCGTAATCATTCAAAATTTCTTCTTCTAGAATAGCTTCTGCATTAACGGGATTTTCGTCATCTATTATATTGTCGATAAGTATAGATCTAGTTTTTGCGTTATCTGGATTAAGGCACCTTCCACAATTGTCGCATATTTTATCTGGATTCAAATCACATTTATCACATTCACCACAATTAGTACATTTCTTATTTTCATCTAATACACAAATCTTATCCATAAAAAACTACCCTTCTTTAGAGTTATTTAATACAATAAAGTACATTGTACCAAATAATTTACTTCATTTCAAGTGATAATAGAAAATATCATTTTAGAGTTATCTATTTTTCATAATACCATTAAATTCTTTCAAACAGAACATAAGTTTGCATACTATCTTGTATTATGCTATAATTTAATGTAATAATTACTATAAAAATTCTTGCGGGGTGTGTAAAGTGGCTACGGATAAGATTACAAGAGACGTGCAAAGTGAAATATATGAATTTATAAGGCAAGAAGTCCTAGATAAAGGGTATCCACCTTCTGTCAGAGAAATATGTGCAAAAGTTGGCTTAAGCTCTACTTCTACAGTACATGGCCATCTTTCAAGACTTGAAAAAAAGGGTCTTATAAGACGTGATCCAACTAAACCTAGAGCTATAGAATTGATAAAAGATCCTATATCTAAAAGAGAAATGATTGATATTCCCATAGTTGGAAAAGTTCAAGCAGGTCAGCCTATTCTTGCTGTTGAAAATATAGATGACTATCTTACAATTCCGTTAAACTTTGTAAGAAATACTAATGATCTTTTTATATTAAAAATCAGCGGAAACAGTATGATTGAGGCCGGCATATATGATGGAGATTTAGCTATTATAGAAAAAACAAACTATGCTCAAAATGGAGATATTGTTGTAGCATTAATAGAAAATGATGCTACAATAAAAAGGTTCTTTAAAGAGAAGGATAAAATAAGACTTCAGCCCGAAAATCACACAATGGATCCAATTATAGTTGATAATTGTGAAGTAATAGGAAAATTGGCCGGAATTTATAGAAGATATTAAAAATAAGCTGCTTTATTCAAACTAAAGCAGCTTATTTTTTTACATTATTAATTTAGAAAGAGCTATAAGTACTCCAAGTTTAGCATGATCAAAAGTAAGACCGCCTTGAAGATATCCTATGTACGGTTCTCTTATAGGTGCATCTGCAGACAATTCTATAGAGGCTCCTTGTACAAATGTACCAGCTGCCATTATAACCTTATCTTCGTAGCCTGGCATATCCCAAGCTTCACATTGCACAAAAGAATCTACTGGAGATGCTGTTTGAATTCCTTTTATGAAATCGATAAGCTTCTTCTCGTCATTGAATTTAATAGCCTGTATAATATCTGTCCTTTTATCATTATATTTAGGAAGAACATCAAAACCTGCGAGCTCCATTATTCTAGCGCAAAAAACCGCACCCTTAACTGCCTCAATTGTAACATGTGGAGCCATAAAAAGTCCTTCATATAAACTTCTCATTACTCCGAAAGTAGAGCCGCACTCTCCTCCTATTCCAGGAACTGTAACCCTAAAGGTAGCTTGAGTTACATACTCTTCCTTTCCTGCTATGTAGCCCCCTGTTGTGGCTATTCCGCCTCCGATATTTTTAATTAATGAACCTGCAATTATATCAGCACCAACATCTGTAGGTTCTTTTTCTTCAACAAACTCACCGTAACAGTTATCAACAAATACTATTACATTTTCATTAACTTCTCTTATTGATTTAATTATTTCAGCGATTTCAGCTATTCTTAGAGACTTTCTCCATCCGTATCCTGTAGAACGCTGAATATGAATTAACTTTATACTGTCATCCTTTTTAAGTTCTTCTTTAACAGTATTTATATCAACCTTACCATCTTTTAAATCAACCATTTTGTATTTAACACCATATTCTCTAAGCGATCCTACTTTTTTACTATCATCCATTCCAATTATGTCATGAAGAGTATCATAAGGCATCCCGCAAATAGACATCATAGTATCATTGGGACGTAAATTTCCAAATAAGGCTGCACCTATTGCATGTGTTCCATTAACGAAATGTGGCCTTACAAATGCACTTTCTGTATTAAATATATTTGCATATACCCTATCAAGTGAATCTCTTCCTATATCATTATATCCGTAGCCACTTGAATTAGTAAAATGAGATTCACTTATTCTTTCTTCTTGAAAAGCCTTAAGCACCTTTAACTGATTATACTCTCTAATTTCATCATAGTACTTAAATTCCTTTTCAACATCATTTAATGCTCTTTCATATAACTCTAATACTCTTTCATTTATATTATACTTATTCATAAGTGATCTTTTAGTAAATTCTAGCATAAATCTTGTAATCCTCCTGAGTTTATTTAATTACACACTCAAAAAAGAGGCAATAAAAAAACTTGCCTACTTTTCTTATAATTTATTCTTCATCCTGCTGAGGCTGGTTAAATAGTATCGGTCTTAAAGGAGTTATGGTGGATACAGCATGTTTATATATCATCATCTGTTTTCCATCACTTTCAAGTATTACCGTAAAACTATCAAATCCCTTAACACTACCTCTCATCTGAAATCCATTTGTCAAATGAATTGCAACAGGTATCTTATTCTTTCTCGCACTATTTAAAAATATATCCTGCAAATTATTTGTTGACTTGTTATTCATGATACTCACCCTCCGTTTATTTTACATAGTTAATATTCTATAAAAAACTTTAAAATCCTTTTAAATTTCTTCTATAGAAGATAGAATTTTAAAAACTATATCATCATCATTTTTATATATGTCCTTATTTATCCATACCGCTCTTTCATCTTTTCTAAACCAAGTAAGCTGTCTTTTTGCATAGTGTCTACTGCCCTTTTTAATAAGTTCTACAGCTTCTTCCAAAGTAATGCAGCCTTCAAGATAAGAAAGAATTTCCTTATACCCTATTCCCTTCATGGATTGCATATTTGAATTATAGCCCATATCCCTTAATTTTATAACTTCATCAACAAGACCATTTCTTAACATTATGTCTACTCTCAAATTTATTCTTTCATATAACTTTTGCCTATCCATATTTAATATAAAATAATGTATGTTATATGGTATATCGTACAAATCTACATTACTATTTAGCTCACTTATAGTTTTTCCAGTTATTTTATAAACTTCAAGAGCTCTTATTACCCTTTTTAAATCGTTAGGATATAGTTTTTTATACGAATCTATATCTATATTTTTGAGCTTTTCATGAAGATACTCTTTTCCCTTATCCTTAGCAATAGCTTGAAGAGATTCTCTGTAGGCTTCATCCTTATAAGCCCCAGTGAAATCATAATTACAGATTAGAGAATTTATATATAATCCTGTACCTCCAACTATAATAGGATATTTTTTTCTGGAAGTTATATCATCTATTGCATTTTGCGCCATCTTTTTAAAGCTTGCAACGCTAAATTCTTCTGAAGGATCTACCACATCTATTAAATGATGTTTTATTCCCTTCATTTCTTCTTTTGTTACTTTTGCTGATCCTATATCCATGTACTTGTATATTTGCATTGAATCGGCAGATATTATTTCTCCATTCATCTTTTGTGCTATTTTTATGGATATATCTGTTTTCCCCACAGCTGTAGGTCCTGCTATAATAAGTATATCTTTCATACTAAATTCATCCTCGATTGACTTTATTGAATTCTCTTAAACTTCTTTTCAAAATCAGTTACAGTTAATCTTACAATTGTTGGCCGCCCATGAGGGCAGTTAAACGGGTCTTCAGCAAATCTTAAATCCTGTATTAGAGTTTTCATTTCATCATGTGTAAGCTCATGATATGCTTTCACAGCTGATTTACAAGCTGCTGTTGCAATGCTTCTGTATTTTACCTCTGACGTTTCTCCACTTCCCATGTTCTTTAGATTATCTATTATTTCTAAAAATAAATCCTTAACAAGTGGCTTACCTAAAAACAAAGGAACCTCTTTAATAGCAACAGTATTATCACCAAAATACTCAATAACAAATCCAGCATTTTTAAATACTTCTTTATTTTCGTCATAATAAATAAAATCTTCAGGGAGTAATTCCACTACAGAAGGTGTAATTAAAATTTGAGAGGACACACCTTTATTTTTTATATCTTCCCTATATTTCTCAAATAATATCTTCTCATGAGCTGCATGTTGGTCTATTATATATAATTCCTCAAAGCTTTCCGCTAAAATATAAGTATTATTGAATTGACCTATGACCCTAAGCTCAGGAAATTTTGCTTTCTTATTAGTAATTATATCATAGGTTTCTTTTTCTTGGGAAGTTTCTTTTATTATATCCTTCTCTCTAAAATCGTCAAAACTTCTATCCTTATTTTCTTTTGTACTGTTATCATAATTTTCAATAGGACGTTTTAAATCTATTGGAATTTGTACAGGTACCGGAAATGAGTCTTTTTTTATATAACCATCTATTTTATCATCATGTTTAATCTCATTTTTTGTAATAACGTCTTCCTTAATATCAAACAATTTATCTTCTTCTTCTTTTAGAGCTTCAACCTTGAAAGATTCCTTTAAGCTGTTTCTAATGCCTTCATGTACGGTATCAAAAATAATTTTAAATATATCCCTTTCATTTTGAAATTTAACTTCTGATTTTGTAGGATGTACATTTACATCTACAAATTCGGGAAATATATCTAAAAATATTATAAAAAAAGGAAACTTATTTATCATCATAAACGATTTAACAGCGTTTTCAACTGCTGCAGTTATGAGTTTATTCTTTATATATCGTTTATTTATAAATATACTTTGATTATTTCTGCTTCCACGACTTATTTCTGCATTTCCCACATATCCATGAACAGATACTAAATCTGTATGACGTTCAAAGCTTATGACATTATCACATATCTTTTTACCATATATAGCTCTTATGGTGTCTATTAAATTATCAGTAGCATATGTTGTGATAACCCTTTTACCGTTATTAATTAATCTAAAGGATATTTCACTATGAGCTAAAGCTAATCGATTTACAATATCAGAAATAGAAGATGCTTCTTTAGCTGTAGATTTTAAAAATTTTTCTCTTGCTGGAACATTGTAAAACAAATCACGTACTTCTATATGTGTTCCTATGTTAGTTCCACAGTCCTTAATGTAATCAACACTTCCACCACTTATTGATATTTCTCTTCCAAATTCGTTCTCTTTAGTTCTTGACTTTAATGTAGTCTTTGACACGGAAGCAATACTTGGTAGAGCCTCCCCCCTAAATCCCAAGGTATTTATAGAATATATATCCTGAAGCTTTGATATCTTACTTGTTGCATGAGGCATAAAAGCTTTTTCTATATCATCCTTATCTATACCATAGCCATCATCCAACACCTTAATAAGAGTTCTTCCGCCATTTTCTATTTCAATATTGATAGTTTTAGCGCCTGCATCAATACTATTCTCAACTAATTCCTTAACTACAGAAAATGGTCTCTCTACCACTTCTCCTGCGGCAATTTTATTAGAAGTATCTTCACTCAAAATATTTATTCTCAAAATCTCACCTTCTTATTCTTAAAGTTTTTTGGCACGCTTTATAAATTCATACAGTTTATTCATACATTCTATCGGATTCATATCCATTATCTCAGTATCTTTAAGTTCCTTTAAAATAGATTCTCTTTCAAGGTAATTAAAATCAATCTGATATGAATCTTTTTTTGGTTCTTCTTTAACTATATTTGTTTTTTTGTCTTCAGTATTTTCTGCTGTCTTAGGCTTAGCTTCTTCTAAATCCTTAAGTATTTCCCTTGCACGCACTAAGACTTCTTCAGGAAGACCTGCTATTTTAGCAACTTCTATACCATAAGATTCATCTGCACCTTTTGAAATTATTTTCCTTAAGAAGATTATATCATCATTCACCTTTTTTACAGCAATAGAATAATTCTTAAGTCCTTCTATTTCTCCTTCAAGCTTAGTAAGTTCATGATAATGGGTTGCAAAGAGTGTCTTACATTTTAAATTTTCACTTTTACATATGTACTCTATAACTGACCAAGCTATACTAAGACCATCATAAGTACTTGTTCCTCGCCCTACTTCATCTAAAAGTATTAAGCTATTTTTAGTTGCATTTTTAAGTATGTGAGATACTTCCCACATTTCAACCATAAATGTACTTTTACCTGCATTCAAATCATCTGATGCACCTATTCTTGTAAAAATCTTATCACATATAGATATTTCAGCTGCACTTGCCGGTACAAAGCACCCTATTTGAGCCATGAGAACTATAAGGCCAACTTGGCGCATATAGGTTGACTTTCCAGCCATATTAGGACCTGTTATAAGCATCATTACATTATCAGAATTATTTATCACAGTATCATTAGCTACAAAATTTCCACTAGCTATAACTTTTTCTACAACAGGATGTCTTCCTTCCTTTATAACTAATGTTCCATCCCTTTTTATTACAGGTTTACAATAATTATTTTCCCTAGCTACATCAGCAAAAGAGCAGATACAATCAAGCTCTGATAGAATTTTAGCGCTTCCCTTTATTCTATCTATTTCTTTTTCTATTCTTTCTCTTATTTCACAAAAAACATTATATTCTAAAAGGACTAGCTTCTCTTCAGCTCCAAGAATCTTTTCTTCCATTTCCTTAAGCTCTGGCGTTATATACCTTTCACTATTAGTAAGTGTTTGCTTTCTTATGTATCTGCCTTCCGGAACCAAATTCAAATTAGATTTAGTAATCTCTATATAATATCCAAATACTTTATTGTAACTTACTTTAAGAGATTTTATTCCCGTAACCTCTCTTTCAGTGTTTTCAAGTGAAGCTATCCACTGCTTTCCATGAGATTTAGCAAGTCTTAATTCATCTATATCCTTATTATATCCTTCTTTTATTATATTTCCTTCTTTTATAGATAAGGAGGGGTTGTCATTTATCGATTCATATAACAATTTATAAATATCACCTAAATCATCAAGTGCATTTTCCATATTAACTAGAAGCTCTGAATTAAAGTTTTTAATAAGCTTTTTTATAGCTGGCAATTTTTCAATAGAACCTCTTAAAGATATCATTTCTTTTGCATTAACGCTTTTACTTGATATTTTTCCTGCCAATCTTTCTATATCATATACCTGTTTTAACAATTCCTTTAAATCTTCATTATATGATACATTAGTTAACATTTCTTCAACAGCATCAAGTCTTAAATTTATTTTTTCATCATCTATCAAAGGTCTTTCTATCCATTTTCTAATTTGTCGTCCACCCATAGCCGTACTTGTTTTATCAAGGACCCAAAGCAAAGATCCCTTCTTGCTCTTATCTTTAAGCGTCTCCGTAAGCTCTAAATTTCTTCTTGAATTTATATCTATACTTAAAAAGTCCACTATTTCATATTTTTGAAGTTCATCTATATGAGTTAATGCAGTCTTTTGAGTATCTATTATATATTTTATAAGACCATTAGCACAACTTTTTAATCCTTCTGTCATATTAACTTCGGCATAATTAGAAAATTGAGCTTTTAAATTTTCATTTCTATGCTCTTTAAAATATTCGTTACTAAATCTGTTATAAACAACATCAAATCTTTCTCTTATTTTATCTACTAGTTTATCATCTAAATTCTCCTGAAGAACCAATTCTTTTGGTGAAAATTTTGATATTTCATTCAGTATGATTTCGAAATCTAATTCTGTCTCTGTTAAGTTAAATTCTCCGGTTGATATATCAGCAAAACACATAGCTGAAACTTTGTCATGTATAAACAAGCTCATTATATAGTTATTCTTTGTATCCTCAAGAAAAGAGGAATCTGTATATGTTCCAGGTGTAAGTACCTTTATAACATCTCGTTTTACAATTCCTTTTGCCAAAGAAGGATCTTCTAGCTGTTCCGCTACTGCAACCTTATATCCTTTTGAAACAAGTTTGCTAGCGTAAATAGCATATGCATGATGAGGAACTCCGCACATAGGAGCCCTCTTTTCAAGTCCACAATCCTTACCTGTAAGAACTAATTCCAGTTCTCTAGATGCGACTTCTGCATCCTCAAAAAACATCTCATAAAAATCGCCTACCCTAAAGAACAAAATACAATCTTTATGATTTTCCTTAATAGATAAATACTGTTGCATCATAGGAGATATGCTCATCTTTAATCATCCCTCAATCTTATAGTAAATTTAAACTTCTTCGCCAACTAAAGAAAAAGCTTGGGCCTTTGTTATTTTTACATTTATAAGTTTTCCTATAGAACTCTCCAGCCCTTCAAAATTAACAAGCTTTCCTGTCCTTGTTCTTCCCATCAATTTACTACCATCATTCTTGCTTTTTCCTTCAACAAGAATCTCTACAATTTTTCCTTCATATTCTTTGTTCTTTTTTTCGCTTATTAGGTTAACAGCCTCAAGAAGTTTGTTAAATCTTTTGTGCTTAACCTCATCTGGAATTTGATTTTCGTATTTAGCAGCAGGAGTACCCTCTCTTATAGAATATAAAAATGTAAATGCTGAATCGTACTCTACCTCTTTTACAAGACTTAGTGTATCTTCAAAATCTTCTTCTGTTTCTCCTGGGAACCCTACTATAATATCTGTAGTTATAGCTACATTTTTAATCCCACTCTTTATTTTATTTACAAGATTTATATAATCTTCTCTTGTATAATTTCTGTTCATTTTATTGAGTATAGTAGTTGATCCTGATTGAACTGGAAGATGAATATGTTCACACACCTTATCACAATCAGCTATGGCCGCTATGACATCATCAGTTAAATCCTTAGGATGAGATGTCATAAATCTTATTCTTAAAAGTCCTTCTATATTATTAAGTCTTCTTAAGAGTAATGCAAAATTCATTTCTTCATCTAAACTCTTTCCATAGGAGTTAACATTTTGGCCCAAAAGAGTAATTTCTTTATAGCCCTTTTTAACAAGTTCTTTTATTTCATTTTCTATGTCTTCAGGTTTCCTACTTCTTTCTCTTCCCCTTACATATGGAACTATACAGTAAGTACAGAAATTATTGCATCCATACATAATGGTTACAAATGCCTTCATATCATAGCTTCTATATATAGGCATACCTTCTACGATGCCTTCTTCTTTATCCCATATTTCAACTACTGAAGTCCTTTCATTTTCAACCTTCTTTAAATATTGAGGAAACATCTGAGTATTGTGAGTTCCCATAACTATATCCACAAAAGGAAATCTTTTCTTTATATGCTCTGCCATATCCCTTTGCTGCATCATGCATCCACACACAGTTATTATAAGATTAGGCTTTTTATCCTTTAGCTTTTTAAGAGTACCTAAATTGCCATATACCTTAAGCTCTGCATTTTCTCTAACACAGCATGTATTAAATATTATAAGATCTGCATCCTCTCTATTGTCTGTTGCTTCATATTTCATTTCCTTAAGCATTCCTGCGAGCTTTTCAGAATCTTCTGCGTTCATCTGGCAGCCCCATGTTTCTATAAAAAATAGTTTATTTTTATCCATAATTTCCTCCTGATTTAAGCTTACGTATATTATTTGTAATTATAAAATGTCAGTTAAATATTATATCATACATTTATCAATAAAATCAAAATATATAAAATTTAATTTAAGTTTTTGAATAATTAATCATAAAAATGAAAATAATAATACTGAAATAAACTAAAGGGGGTTTTTTATATGTATGATGCTAAATTGTTAGAAAACAATGATAAACAAGCTGAAAAAGACTTGATTAGATGCAACTGCATATGTGATATAGGTTACTTCAACAATCACAGGAATATTAAATTAGTTAATACAACATCATATCATGTACCAACTGAAGGAATAGTTAATTTTAAATAATAAAACCTTTATAAAGCTTTATAAACCCTTAATACACTTATAGGGTTTACAAATAAGTTGCATTTTACTTGTAAACCCTACATTTTTAATAAATTTATTATTATTTATTCCCATCCTTTTCAAGCCTAAGATATTCAATTTCCTTTACAAACCCCATACTTGTATATAAATTTATAGCTGGAACATTGTTCATATCAACCTTAATATATACAACTTTGCATCCTCTATTCTTAAGTATATTCAATATATAACTTAAAAAATATCTACCATATCCATTTCCTCTATATTGTTCAACTATACCAAAATTCACTATTGTTATATTATTATGTTCAAAGATAAATTGACCGTATCCTATTTTAATCTCATCCTTGCTTATAAAAAAAGCTCCATCATCTACATAATACTCTTGTGCTTCATCGTAGTATATATCATCAATAGAAAGAGGAATCCGTCCTTCAGCATCAAAAACTTTATTTTGAATATAACACCGTATATTTTCATCACGCGACTTTTGAAATTTTTCAATAGTTATTCCTTCTGGTTTATTAACTAAATCAAGCTTATCTAATTTCCTTTCAAGTTCCATATTCCCCTTAACCACGTTAAATCCTAGGTTTTTCATCACGAAATAATTGTATTCGTTTTTTTCACACTTATATAAAAATTTATATTCTGTATTAAAAAATTTTGTTAATGTTCTACAAATGTCTTTCTTGAATCCATATTTCTTTTCAATATACATGGACTTTATCTCCACAGTATCCCTATTTTTCTTTTCTAGCCAAGTATATCCTACATATTCTCTATCAAACTTCAAAATGTTAACATTCTTTCTTATAAAAAATTTTCTTATCATGGATGTCTTATTATAAACATCAAAAAAATCTTTATTTAAAACATTAAAACCCTTTCTTTTTTTATTAAATTGTATAAATAAACTTAAATTTTTATCATTTAATTTTTCACAAGTAAACATAATACCCTCTTATTATATTTATTATTAATTAAAGTATAGAATTTATAAATTTTTATGTCAATTAAAATTTGTAAATTCTTTAATATCATCTAAATAACTAATATACTCTTCAATAAAACTTTGTTCACATTTATTATTTAAAACAATTTTATTGAGCTTATTTATATATTTATTTTCCGACCAATTCTTATGCCTTACATACCTTTTTTTGCCTAACTTCCAAAACTTATGAGGAAAAGCTATTAATGCCAGCATTACTTCCATTTCATCTTTGCTTAATTTATTCACCGAATTATATGCTTGTATTATTTGCTTTGCTTTTTCAAAATTCCACATATACTCTTTTTTAGTCATTAACGTTCTTATCATTTTGCATAAATCTGTTATAGGTAAATCAATAATTATACTGTTTAAATGTATTATATAGTAGTCCTTTTTGCCTTTAATTATATTCTGATAGTAAAAGCTGTTATGACATACAGTTTTTTTGTTATTAGAACCTTTTATAATTTTAAAATAAGAAGACTCATTAAGTATTTTTATAGAAAAAAGTCCCCTATTATAATAGCTTTCTATAAGATCTTCATACATAAAATCAAACTTATTCTTTATTCTTTTATTTTGTATTATGCTTTTAAAGCTTTCCATATCACGAAGGCACTTTGCAAAAATCTCAACCCAATTCTTCGAATTATTATTTTTAAGTTTAATTTTATGAAAATTTATGTTTTGAGTTGCTAAGTGAAATTTTGCCAAAAGCTTTGAAGCATTTATTGCTTCATTTATATCATTTAAATTACATTCCTCACCATCAACCCATTCTGTAAGATAGAATGCAAGGTTCTTGTAAAAGACTATTAGTTTACCATCTTTAGTTGAAATGTAATCAGCTATATTGTTAAAATTATTTTTTTTAAGTTCCCTAACTAAATAATTCCCATTTTCTACTTTTTTAAACTCATGGCTTACCTTCTTTAAACAAACCGTTGAGTTTTCTGTTTTAATCTTATATATGCTTCTTATTTTCTTTATATCAACTAATTTCATTTCATATCTATTTAGAATTTTTCTTATCATTTTTAACTCTTTATCTTTTATTCCTACAATTGAATCCTCAGTTTCACTCATAATATCTCCTCCCAAAATATGTACATAATAAAATATATTATACTCAAATAAAATTTATCACCTAGAAAATCTCTTATTCGTATAACAGCAAAAAAAATCGAAATGGTATCGCCCTTTCGATTCAAATAAAAAACTATGCTATTTTATTTACATGTCATCTATTTTTTAGATCCTCTAAAGTTTTCATAAGTTTTTCCGGCATAGGAAGCCCTAATTTACTGCAGTTTTCTAAAATATTTATGCCTTCATTTGCTACGTAAAAATAACATGTAAATGTTCTAAAAAACCATGTTCCTTTGTTAACAAGTCTATCCATTAGAACAGATACTATAATAACCACTAATACAGATACTATTTTTGCAATACCCATGTAACTTTTTTTGAAATCCAAACTCTTTTCTACGGCTGCATTTACTATATCCCCTAAATAATCTATTACCATAAAAAATATTAGAACCATTAAAGGGGTATCCCACTGACCAAACATGTAGCTGGACATATCTTGCATGCACGCAACTATAACACCTAACATTCCTTTCACCTCCTATTTACTTACAAGGTATTACTTCTTATTTAATGTATGGTTACTATATCTGCAATTCTATTATACCTAATAGCGCAAATAAGCGCAAACGAAACACATGTGTTTTATAGTGATATAGTGAGAATAAGTTTAATATACTCATTTTTTCAAGATTTTTGAATTAATATTATTTTGAATAGGATGCGCAAATGTGCTATTATGTGCATAGATGAAAGGGGTATAGCAACAATGGAGTTAATGGAGTTACTAAAAAATGATCGAATTAACAAGGGAATGACACAAGAAGAGTATGCTAGAATATTAAATATAACTAGAGGAACTTTATCTCACCTTGAAAAAGGAAGATCACCGAGTGCAGAAACAGCAAAAAAAATTTCTAACTATTTCAATAGACCTATTTCAGAACTTATAGGACATAAAAAAATAAAAAAGCTTTCAGAACTAGAAACAACGAATATGCTTATAAATTCTTTGATTAAAAAAAAGGAAATTACAAAAGAACAAATAAGCGATGAGGCCAAAAAACTCATATGGGCGTCTTTAGAATTGGAAATAAAATTAAAACTTGAGATGAAAGAGAGGATTTAGTTCTCTCTTTTCTTTTTTTCACTAGAGTCTTTCTTACCTTTTGTTAATGAATCTTGGATTTTCAATAATTCTAATATAATCTGGTCAATTTCGTTCATATGTAACACTCCCAATACACTTAAAATTCTTCAACAAATAAAATTCAATATTTTCAGAGCACATATGTGTGAAATTAAATGTTTATAGCATAAAACTATAACAAAAACAGACGCTAGAAAGAAATAAAACGATAGTGCGGATGTAATTCACTTTAGAATATAGTTTATAATCAGAATGTGCTTTTTTATTATTGCAATTGAACTTTTTTCTATCCATACCATTATTATACATCTAGGACGTTAATTTTCAATAGTGTAATTTTTAAGTTTTAATTAATTTGCTAAAAGAACGTCTCTGAAAACTATTACATTATTATAATATTACAAGAGGAACACTCTCTATTCCTAAAGTTTCTAACTAATTTATATAAAAAGCTTAAATAATTATATTTTTATTATTATAACAAATGTTAAAACATGAATTTACAAGATTGTATGCAAATTAAGATATACTTATTTGTTACTTATACCGATGAAACTTATCTAGTTATATTATAATTTTTGCAACTATCATACAAACAGTTTTCAGTAATGGTGCACTTTTACACTTATTTATAAAAAAATCCAAAAACATCTTAAATCCACTTAGAGATGTGTTTATAATAATTGTACATCTTTACAAATAAAATGTAAATATTGTTTTTTACATTTTTTAAAACGAGTACTCCTTTCTTTGTAAATACATAAAAAAAAAGAATATCAGAACTAAATTCTAGTAAGATATTCTTTAAAAAAATTATTTGTTTCCATTTGAAGTTAAAGAATATTTACGCAGTATAAATATCTCAACTCTTCTATTTCTAGCTCTGCCTTGCTCAGTACTATTAGTTTCCTCTGGTGAATATTCTCCGTATGCTTGTATTGAAAATCTCTTTTCATCAACACCACCACTAGTAACCATAAATTTCATTACATTTAAAGCTCTAGAAGCACTTAATTCCCAATTCGAATGAAATGTTTCTGTTGCTATAGGTATATTATCTGTATGACCCGTAACTTTAATATTGTTATCTAGACTATGTATCATTTTAGAAATCTCTATGAGCATAGGCTGAATATTTGCTAACACAGTAGAGTCTCCAGACCTAAACAGGATAATATCTTGTATAGAAATTGCCAATCCTTCTTCAGTTATCTTTGATTTTATCTTATCAGTATATCCATTTTCAGCAACTTTTTGATCTATATTTTTCTTTATCTCATTCATCATATCTTGTTCTATTTTACTATTATTAGATTCTGATTGAGCATTACTTGGTGTAGACTCTTTCATTGAAGAGACTACACCATTTCCAGTACCACTTTCAACCAAAACACCTTTACCGCTAGAAAAGATAGCACTAAATTCTTGGCTCATTTTCTGCAGTTTTTTATTATCAACCTTACTCATAGCAAACATAACTATAAAAAGAGCTAGCAAAAGCGTCAACATATCTGCATATGGAATTAACCAAGTCTCATCAACATGTTCTTCATGATGTTCTTTCTTCTTCTTACTCATGGTTATTCTCCTTTGCTTTGAATAGATTGTCTTTGTTTAGGAGATAAGGTTCCAATTAATTTTTTCTCAATACTTTTAGGATTATTTCCAGATTGGATATCTAAAATACCTTCTGTTATAATACGCATTACATTAATTTCTTCAAGCGATTTCCTTTTTAATCTAGAAGCAAAAGGATGACAAATAACATATCCGAAGAAGATTCCATATAGAGTAGCAACAAAGGCTCCTGCTATCATGTGACCAAGTTTTTCAGTATCGTTTAAATTACCAAGAGCACCTATTAGTCCAACAACGGCTCCCAAAACTCCAAGTGTAGGCGCAGCACCTCCTGCAGTTGTAAATATTAAAGCACCTCCACGATGTCTTTCTTCCGTACTCTCAATTTCCATTTCTAAAACTTCAGCTATATGTTGAGGGTCAACGCCGTCAACAACCATTTCTAAGCCAGTTTTTAAAAATTCGTTATCAATAGAGTGAATTTTGCCTTCTAATGATAAAAGACCATTCTTTCTAGTTTCTTGAGCCATATCCACAATTTGATTTATAATTTCAACAGGATCCTCTTTTGATTTTCCTCTCATCAGAGATTTAAAAACCTTTGGGATGTTAGTAAATTCATTTTTAGGAAATGAATTCATTACAGCTGCAGAAGTACCTACGATAATTATTATTGCAGCTGCTGGATTTAAAAGCACAGCAACATTTGCACCTTTTACAATCATTCCTACAACAACAGCTAAAAGTCCTGTAATAATGCCTATTACAAGAAAAATATCCATCCAGTATATCCCCCTTTAAGCATAAAGTAATCGATAATTTCATATAGGCTTATCATATCATATGGAGTATGTAGCCAACAAGACTTTTATCGACATATTTCAACAAAACTATTGGGGTAAAAACTACATATTGGATATCATTACACAATAATGTCTGTGTATATAAATTTTTTCTAAAATAAAAAAGGCAGTTTCTGTTATTTTAAGAAACTGCCTTTAAGCTAAGTAATTATAGTTTTTTATTCTTCAACTTCTCTTATGCTTAAACCTATCTTCTTTTCTTCTGAGCTTACTTCTAATATCTTAGCTTTTATTTCTTCTCCTACATTAAGAGCATCGGATGGTTTTGCTATCCTTTTATGGCTTATTTCAGAAATATGCACCAAACCATCAACTCCTGGCTCAAGTTTTACAAATGCACCAAAATCAGCAAATCTAATTACTTTTCCAAGCACTACAGAACCAACGGGATATTTCTCCTCAACATTGTTCCAAGGATTCTCAGTTAATTTCTTTACACTTAGAGATAATTTTTTGTTTTCTTTATCTACACTTAAAACATATACTTTAATCTTATCTCCTATCTTAAGAACATCAGCAGGCTTTTCAACCCTTCCCCAAGATATTTCGGATACATGAAGAAGTCCATCAACACCTTCAATTTCTACAAAAGCTCCAAAATCAGTTAATCTTTTAACTTCTCCCTCAACAACTTGACCTTCCTCTAATTTGTTCCAAACAGTCTCTTCTACTTTTTCTTTTTCCTTACTTAATAGTGCTCTTCTAGAAGCTACTATCTTTGTTTGTCTTTTCTTAGTTGAATATTCTATAATTGCCACATCAAAGCTTTTTCCTATATATTCTTTTAGATTATCTACATGAAATAATTCTACATGTGAAGCTGGAATAAATATTCTTATTCCCTTATAAGAAGCTATTATTCCGCCTTTTACATCCTCTTTAACAACAACATTTAAAGTTGTTTTATTTTCAAAAGCTTCTTTAATTTCTTTATATCCTTGCTCTCTTTGAAGCTCTTTAACAGATAATACTACATAGTTATCTGCATCCTTTAACTTTATGATTTTCGCTACAATTTTGTCGCCGACTGTAAATAATTCTTTTAAATCTTTTCCATCATCATCTATTTCGCTTTTTGGTATTACTCCATCTCTTTTATAGTTTATATTTAAAAATACCTCTTTTTCAGAAACCTGAATAATTTCTCCCGTTACTGATGCACCTACATATATTTTACCTTCATTTTCAGCTATGAATTTCATTGCATCTGCCATTTCATTATTTGTTTCATTTGAAATTTGATTTTCACTCATTTTACTAATTGCCTCCTCAATAATCCAATCAGGTGTTGAAGCTCCAGCCGTTACACCTATTACACAATTTTTATTTTTTAATATATTCTCAGGTATTTCTCCTGAATTTTCTACATGAATAGTTTCATTACAATTAGACTTACATATCTCGTACAGCTTAGTTGTATTTGAACTTTGTTTTCCTCCAATAACAACCATGAAGTCCACTTTATTTGAAAGATCCTTTGCAATTTTTTGTCTCTCTGATGTAGCATTACATATTGTATTAAAAGATATAACTTCAATTGCTCTATTCTTAACTTCCTTTAAAACCTTTTCCCAGTTTTCAAGTTTTTCCGTAGTTTGAGAAACAATGCAAACCTTTGATTCAGATGTAATATTCTCTAAATTTTCTCCTTGCTTTGAAATTATAGCTTTATTATCACACCAACCATTAATGCCAATAACCTCAGGGTGATATTTATCACCTACAATTACTATATCGTATCCAAGTTCATTATATTTTTTTACTTTTTCCTGAATTTTAGTTACAAATGGACAAGTGGCATTAATTACTGTAAGTCCTTTAGATAAAAGTATTTTGTATATTTCTTCAGAAATTCCATGAGATCTTATTAATATAACATCGTTTTCCTTTAGATTATCTATATCTTCAATTCCAATAGGATATACATTATTATCCTTAAGTTTATCAACTACATCATTATTATGAATTAATTCTCCCAAAGTATAAATTTTTTTATTATATTCTTTTTGAGTTAAAAGTGCCATATCAACAGCTCTCTTAACCCCAAAGCAGAAACCCGCTTTTTCAGCAAGCATAACCTTTCTCATTTATAGACTTAACCACCTTAGCTTTTCTATATTTTTTTACTTATATACTGAACAATATAATCTACAACTTCTTCTATACACATATTAGAGGAATCGATTTCTACAGCATCATAGGCCTTTGTCAAAGGATTTACTTCTCTGTTTGAATCAATATAATCTCTTCTTATTATATCATTTAATATATCATCATAACATACCTTTATATTCTTTGCTGACAATTCCTTGTATCTTCTTTTTGCTCTTTCTTCAGGTGTAGCTGTTAAATAAAATTTAAAAGGTGCGTCGTTTAAAACAACTGTTCCTATATCCCTTCCATCCATAACAACATCATATCTTCCAGCCATCTTTTTTTGTAAATATACAAGTTTTTCCCTTACTTCGAGTACAGAAGCATAATCTGACACATTTTGGCTAGTTTTTGGTAAGAGTATTTCTTCACTCACATCTTCACCATTAACTATTAACTTGTCATTTTCAAAATGCATAGAAAGCGATTCAATAAGATCACATAACTTTTTTACATCATTTGCTCTTATATTTTGTCTCATAGCCATTAAAGTAACTGCTCTGTACATAGCACCTGTATTAATATACATAAGCCTAAACTTTTTAGCAACCAGCTTAGCTATAGTGCTTTTTCCTGCACCGGCAGGTCCATCTATTGCTATATTTAATCTCAATTTAATTCCGCCTTTCTTTTAGCTGCAAGATATTATAAAATAATTATTAATTGTTGAAATACCATTAATAATATTCTATACAAACCAAAAAAATCCTTTATTTTTTTCTACAAAATATATTTTTTTATGTTTTTTCTTGCATATTTTACATTGTCACTGTAAAAGTTTTCTTGAAGTCTGTCAATTTACATATTATAATTCATTAATTAATCTCCAATATTTCTACCAGCTTCATGAGCTGTTGACATTGCTATTTGTAAATTAAACCCTCCTGTATAAGCATCCACATCCACTATTTCTCCGCAAAAATAAAGATTACTTACCTTCTTTGATTTTAAAGTAGAAGGGTCTATTTCCTTAACATCCACTCCACCAGCAGTTATAATAGCTTCTGTAATAGGTCTAAGTCCTTTTATTGTTATAGTGAATTCTTTTATAAGATTTACTATCTTTTTTCTCTCTTCCTTAGTAATTAAATTCACTTTTTTATCTTCTTCTATTTTAGATAATTTTATAATTACTGGTATTAATTTTTGAGGCAATAAATCATCTAGTGCATTTTTAAAATCTTTATTTATATACTTCATAAAATCCTTCTGAATACGTTTATCCAGTTCTTTTTCATCAAGAGCTGGTTTCAAATCTATAACAGCTTTAAGGTCATTATTATAATTCACAACTCTACTTGCACTTAAAACTATTGGACCTGAGATACCATAATGAGTAAAAAGCATTTCACCAAAATTATCATACAAAACTTTCTTTCCTTTTTTTATATATAATGATACATTTTTAAGTGAAAGACCTTGAAGATCACTTATAAAGCTTTCTCTAATTTCTATTGGAACAAGTGATGGTCTAGGTTCAACTATGTTATGTCCCATATCTCTTGCAAAATTATACCCATCACCTGTTGAACCCGTCTGTGGGTATGATTTTCCACCTGTACACAGAATAAAGAAATCTCCTTTGAAACATTCATTATTACTTGTAGTAACACTTTTTATTACACCATTTTCCAATTTTATACTTACTACCCTTGAATTTAAAATCACTTTTACATTTCTCTTTTTTAGTTCTCTTTCTAATGCCAATATTATATCAGAAGATTTATCTGATTTAGGAAAAACTCTTCCTCCACGTTCAACCTTTAATTTCACACCTAGTCCTTCTATAAAATCCATTAAATCATTATTAGTAAAAGAATATAATGAACTATATAAAAAATACGGATTACCAGGTATATTTTCAAAAAACTCATCAATAGATATAGAGTTGGTTATATTACACCTTCCCTTTCCAGTTATAAAAAGTTTTTTACCAAGTTTCTCATTCCGCTCTATTAGAATAACCTCATGTTTTTTTGCTGCTGTTATGGCTGCCATCATGCCAGCAGCTCCTCCTCCTACTACAATAACCTTTGACACTAAATCACCTCTAAAGACTTAAATTTAAAATTTATCATCAGTACTTCTAGACGAATAAACTTTATATCGTTTCCAAATATTTTCTAAGTCAGTAAACACATTAGAAATTCTATCTTTTTCTCTAAGACCAACTGAGACAATAAGAGCATTTATAACACTTAAAGGAGCCACAAGAGAATCAACAAAGGATGCCATATTACTTTGAGCTATAAGAGTATAGTCAGCCTCTGTAGCTAATGGTGATAGAAGACTATCTGTAAGTGCAACTACCTTAGTTTTTCTAGATTTAGCGAAGCTTAAAGCTTCTATAGTTCTTGATGCATATCTTGGAAAACCTATGCCTATAAGCAAATCATCAGAAGTTATATTTATTATTTGTTCAAAAATATCGCTTATTTTGTAACTTACAACATATACATTATCTAATATTAAATTCAAATAAAAGCCTAAAAATTCAGCAAGTGCTGTAGAACTTCTAAGACCAATTATGTATATTCTTTTAGCAGAAAATATACTATTTACAACGTCATCAAAAACATTATGATTTATTTTTTCAAGAGTAACGCGTATATTCTCTATATCAGCTTTAAGTACTCCTTTTAAAGAACTCTCCTCAGCTATAAATGTGTTGGATAATTCTATTCTCTGTACTGTAGTAAGCTTATTTTTTATGAGTTCATGCAGTGCTTTTTGAAGTTTGGGATACCCACTAAATCCAAGTTCATTAGCAAATCTAACTACTGTAGATTCGCTTACACCTACACTTACACCTAGTCTTGCAGCAGTCATAAATGCTGCTTTATCATAATGCTTAAGTATATACTCAGCTATTAATTTTTGTCCTTTACTTAATCTTGGAAACTTAATTTGTATAATTCTCATCAAGTCGTATTTCTCGTCTTCCACTAATACCAATCCCTTCTAGGATTACAATTATGATTGCAACCATAAAATAAATATGAATTTTTTATTTCATTTTAGCATTTAATAAAAGTTTATTCAAGATTTTATTTATTTAATATAAAAAGGCAATAAAATCTCGAACATCATAATTATAAACTTCTTAAATATTCTATCTCTTCTTTATTTAACATTCTTACATTTCCCTCTTTTAAGTCACCTAATTTTATATTTCCAATAGAAATTCTTTTAAGTTCCTCAACAGGAAAACCTACTGCAGCACACATTCTTCTTACCTGCCTTTTTTTGCCTTCATGTATAACTATCTTTAATATAGAATTTTTTCCGTCAAAGGATACCACGGAAACTTCAGCTTCCTTGGTTATATATCCACCTATATCTATTCCCTTTCTTAAGGCATCTAAATGTTTAAATTGAGGTTTACCCTTAACTGTTGCAAGATAACACTTATTTACATTTTGTCTAGGATGCATTATCCTATTAAATATTTCTCCATCATTGGTTACAATTAAAAGACCTGTTGTATTAAAATCAAGTCTACCTACCGGAAACACTCTTTCCTTGAAATTCAAAAGATCTATAACAGTTTTCCTTCCTCTGTAATCACTAGCCGCTGTTAAATATCCTTTAGGCTTATTCAAAATTGCATAAACCTTTTTATCCTCTAATTTAATTTCCTTATTATCTAATTCAATTGTATCTTTTTTATAATCAACCTTAAAACCTAATTCTGTCACAATAGTACCATTTACTTTTACTCTTCCATCCTGAATCATTTTTTCACATTTTCTTCTAGATGCTACTCCACATTCAGCCATATATTTTTGCAATCTTTCTTCCATATTAAATCACCTGTTATCTATTACTATTCTTTATTTATATATATTTAAAGCCATTTTTTCTTTCTAAAATACATTAACATAAATGCAGATAGTGATATCATAATCACCCAAAGAACAGCATATCCATATCTGAATTTAAGTTCTGGCATATAATCGAAGTTCATACCATATACACCAACAAGAAAAGAAAGTGGTATAAATATTGTTGAAAAAATAGTCAAAAATTTCATTATTTCATTCATTTTGTTACTAGCACTCGATAAGTATGTATCAAGAAGTCCCGCTATCATATCTCTAAAGAGCTCTATTGTATCTATTACCTGCACAGTATGGTCATAAACATCTTTAAAATAAATACTTATATCGCTTCCTATAATTTCAACTTCTCCTCTTTGAAGCGTATTTATTATTTCTCTTAAAGGCCAAACTGCTTTCCATAAAAATATCATTTGTCTTTTAAGATTATATACTTCATTAAATAAATTATTTGTGGCAGTTGTCATAAGAGACTCTTCAAAATTTTCAATTTTATCTTCAACCTTTTCTAAAATCACAAAATAATTATCAACTATAGAATCAATTAACGCATATGTAAGATATCCAACCCCTGTTTTTCTTATTTTACTTTTAGTATTTCTAATTCTGTCTCTTAAATTTCCAAAAACATCTCCATCCTTGCCTTCTTCTTGAAAAGTAATAATAAGATTTTCCATACATATTATACTAACCTGCTCAACTACAAGTTTATCTTCCCTAAAATATATCATTTTTAAAACAATAAAAATATATTTTTCGAACTCTTCTATTTTAGGTCTTTGATTAGTATTTAGTATATCCTCCATTATAAGTGAATGGACTCCAAAATACTTTCCAACCTTTTCATATAAATCTATATCTTCAAGTCCGTTTATATTTATCCATGTCATATTATCTGTATCTCTGTATTTTAAGCACTCATCAATACTATGAACATCCTTTTCCTCAAAATAATCATCCTTATAATCAATAATATGTATTTCTGTTTTTTTTCCTGTAGAATTTCCTACATGTATCAAACTGCCTGGCTTTAATCCCTTCTTTTTAGATACTCCTTTTGTATATCTAGACATATTAAATCACCTAACTGTAAATTATTTTATTTATATAATTTTTTTCTATGTTCTTATAATTTCCACTTTACCGTGAAACCTTATAAGTTATCAATTATTTTCTACAATTTATATTAACACATAGATAAACTACTTAAAAGTGCAGTATAATAAAAATACATCAAAAGTACAAATAGGAGATGATCATTATGAAAAAATCTAACGTATTTTTAGGAGGGCTTTTAGTTTTAATAGGAATATTAGCTATTCTTCACCAATTTAGTTATTTAGGCTTTATCTCATCGAGATCTATGGTAGGATTTTTATTATTAATAATAGGAGTGGCTTTTGATTTAAGCTATTTTATTGGCAAAAAAAATTCTAGTAACCTTATAGCTGGTGGTATATTATTAACCCTTGGAATATTCTATATTGGTAAATCATATTTTTATTTATATGCTCTATCTGCTGTCACTTGGCAAATATACACTTTTTCTATAGCAGTTGGATTATATCAGGCCTATATATTTGCAAATAAAGACAAAGGGACTCTTATTGCAGCTACTATTCTTACAGTGGTATCAATCTTTTCAGCAGTTTCAAATATATTTAGAATAATGATGCCTATATGGTTTAATAGAAGTTTTATATTTCCAATAATTTTAATATTAGCTGGTATCTATATATTATTTAAAAACTTCAGAAATTGAGGAGATGCGTAAAATGACTGGTGATAAATTAGTTTATGATGGTTGGCTTAAAGTCTACAAAAGAGATGTGAATGGAAGAACCTATGATATACTTAAAAATTACGATGCAGTATCAGCTTTCATAACAAATGAATTTGATGATGTATTGATGGTAAAACAGTTTAGAGCCGCTATAATGGATGAAACCCTTGAAATACCAGCTGGTTGCCTTGATATTGCAGGTGAGTCTCCTGAAGACTGTCTTATTCGTGAAATAAAAGAAGAAACCAATTTAAAAATAGACAAAATAAATTTGAAAAAAATAATATCCTACAAACCAACATTAGGTTTCAGTACAAGTGTATTGCATCTTTATCATGCAAAAATAAAGAAGTCCGACTTGATTTCTAATAAAGTTAATGATGAGGATGTAAATGAAGTGCTATGGGTAGATAAGAATACTTTTATAGAATATATAAAAAACGGCAAAATTTCCGATGGAAAAACCATAATAAGTTATTTATATCTTAGGTGTATGAAAGCAGGACTTTAATTAAACGTCCTGCTTTTTTATTAAACTAAACTTTATCATTAAAGAAATCCTTCTGAGTATAAGTCATATTTTTCTTTTCAACCTTACTTTCAGCTGCTCTATTAAAAGCTTTATCTGCTTTTACTTCTTTAGTTGCTGTATCGTTTTTCTTAATATTATTTCTTCTACTCATTTTATCCTCCTTAATAAAAAGTTCATTAAGGTTATTATGTGTTAATTTTTTTTGTATATACAAAAAAGCTTTTCTAAATCACTTTTATAATCCTCTCTTTTTATGTCATGATATGCTGGTGAAAGTTTCTTTTTAGACGTATTATAAACATGAAGATTTCCTACCTTAGACTCATTAATCCATATTTCTATCATTCCATCACAAGAATTAAATACACCTTTAAAAATGCTATTATATCCTCTATCATTTAGAAAATTCACAAAATTCTCGCAAAAATCCTTTAATTCTTCAAAATACGAATCAGAAGCGTTTGGTGGCGTAAGTTTATTTATTACATCTTTTCTATTATCTAAAGGATATTCTTCTTCAAGCGTTCCCTTCTTTGCAAGTACATCTGCAGCATCATTCCACTTTATACCTGTATGACTTTTTACCTTAACCCAATTTATATCAATTGTGCACTTCTCTATAAATTCTTTGAATTCCTGAGTTAAAGGTTTATTTGCCGTATAGTCTCCTTTAGCCCATTTTTCTATATTTTCAAAATCGTAATATACAGTTACACTATGAATATTATTTTCATCACACCAAGTAAGAGCATGTTCCACTGCCTTTATTTCTCCACCAACCTGTCTAGATCCTGTTGCATAAGTTTCGCAAACTCTACCATAGATCTTCTTTATACACTCACCATTCTTTAAAATAACAGCTCCGTATCCAACTTTGTCATCTAAATATGAACCATCAGAATATATTTTAAAATTGTCCAACCGCCTCACATACCTTTCAAAATCCTATTTAGCCCATTCGTTGTTTACCCATTCTCCTCTGTTAAATAGTATATCTTTATAAGGCTCTAAAGTTTCAACCACTTCATTTTTTAGTTTTTTTACTTCTCCGCATTTTTTAACCAATGATAAATCACCCTTAGCACCGGTAAGAACCCACATCAGCTTTTTAACCTTAGGTCTAAAGACTAACTCCTGTTCTCCCATACCATCAGTGAAATATATTAAAAAACAATCCTCCATTCTGTTCTTATGAAGATATTCAAAAACAGGTGAAAAACTTGTTCCTCCTTTGGTATCTAGCTTTTTTTTCATGTCCCTTGGTTTACTTACCCTATACATTCTTCTAACAATATTATCACATTCTATTATTGTGAGCTCATAATTTTTATTTTTTAATATATCGAATATTTCAGTCATCGCAGCATCTATTTCAGCATCTGTCATACTTCCACTTATATCAATAGCAACAACTATTTTAATTATATGGTCTGACAGTTTTCCTCTTAAATCCATTCTATAGGGCTGACGTCTATCTTTTCTTGTTATTGTTTTTTTATATCCCTTTGGTAGAGTACCAATAGCTTTTTTTAAATACATTTGCCAGGATATTTCAGCTTTTTTATTCATATCATCAAGATATTCTTGAACTCTTTTAGGAATTCTTCCCTTTGCTGAATTTCTTATAATTTTATTTTTTAGCTCATCTATTTGGTTTTCATAACCTCTGTTATATGATTCACTCCAAGTTTTATGAATATTCATTTCATCAAAATTTTTATATATCTTACTACTTCCTTTAACTCCATTTATCTTATCTTTCTTTTTTTTATTTATATTTTCCTGTATAACTTTTACATAATACTCAAGCGGTTTGTCATATTTAAGTTCCGTTATATTATACTCCAATTTAACATTTTCTATATTTAAAGACCAAGGTGGAAGCGAATTGATATATTGATTTATTGATACATCCATACCTGTATTTATGGCAAGACTGCTATATTTTTTGCTAAGCTTTTCGGCTCTTTTTATATGGTTATACATTATATGATAAATTTCATGTTTTATAAGAGCCTTCATTTCACTTATAGAACAGTTTAAAAATATATGAGGGTTAAAATACATTGTAAAGTATGATAGTGATGCTTTAGTTTCACAGGCAGATGCAATATCTTCCCTTATATCTCTTTTTATTTGTATCAAAAATAGAGCAAAAAAATTATCTTCTCCATTCATTAGATCGAAATTTATTTCTTCAATAAATCTTAAAAACTTTTTTCTAAATTCTTCTGTGAATTTGCTATCCTCTGTTTCATTAAGTTCTCTCAAAAGATCTTTTCTTACATCATCTATAGTAGTATTCAATTTAATCAATCCTCTATTCCTTCATACATGAGAAAAAAGTTCTCTAAAAAGCTAGTATTCTCCAAAAACTCCTTGTACAATTTTTTTGAAGAATCACTCTTTATATTCTGCATTATTCCAAGCTTAAGATCATTTGGATAAAGGCTTAAAAATTCAGAAAAAATCTCCACCTCTCTACTTCTATCCTCTTTATTTTCAAGATAAAATAAAATATTTTTAGCTGATAGAAATAATCTAGAATGACTTTCTTTTCTTATCCTATCCTTTATATCTTCACTTATACAATCATTTGCAAATATATCTTCAGGTGTTAAAAGAGGGCTCTTACTTTCATCTATATAATTTATAAAATCTTGAGCTATTGAAGTACCTACATTTCCACGAATGAGATTATAAAATATATTTCTAGATACCTTTGTTTTCTTTTTAATATAAGCCTTATAGATATTAGAAACTCTCTCCCAACTTCTTGGAGTTGCCTTTATTGATTCCTTTGAATTAGGTGTACTCAAATACTCAGGAAAACTAGCTATAAATCCAAGTATATCCTCATGAATTCTACTTTCACCGTTTATTCTTTCATGTCCCCACTCAATCCAATTATTAACATCTGATTCAAGATAAATCCATACAAATCTATCTTCTTGAGCTGGATCCATATCATTTACTTGATAATCACTTTCTTCAAATTCATCATATTTACTAGACGGATTCATAGCCGCAATAACAGTAATATTGTCCTTTAATTTATATCCATTTATTTCTCTATTTAAAATTATATTCATTATTTCTTGTTGAACACTATGCTCGCATCTATTTATTTCATCTATGAAAAGAAGTACTTTTTGGTTTGGATTATTTTTTAAGATCTCATCTATTTTAATAAACTTATAATAAGCAGCATATACCGTTTTTTTAATTAGTGATTTTTCATCTCCATAGTCTTGAACTACAGGAAGTCCACCAATTTCTCCTTCTTTTAATAAGTTACCATCTATATTAATGTAATAATACTCTTCATCTTTGGAAAGCTTTTTTACTAATGAAGTTTTACCAATTCCACTTTCCCCAACCAAAAGAGGTACTGCTTTAGATTCTAGAACAAGTTTTATTCCTTCCAATGCTTCTTTAAAATTCATATTAGCACTCCTTACATTGACAATTTATAATCTACCGTGTACATTTTTGCTTTTTTACTTCCATACTTATGTATAAATTTTATTTTATCTATATTTATTGCTGAAGTTTCCAAGAAATCTACTATATATTCTCTGTTAATTTCATCACTCGCCAATTTATCGCATAAAATACTTTTCAATATATCTTGATTTTCAAATTTTATATATTTTAAAACTCTTACATTGCTTTTTACAAGTTCAATTTTCTCTTCTTCACTCATGTTTCCTATATACATAACTGCTTCTTCATTTTTTTTCGCTGCAATTCTCTTTATCTCAAAAGGAGCATTATCCATGTACTTTATTGCTTCCCAATTTAACTCTACTGCCTTCATCATTACCTTATAAGATGGTTTTTTTATGTATCTAATAGAATCCCAATTAGTTTTTAAAGCTTCAATTTGTATATCTTCACTTGGATTTTCAATATATTGAATCGCCCACCCTTTAGCTTTAACAGCACTTTCAATCACATTTTTTGTTGGATTATTTATAAGTTTTAATGTATTCCAAGCCTTCTTAACACATAAAATACATAATTCTTCACTAGGACTATCTATCTTTTCTATAAGCCAAGGATTTTTTTGTATATCATTAACATCGTACTTCATAACTTTTTTTAGTCAGTGCTATTTTAAGATCACTTACTAAACTAAACCTCCTTAAAATAATTAAATATTTCGCACATTATCATCTTAATAATGATTATTTGTTGATAATAGTAATTATATCATATATTTTTTTCACTTCAAGTATATAACTAGCAAAAAAGGATTCTTATACCCTTCCCTCATATTATTTTATACTAAACTCTTCTGATTTTAAAGATACATTTAGTGTAACAATTATTTCAATCCATAAATATGTTAATATTGAGACTTGTTGATATTCTCACATACACTGGAGGTGCTTATATTGAATTATGAAATTATAGACTGTATCGACAGCGGAACAGAATACTGTCCATGTCATCTTGCTGAATCAGGAAACTGTATACTTTGTTCTCAGCTTAACGGGAAGGATTTCTGTGACTGCGTCAATTGGAAAGGTGTTTGCATATATCAGGAATATACCTGGAACCACAATAAAGCCAAAAAGGAAAGGAGTGAGTGTATTTGTAAAATAATAAAAAGAGAAGAAATTGACAATAATTTAATTGTACTTACAATTTTCATAAGAAAAAAACTAGCAGAGGACTTACTGTATCCTGGAAGCTACGTTTTTTTAAGACCTACTAAAAGCTCAAGATATTACAGCTCTCCAATTTCTATTATGGAAGCCTCCTCTGACGAAAATATAATAAAAGTTATAATTGAGGTCAAAGGAATAAAAACAAAAAGCATAAATGAATTAAAAGAAAAAGATGACATAGTATTAAAAGGACCTTACTGGAATGGTGTTTTAGGATTAAAAAATATACATTCAGCTAAAGAAGGTATTTCTCTCATAATAGCTAGAGGGATTGGTGAGGCTCCTATAGTACCTATAATGAAGAAACTATATTCTAATGGAAATAAGGTAGTAGTCATTGCCGATAGAGGTAAATTTAAAGCTAATCTCATAGATAAATATCTTGAAGAATTCAGTTCAGAAACCTATAATTTCAATACTCTTAACAAAGATGGAGAGCTTCCTGAAGATTTTAAAGATTTCTTGTTGAATTTTATTAGATATAATAAGGTAAATTTAATTCACATTTCTGGCCCCAATATACTAACAAGCAAAATCCTAGATGTTGTAGATGAAGATATTAAAATATCATGTTCTAACAATGCAAAAATGTGCTGTGGCGAGGGTATTTGTGGAGCATGTAGTAATATTTATGATGACGATAAAATGAAAAGAATGTGTAAGGTTCAAATAGATCCAAGATATCTTTTTAAGGGACTTAGAAGTATTTAATTAATAATTATTTGGAGGTAATTTTTAATGAAAGTTATAATTATAGGTGCTGGCTGGGCTGGAGCTGCTGCTGCTATAACTGCAAAAAAGGCTGGAGCAGATGTTATAGTTTATGAAAAAACCGATATGATTTTGGGCTTGGGAAATGTTGGAGGACTCATGCGAAATAACGGCCGTTACACTGCAGCCGAAGAATTAATTGCACTTGGAGCTGGAGATCTTATTAATATAACAGATGCCAATACAAGGCATAAGAATATTGATTTTCCTGGTCATAAACATGCTTGGTTTAATATATTGCTACATTAATTATTATAACATTATAATTACATATCATTATTACTTATTTATTAATAAAGCATATAAAATAGCATTTGGTATAATCCAAATGCTAAATGTTTAACTAATTTGTACCACTGTTTTCCGTTGTAGTTGTTGTATTTGAAGTAGTATCTGTGCTGTCCGTATTTTTTGTTGTATCAACCCGTAGTTGCTGTATTAGCAATTTTTATAGCCACATCTAAATCGGTATTTAATTTATTTAAAGCATCTAATCTTGCTTGCATTTTACCTATCACCTTATCCATAGAAATTAGTGCATTATTAAAATCTTGTCCTTTTACCTTTGCCTGAACTTCTGAAACTTCACTGCTTATTTCACTTGTTTCTTCAACCTTATTACTATCAACTTGAAGTGTATCTGAAAGTGTTATAAGAGAATTTATTTCATCTTCAGGTAATGTTTTTTTGCCTGCCTGAAGATCAAGTATAATTGAAGATAACTGATTTTCCTTCTGCTCAATCTGCTGTTTTAATACTATAGTTTGTTGCCTTATCTGTTTCATTTCATCGTGTTTTGCCTTCATCTCTGATTTAAAGGTAGCTATTTCTTGTGCCTTAGTGTCCTTTTTTTCCTTTGCCTCTATCTTTTGATTAACCTGGTTTGTAGTGCTTGGACTAACATTTTTACTTTCAACTTTTACTGCCTGATTGGCTTGTGATTTCATTTCCTGCTTTTGTTCCTGCTGCTTAGGATTCACAGCATTACTGTTTTTCCCATGAGCGTCTTCATTACCTTTTGCAAAAACTGCTGTAGGAAATGTTATAGCCAAAGTCAATGTAAGCACTAATAATCTTCTTTTGTTCATATTATTTCCTCCTTGCCATTTATAATTTTATTTTATATAACTTAAATCAATATCACTTGGATCTTGAATAGACTTCAAAGCGTTATTCATGTTTTTTAATGCAGAATTTAGCTTCTGATTCACTTGTTTTTTTTGTTCAGTTGACAATTGTACTGAAGGCTTCACCTCTGACTTATACGTACCAGAATTAGAACTGCTACTAGTTGTAATATTAGCATTTTTCTTTACATCTACCAAAGCGCTTTTTGAAGCTTTACTATTGTTTTTCAAACTATCTGAAGATTTATTCGTACAAGCAGAAAAAGTTATTGATAATAAAATTAGCATTGCTAATATTTTTTTGTTCATGTCTTTCCTCCTTTTTCAACATTTTTCGAGCTATACAGTATTATTTTCGTAATCTTTTCTAAAAAATTTATTATGCTTTTAATAATTACAAATTTATATTTACAATTATTTTCAAAAAAAAAAAAAAACAAATCACACTTTTAATATTTACTGCATAAAATGTATTTGATATTTATTTTACTAGTTACTCTTTGCTTTTAATTTCTAGGAATGCTTAAGTACCATGAAATTATGGATTCATAAATTTATTAATAGCTAACTGATTTTATTAAAGCAGTTAGCTATATTTTAAGTTGATTAATTTTTGTACTTAAGTATATTAAAATACCACTACTTTGAGCTATCCATAGCCTTTTTTAATTCTTCAATAAATTTGTTAATTTCCTCTGAGTCTAATTTCTTCTTTATATAAGAAATAAAATAAAGTGAAGCTCTTTTATGATATTCTGCCTCATTTTCTGCTGTTGGATAATATACTTTTAGATGTATATTCTTATTATCTCCCATAGCATCACAACCTCCCTTATTCTTTATGCTTAACAGCTACAATTATTCTTTATATTTTAATAATAGAGGTGATATTAAATGAAAGTGGCAATATATAGCCGTAAATCAAAGTTCACAGGTAAGGGTGAATCCATTGGTAATCAAATAGAACTATGTAAGAATTATTGCAAAGATAACTTAAAAAACATAACAGAATTTTTAGTGTACGAAGATGAGGGCTTTTCTGGAAAAGATATAAACAGGCCTAAATTTAAAAATATGCTTAAAGATGCACAATCTAAAAAATTTAAAGTTTTGATATGCTACAGATTAGATCGTGTAAGTAGAAATATATCCGATTTTTATTCTTTTATTAATGAGCTTAACAAATACAATATCAATTTTATAAGTATACGAGAACAATTTGACACCTCAACTCCCATGGGAAGAGCTATGATGTATATAGCCTCAGTATTTGCACAACTTGAAAGAGAAACTATAGCTGAACGCATAAAAGATAATATGATTGAGCTTGCTAAAATGGGTAGATGGCTTGGAGGTCAAACGCCATTAGGGTTTAAAAGCAAAAGAATATTGCATTCTGATAATAAAGCCAAAAAAAGAAGTATATATGTACTAACTCCTATTAGTGATGAGTTAGAAAAAGTAAATTTAATTTATAATAGGTATATTGAGACATCATCTGTAAATTCAACTTTAAAGTATCTACTTTCGAACAACCTTACAGGGAAAAACGGAGGGGAATTTTCTGCCATGTCAATAAATGATATACTAAGGAACCCTGCATATGTTATGTCAGATGACTCTGTTTTTTCATACCTAAAAGAAAAAGGTATTAATACTTATGGAATACCTAATAAAAATGGAATATTAATTTATAACAAAAAAAAAGAGCAATCCAAAATTAATGATACCATAAAATGGATAGCTGCTGTAAGCAATCATAAAGGAATAATTGAATCTTATAGGTGGCTGTATGTTCAAAGAAGCTTAGATAAAAACTCCAAAAAGACTACACCTAGGCAAGGCACTTCTAAAAAATCTTTATTATCAGGTATTTTAAAATGTGGTATTTGCGGTTCTCCCATGCGTGTAAGCTATGGAAGACCAAGAAAAGATGGTAGCGGCAGAATATACTACTACACCTGCACCATGAAAGCAAATTCAGGAAAAGCAAGATGTAATAACCCAAATGTCCGTGGTGATAAACTAGAAGCCATTATTCTAACAAATTTAAAGAAATTAGATAAGAAAATTTTACTGATGGAATTAAGGACCTATGCTAAAACTATTACTCCACCGCTTCCTAAAAAAGAATTATTACAAAAAAGGAAACAAATGAATGCGCTTCTTAATAACCTAAGTAAAGTTTCAAACACAAACTCTTCAGAATTCATTTTATCTAAAATAAATAAACTTGGAGAGGAAATAACGAAACTAGAAAATAAATTAAACAATTTAAAGAATTCAAAACAATGTGATTTTAATTCTGAAATCCTTATAAGCTCTTTAGATGATTTTAAAACTACATTTAAATTATTAGATACTATTAATGCAAAAAGATGTATGTTAGAAGCCATAATAGAAAAAATCGAATGGAATGGATTTACCAAAACCGCTTATATTAATCTTTGGGGTTCTAAAAATACCGCAATATAATAAATTATGGTCATGCTTGGTTATATGATGTAAACAAAATAGAACCAGAAGTAAAAAAATACTTAATTAATATGGGAATAAAAATAAATCTATTAAAAAGAGTAATTGATGTGAAAAAGACTCAAAACAAATTGGAGGGAATCTTCCTATCAGACGGAAGTTATGTTGAGGGTGATGTGTTTATAGAAGCGACAGGTTCGACAGGACCTATGGGTAATTGTCTAAAATACGGAAACGGATGCTCTATGTGCATATTAAGATGCCCTTCTTTTGGTCCACGAGTAAGTATAAGCCAAAGATCAGGTATAGATGATTTAAGGGGCGAAAGAGAAGATGATATTCCAGGTGCTTTTAGCGGATCCTGTAAAATATCCAAAGAGAGTTTATCACCTGAAATAGTAAAAGAACTTGATGAAAAAGGTGTTGTAATTCTAAAGGTACCACCAGAAGATATAAACCTTGATAAATTAAAGCTAAAAGTATGTCAGCAGTATGCACTAAAAGAATTTGCTGAGAATGTAATTCTTTTAGACACAGGAGATGCAATGTGAACAAAACTACGACTTTTCAAAAATATTTACCACCACAACAAGTAACACAACTAATTTATATAAAAATCTTCCAGAAAAAACAATTGGAGAAAAGATCTATAAACTAAGGATGCTACATGGATATAGCAGACGTGAATTTGCTAAGGTATGCTCTATTGGATATACAAGTGTATGTAAATACGAACTCAACTACTCTCTTCCTCATCCTAAGAACCTAAATAAAATATGTTCTGCTTTTAATATATCTATGTCTTATTTTTTATAAATACATAAAAAAGGAGGAATGATTTCCCCCTTTTTTTCTATAGATCTCTTACTTTAAATAATATCCAACAGCTTTATTATCATCGCCTCCATGTATAAGTACGGCATTAGCAATATTAAAATTAGTTGGTACTTCGAATACAATGTATGTTTGCTTTGATAAGTTAGGATTTACTTTATCATATACACCAAAAAAGCTATCGTCTTTAGCATATATTGTTTTAGCTTGGTTGGCTGTCTCTCCTGCTTCCATATCCATTTTATATTGTGCTTTTGTTTTAATATCTCCAAGTAAAAAATTATCCGGTTCGTACTGTGCTACATTATTTTCTTTATTTGTCATTTGTAAATGTACAACCACGAATTTTTGCTGAGTAGTTTTATTCTCTCCATCTCCACCCGCAATGGTGTTGGTTTCTTGAGTATCTAAAACCTTAATGCTCCATGCTCCACTTTTCCCTTCCTCACCAACTTTATATATCTTCTTATCTTTGTTTTGGTCTGTACTACTTGTAGCTTTATTATTTTGTACTACCTTTGTAGCACTAGTAGTTTCTTTAGCTGTATTACCTTTTTTACTGCCTATAGCAACACCTAATAGAAGTATTAGTATTATCGCAACGGCTCCTAATATTATTTTTCCTGTCTTATTTAACATGATTTGTTTTCCCCCTTATAGCATATGTATTTCCCCTTTATTGTAACAATTTATTAATTTTTGTCAATGATTACATCTTTATTATATGATAGTAATAAGAGGAATAAAGCAATTAATATAGAAATTATACATAAAATAATATTAGGGGGATGGTGTATATGAGTGTTAAAAACCATTTAAAAGAAATTCGGATGCGTGAATATTTAATTGAAAGTAAAAGTGAATTTGCAAGATTTTTAGAAGTAAATGAGCATGCTTATATTAAGTGGGAAAATGAGAAATCAGCGCCATCTATGGAGGTTGCATTAATGGTAGCTAAAAAGCTAAATAAAAAAGTTGATGATATATGGTATCTTGGATGATATCATATTTTTTTATATATCATTTAGAAAAATTTTCTAATTTTTGCATTCATAAGTAAACTTTTTACTTTATAGTGCATACATATATACCATAAAAGAAAAAGGAGATGTTATTATGCCAATAGAATTATTGGGGATTATTGAAGATGTAAGTACTTATCAAGGAAAGAATGGCTTTGGTGCTAATATAACTATGTCTGCTCTTATAGATAAGCATAGAAAAACTTTAACTTTTAACACGAAAGATGTTAATATGGCAAATATATTTGGAAATAATTTACAAAATGAAATGAAGGTTAGTATAATACTTACCCAAAGTAACTTTGGGTTAAGGTTTGGTGACATTTTAGATGTTACTCCCAACCCTTCTAAAAAAGTATCTACAAAATAGAGAGCATAAGCTCTCCTCTTTTTTCTATTAGTAATTTAAAGAAGTGAGGATATTGAAAGAATATAAATTTGTGAATGAAACTTCTATTCAAAAAGGGATAGATTTCTCTTTAATAACATTAGGCTTAATCGTGCTATTATATGGTTTTACACAGTCCGTACCATTTTGTAGCATTTTCACATTATTAGGTGGTACTATAGGCTATAAATTGCATTTAAGTAAGTCATACAAACTATATAAGGTTATCAAACATAATTTGTATGATTTGGTGAAAAACAATAATTTTTATACTATAGAAGAAGATAAAGTTATATATAGACCAACTATTTTTTATGATTTTAATGATAGTTTTATAACTATCAAAATACGTCTTGATGGTAGTAAATTTAGAGATAAATATACAAAATTAGAGAAACTATTAGAAGATTTGTTTGTGTTAGAATGTGTTTCTAAAGAAGAACAGCGTGGATATATAATTTACAAGCTAGATAGGACTAATACTAAGCGATTAGATGCAAGTAGCATAAATATGTTAAGCATGGACTATATAGCGATAAATAATAAGCTAAAATGGAATTTTCGTAAGTGCCCGCACGCATTAATAAGTGGTGTTACCGGTAAAGGCAAGACCTACTTTTTGGCATATCTAATTAAGAGTTTTTTACTTATAAATGCGACGATTAAAATAGTAGATCCTAAGATGTCCGACCTATCCTATTTAGAAAAAATATTTGGAAATAATGTTGTAAGTGCTCCGAACAAAATCGCTCAAATTTTAAGGAAAACTGTAGAAGAAATGAATAATAGATACATGGAATTTAAAGAATTAAAGAACTATGGTTTCGGTAAAGACTATAAAGATTATGGTTATCTACCTATAGTAATTATTTTTGATGAAGTAGCTGCATTTATGGCTTCTACAGACAAAAAAATATCTAAGGAAGTTAATGGCTACCTATCAGAGATTATTTTAAAAGGCAGACAGGCAGGTGTTTTTATGATACTCACAACTCAAAGACCAGATGCAGATGTTATTCCAACCGATATTCGTGACCAATTGGGCTTAAGAATTGCATTAGGCGAAATGTCAAAGGTTGCGTATACTATGATTTTTGGTTCTGAATTTAACGATTTAGAGCTTAATTCGTCTACTGTCGGAACAGGCTTTATATACATGAATGGGACTACCAGTAAGCCTGTTAAGTTTGAAAGCCCCTATTTTTCGGCAGATTACAATTTTGTTAAGGACGTGTCTTTTCGATTACACTAGCCAGTAGCATCAAAAATTTTTATAAAATAAAAATAATGGAAAGGTTTTGATGCTACTGGCTAGTAATCTTTTAATATACTCGATACTTATACAAACATCCGTAATAATGGCTTAAATAAAGGGATTGCAGACTTAATATGCTTCTAGGGGGCATGAATAGTGGATTTTGAGAATGAAACATTAGAAAAAATGGAGCAAAAAAGAATTGACTATAATCGCAAATATGCTAACTGGTATAAGCAAATGAGTAAAGATATGCAGCAAGAAAAACATTTAGCATATGCAGAAACTTTAAAAAAGAAGGGTGAGAGAATAAAGAGCTGTATGAATATATGGCTTTGGGACATATACCGTAAAAACAAATTACTGGATCTACAAAAAGTTAATAGGTGCATGAATAACCGTTTTTGCCCTAACTGTAGAAAATTCAATCTATCATGCGCCATACACAATTTAAAAAAGCCTTTGAATGATTTGTTATTAGATGGATATTACCCTTACTTGGTTACTCTTACAATCCCCAACGTTTTAGGAAAAGAATTAAAAAGAACAATAGAAAAAATGAATAAAGCTTTTAAAAAACTTTTTGGTGCTTATTCTTATGACTTGCAGGGCAAAACTACAAAAGGCTTTAAGGATAGATTAATATGTTTTGAAGGTGCTTTAAAGGTACTGGAGATAACTTATAACGAAGAAAGCAATACCTATCATCCGCATTTCCACTGCCTGTTTTTTTCGCAACAATATGACCAGGAACTTTTTATAAAAAACACTCCTGGAGAATTTAGCAACAAAAGAAATTCTTATAACTTCTATTCTCTATTAGATATACAGATCATGAAATTGTGGACTATGTACTTTAAAGAAATAAGGGTTAATGAGAAAAACTATAATAATACCAAACTCCAGGATTGTTTTATATGTGACATAAGAGAAATGGACTCTGCTGGTATTGTTGAAGTATTAAAATACACATTTAAAGATACGGATATTAAGAGCTATGATGTTTTTAAAAACATAGAACTCGCTATTAGTAATAAACGCATACGTCAGGGATATGGAATTTTGTACAATCTAAAATTAGAAGATGATGCGGATGGTGAAAAATTGAGCCTTGAAGAATTCTTAAACGAATCGGAAGTTCCTTCTCTCTTAGTTGTTCGTGAAATAAAAGAATTACTTACTTCGTATAGAGACTATAAAAAAATATCTAGAAGTAAAGTTCATGAAGATATAATTAAAATTTAGCATATAACATAAAAATGTATATAAAATACTTTAAAGTAAAAGGAGTCTATTTTTTAAATAAGCTCCTTAATGTATTTTATTTAAAGATACTAAATTATTTATAAGTGCATTATTTACCATAACGTCAATTCTTTTTTTTGTTGTGTCATCAGAAATTTTTTTTATAAAACCGATAGTGCTTATAAGAACTCTTACAAAATTCTTAACAATTGTATATTTAATTACTTTTATTATTTTATTCATAATACTACCTCTTTTTAATTATACTTTTCTAGTCTAGGAGTATCTATGTATTTATCACTTGCGCTCTCAAGAACCGCTTGAGATATTTCTTTTCCAAGATCATATACATTTTCACCTATAGAAATTTTATTATTTCTTGTTGTTAGTTTATATGTATCCAAGCAAAGTGCATCCAAATTTTGTTTTAACACTTTCTTAGCTTCTTCGGTATTAATCCCATGTTTTTCACATAGTTCTGTTAATTTCAAGTTTTCTTTTAATGCATTTATTTTATTGCTTTGTCCTTTTAGTTTGCCTTCATTCGTATAATTTCTATATATAAATCCAACTGCTCTGTTTAGCCAATCTTCAATAAAAGCCATTACTTTAGAGTTTCCAAATATCTTTTCATACCAAGATCCTGATTCTATTTTTATAGGCATTAATTTATATTCGCTTGCAGAAACATTAAATATTGCACAGACTCTTTCATATATACTATTTATAATTATCATATAATTAGCCATTTCACCAAGTTCAATTTGGGTCCTATACATTCTGATAGCTAGTGTTGCACTTTCCTCATATACACATTCATTACTTTCTATAGCTGAATTAATATTGTTTAAAAAGTCATTCTTATAAAAAATATTATCTATTTCTTTTACAGCTGTATCAATTGATTTTATAAAACTCTCTATTTGTTGTACGGCTATACTTGGCATATTACTGAAATTATATATCCAATTTGAGCAATTCTCTATTGAATTAAGCAACTTACTTGCTTTATCCTTTTTCACTTGATATATTTCATTAATCACTTTCCCAATTTCCATTAAATTTACTTTTCTCGCTTCTACTTGAATACAAGCCACCATATTTGTAACTTGGTTTTTAGCACTTTCTACATTACTAGCATTAACACCACTAGTAATAGTACCATCTAAAATATATGTATATGCTTCAATATACTTTGCCTTAACTTGTAAAATTTGGTTTTTAAATTCTAATAAATACTTGCTCTTCTCAGCTAATTCGTTATAATAATTCACTACATCTTTAAAAATCATTCATTATACCCCTATCGTTCTTGTATTCTTATTTAAAATACTTTATAATAGAAGTATCAATTTAAGAATACGTTTGTTTTAAGAAATCACTGGTAATTGGTAGTTAGAGTGATTTCTTTTTTTATTGTAAAACTTTTTGTAAAAAAGAGCAAGCACTCATGCAATCCAGATAGTCCCTTAAATAGCATTTGCCATTTAAGGGACTATCCATTATATTAATTATTTTATGGTGCTTAATACTGTATTTAGCTTATTAGTTAACTCTACATTTTTATTTGCTAACTCTGTATTGTTAGCCTGTAATTGTGCCTTTTCTGTGGTTAACTGAGTTATTTGAGTTTGTAACGTATTTTGTTCTTGAACCTTCTTTTCTGTATCCGTCTTTGAGTCATATATAGTCTGCTCTAGTACTGCATCTATAAATATATCTAAAGATGGAGTCTCGCTTATGTTAGCTATTTTTAGTCCTGCTGATATAAGTTTTTTAGCATTATCTTTTCTTTGATCTGCCGGTAACTGTGATGATATATATAATTGTTTTGTTCCCATGACAGATTTATATACTATTTTATCAATTGTATCTAATAAATTTAATGTTCTGTTATTAGGCGCTAAAGACTCAGCTGCTCTTATTGCAGTTCCAACATCTCCGGCCACTGTTTGTGCTCCGTCTAAAACGGTGCCTGTTTTAAATCCCTTCTTTTTTAAGTACGCAAATACATACCCAGCTCCACACACTCCTAAAATTATTACCATTGCAATTATAAAATTATATTTTTCCATTTATAAAACTTCCCTTCTATTATTTAAATAATTTGTTCCATGATTTATTTCCGAATAATCCATCTGTATTTAATCCGTGACCTGACTGCCATGCTTGTACACGACTTGCAGTACCTTTACCATAAATGCCATCAAAGCTAATACCCATATTGTACTGAATAACACGAGTAGGTATTCTATGAATATAAGGTCTGCCGCATAAATCTTTTCCATAAATCTGTTGTATTGCATTTACACATTGTTGTCCCCAAATGCCATCTATTTTTAAACCACAGACTTGTTGAAATACTCTAATTTGTTGTGTAGTTGCATTACCTTGTATTCCATCTATAGTAAGGTTACTAGAATAAAGTACTGTATTTAACTGTTGTTGAATTATCTTAACTGGATTAGTTTCTTGTACCGCTGTAGTTACTTGTGGTGCTTGTCCCGTAAAGATACTATCATTAAAATAATCTAAATCCACATCCCCAATAACACCTGACAAACTTCCACTTTCTGAATACTGCCATGAAACCAAATTAGGATATTGTTGAGGTTGTTTGCCATAAGAAGCAAGCCATAAAGGAACATTAGGAACATGTCCTTGTAGATATTCATAATAGAAGCTTAACCCTGTGTAAATTCCTATTTTATAACCTTGGCTCTGTACATAAGATATAAACTTATTTGTATAGTCTATAGCCTGTTGCTTTGTCCAATTCGGTTGATTTTCTATGTCTAGCCATAAACAGGTATCCATTTTTAGCCCTTGTATCCTAGATAAGAAATGTTGTGCTTCAGCTACAGGATTGGCAGAATTATTTGCAAAATGATAATACCCAATTTTAAGTCCTGCATTAGTTATTTTAGGATACCTATAATTAAGTAAACTATCATTGTGGTATAGTCCCTGCGTAGCCTTTTGTATAACTACAGAAACCCCACTATCTTTAACTTGTTGCCAGTCCTGTATATTGTCATATTCGTATATATCAATACCTTTATAGATTGTGGCGTGTACATTTAAAGGTATAAAAAAAGTAGCAGATACAAAAGTAAATGCTACTAATAAAGTTTCTATTCGATTTTTCAATTTTATTACATCCTTTCTTACTTTATTTTTATTAAATATCCTAAAACAAAAAGGGTTATGGTAACTAATATACCAAAACCCCATTTGAGAGTATTTACTAAGCTTTTTAACTGTTCACATAGATTTTCAACTTTTTCATCTACAGCTGATGACCTTCTCTCCAATTTTTTAAGTCTGTCGCTGTGATCATTCAGCCTTACATTATGCAAATTAATTTTCTCGTCAATAACCTTGTGCCTTTCTTCGCAAAGCTTTGCATCATAATTTTCACTCATTTCAATCACCTCTAAAATATTACATACCCCATGCTTTTAGCTTTTGTTTTTACAGCTGTTTCAAATTTTAAATATTGTTGTGCAGGTGTCTCTCCTTCTGTATTTACTGCATTTGCTTGAGTAAGTAGTTGCTTGTTCGTTACATTTACTGTTATACCATTGAAAATCATAGCTGTTGGTTCTAAATTACTACAGTTCAAATAAGCCACAATAACATCTTTGCCATTATCACTTACTGTAATAGTTGCACTCATGTTTTGGCTCTCTACTATATCCATTTCAGCACCTTCTTTCTGTATAAAACAATTTAAGCTGTTTTGTTTTGATTTTCTAGCATAAGTATTCGATTTTCTAAACTAATTATCTTACTTTTTAGTTGTTCAACTTTAGCATCTTCTTCTTGTATACTTTTACTTAAATAAGGGATAATCATATCGTCTCTTGGTTGCATAATGACTGTCCCGTTTTTCTGTGGTACAGATAATACTAACGCTGGATTAATAGCATATAGCTCTTGAGAAACATATCCTAGTTCTTGATGCCTGCCATCTTCCTTCCAATGAAACTGCCTGTGCTTAAATCTATTTATAATGTCCAAAGCATTTTCTGTACTATCTGCAATTGCATATTTAAAACTAATATCAGAGTTCCACACATTTATACCGTATAGGTGATCCACATTAGCAACTTCCATATAAGCACCATTGGAACCATTATGCATCCTTATATAATTTATAAACCCATCGCTTTGAGTTTGCACTAAATTACCTGGATTATTTATGTTGTAATTATGCAAATCCATATTACCATTAAAATTTATTGGATATTGTTTTAATTGACTAATTGTAATTAAGCTTACAGCTCTTCCTGCACTTCCAACAAAATTGCCTAAATATAACTCGTCTCCATTGTCTGAATAGACAGCAACACCAAGGTGTCCATCATCACTCTCAGATGCTGTTAATGATCCGACAAAATTACCACTGCTTTTCCAGTCATAGCAATTAAATGCGTTGTTACGAATATCCGTTGATATTTGTCCATTCGAATCATATTGAGATAAGGTACCTCTCATATTTAAATCTCCATTGGAATCCGTATTAAATACAATATTGCCAGATTTATTTTTAATTTCTATTCCTCCGTTTCCAATATGTAACCCAGCGCCATCTATTTGAATCATAGCTGAATTAATTTGATTAAATGCATATTGTACCGAGGTTGGGTTCTGTTGTATTGTACTTATTACACCATTTACATCTACTTTAGTGCTTATAAGATTCGCTTGTTGACTTATAGTACTAGTATTTTGATCAATTTGTTTTTGTATATCGTCTAAATTATATACAAAACTGCTAGGAGCTTTAGTACCTTCTACGAGCACAACATTTCCAATACTCGTTAGGTAACCACTCCTCCATACTTGAGCTGTTCCGCCATGAGCGAAATCTACGGCTACGAAACTTGCCGGAGTTGTGAAGGTAAAAGATTGTGGTGTATTAGGCTTTGAATAATCGTAATCAAACTTAGTAGTGCCTATGCAGTTTTTATTACTGTCATAGTACTCCATTTGATTATAAACCCCATTAACGCTTTCCTTTGAAGAATTAAATACTATTGTATAAGTTGTATTTGGCTCTAATATATCAGTTAGTTCCTGTGAAATTCCCGAGTTATAAATTTGATGTCCTATATATAGTGTTCCAGTAAGAATATATGGGCCTTGCCCTTGCTCGCCATAAATCTCAGGGTTGCCCCAAAAGCCCCAATAGTTCGGGGCTGTAGTACTCCCTGGAATTGCACCTTTTAAAAAGTTTCCATTGTGAATTAAATTGTTTATTCCTATGTTTATATTCCCAATAGAAGCTTCAATATCAGTTTCAGAAACCGAACTTGTTATCTTACCATGATTAGCCTGTATAAATGTTTGTATATCTTTAAAGCTACTATAATTATCTGTAGTGTCCCAAGTTTGTGTGTTTAAATTAAATCCTATAGCGTTGGCAGTTTCTGTTACTTGTGATGATACAGAACTAATTGAACTTTCAATATCTAATGGACTAGGGCTCCAATCTGTAGTCTTGTTACCTTTTTCTAGCTTTAAAGAGTTTAAATAAACTAAACCATTCATTGAGAAATCTATATTCAAGTTAGCTGTTTTAAAGGCAGAATTAAATTTAATTGGATAAACGTACTTTTTCCATACTCCCTGAGTTAATTGGCTCGAAACTATATCGCCCACTTGAGCCCAAGTGTCGAGTAAGTTATTTGACGTATCATACTGAGGAAAATATATTCTCAAGTCACTTGTGAATTTGGATAAATCAGGGCACATTAAGTAAAAACTTAATACATAAGTTTCTCCTGGAATAACTTGATTAGAAAGATTTTGAGATATTCCACCATAAACATTCGAAGTAGCACCCGTTATATTTATACATACAGAATTATTTTGGTTATACTTGTTGTCTGTTGATACTGTTGCACACCCTTGAACCCCTGTTACGCCCCAATGGTCTAACCCATTGAAGGCAGTATTTCTTAATACATTTGTTCCTCCAATTTGCATGTTATCTAAGTTTTCTGTAATAGAACTAAACCTAGCACTCAAAGTTTGGTTGTCTACTGTTATACTGCTACCATCTATTTTAGTAACAGCACCATTGATAGAAGTTACAACCTTTTCTATATCTATCTTCTTAGGATCTAAAGAGTTGTTATCTAACTTTCCATAACCATCTGTAAATCCTTCTTTAGTTATTCCATCTACATCAAAGAGTGTAGTTGTACCATTTTTAGCTCTTAGAACCATACCGTAATCGCTCTTATCACCATTAACATCCCCTATACAGATGCGTTCAAAAAGCTTATTACTTGAATCTGTATCAAAAAATTGTATTTTCGAACCTGTTATGTTCAAATGATTATCTCCACTTACAACAGTTATAAGTGAAGTATCTAACTTTCCAGAACGTATTAAACTTGCATCAAGTTCGCTTATTTCAGCACTTCCAATTGCACCTTGCGCTATAATTCCACTACCAGCAGTAATAGTATTAGTCTTTATATTATCAGCGGTTATTATTTGCGATTTAAGGGTATTGGTAGTAAGGTCCATAATAGTTCCAACGGATACTTTTAAATTGTCTACATTTGCACTTGCAACATCTAAATTTTTTATAGTTGCATATGTAGAATCAAGCTTATCAATAAAAGCATGATTTATTTTACTCTCATTTACTGCCTCATCCTGAATATTAGCACTTGTTATTGTAGCTTCTTTTATCTTTGCACCTTCTATTGTTGCATCCTGTATATCCGCATTAGTTACAACGAGCTTATTTACACTTTCTCTATCTATTTTTGCATTTGTAATACTTGCATCAGCCACTTGTAAAGTACCAACTTGTGCATTTCCAATTTGTGCTGATGTTATACTTACATTAGTTACTTTAGTCCAGTCTACACTGCTTATAGCATTAGAAGTCACGGTATTATCAGAATTTGTTATTTGTTCAACTGTGTCGCTAGTATTATCAAATCTTTTTATTAAGTCTTCTACATTTTCCAATGTGTTTGAAACTTCTGCAGTATTTTTTTCAGGCTCTTCTGGATAGATTTCCAGCTTCTTTATGCGCTGATTATCTTTTATTCTTTTATTCTTACTTAATAAAGTTATACTATCGCCTAACCCGTAGTCTAATATTTTATAATCTTCGCTCAAGTTTGCTAGATCTGCAATACTAACACTATAGGATTTTTTAGGCTTACTGAGTTCCGAAAGCCTTTCTGTTGCATCATCCTTTAAATCTTGTGCTATTGTATAACGATTATCTACCCAATAAGCTTTTAGAATCTTCTTAGTGTATTGATAATTACTAACATAGTTATCTCCGTTATTTGCGCTCTCTATAGTTAAATTATTAGCGCCAATAGGAATTATTTGAGTAACATAATCATTTGTGTCACTTTGTAAATTTAGTTGCCTTAAGTTTAATTCATCTGAAAAATAAGTGCCTTTGTCACTTCCAATACTCTGATAAATTAAAACTTCTTTATTAATAGCATTAAAAGCTATTTCACAGTGATACATTGATTGTATTTCTTGCAGTACATCATACACAGAGCACTGTTTTTTTATTATGTTTCTCTTTCTGATTACATCACAATATCCAACATGCCATGTAGTATTGACCATTGCCAAATTTGCTGTTGCTTCACAGTTTCCTTGAGTTTGATTTATGTTGTCTATTAAAGTACCTTTTAACTCTTCAACATTAACTTCACAAACAACCTCTTTATAATCATCTTCGCTTATGTTTATTTGCTTTATAACATATTCGTTTTCTAGATTATTACGTATATAGTATTCTTCCTGGATAATTTCATAGGCAGGATCATTTCTGGATATAGAAAAAGAGAGAATATCTAGTTTATTGATTTCTCTCTCTAATTTTAAGTCCTTATAATCTGCGATATTTCCTATTTTATTTTTTTGTGTATCTAATAGTAATAGCATGCCTTACCTCCTTACTAGAATTAGTAAAGCTTTATTCTTCTATCATGCATTCTATTGCTTGTATTTCAAGTGGTGAAAATTGAACGTTGTTAATAATATCTAACTTAAATTTATGAATATCTATATCTGTTTTTATATCAAGCAATTCATTAAGATCTTTATTATATCCTTCTGCATCTGCAAGTTCAATTTTTCCTTTATCATCTATTGCTAATTTCCCATTATTATTTTTTTGACCATATTTATTAATAAGTTTTTCTTTTTCTTTTCTAAAAATTTTAAGCTCTTCTTCTATTTTATTTATATTTTTAGCTATAGCATAACTAGCTTTTATAGGTAGTTGCTTGTTAGATACTGTCCTTAAAGCGCTTAAGTTTTCTATTATCTTTCTATTACTTAGTTCCATTTGTATTACCTCCTACAGCATCTAGCTCTGTATATACTGTTGTATAAAAGCTTGCTATATCACTTTGGACTGCTGCTTTATTAGCCGAATATAAATCTTTATTTATTATGCTCACAGTCACACTAGGGTTGCCGTTTTCTGTTATGTTTGCACTAAAATATACAACTTGTTGAGTTATTTTATTATTGTTACTGTCGGTTGTTTCTACATTGCTATATCCGTTTAAATTTACTGATCTTGTTAAGTTTAACATTTTAAAACTTCCCTTCTATTAGTTAAATCGTGGTTTATAAGATATTGTTGCACTTGCATTGTTATCATTTAAATTTATTATGTTTGTTCCAGGTGCTAATTTAGGGAACTCCCAAAAATCAGCCTCAGCGAATTTATTAGCTGTTGGAAGATAGTCCAAGTCCCTTGAGTAGAAGCAATTAACTTTTTCAACTAAACTTCCAATTGTAGGAGTAATGCCCCAAACACCACCACTGCCTTGATGGTTTATATATAAGAATTCAATAATGTTCCACCCGGAGCTTAAGTTTAAAGTCACTGATGGATAACCTGCATTACCTGTTTCAGGCGCTTCTGCTGTATCATTGCTGTACACACTGTCACCATTAAGGTATAGATTAACACCATCATCATGTTCGAATTTAAATGTAATACTTTTTGAATTGCTAACATATAGCGCAGTTCTTATACTTGCATAATAATTAGTTACATTGTCATTTATTAATGTTGCTCCATCGGTTAAAAGTGATTGGTTGTAAGGAGAAATAGATTTATTTATATTGGATTTCTGAGGTATTATTTTTGGATAAAAAAGCTCCGGATCATTAGCAAGTGCAATATTCCATCTCTTAAATATCCATTTATTTTCGCCTGTATCTTCTGTTACCCAATGGTCTAAATCCGGCTCATATATAAGCTTTTTTTCTCCATCTATAGTGACTGGAATATCTTTTTTAAGATATAAAAGTCTTATCGTCGTATCTGTAATACCATCAATATAAACATAGGAGGTATCAACTGGTTCAGTAATGGTTATAATTGCTGGCGTTTTTTCTGTGCCTTCTACATTTACAGTTGTACTACCTTTAAAGTCCTGATTTATTGGAGTTTTATAAGCATAATCGGTATTAAAAGTACACGTTAGAGTTAATTTATTAAGTACTATACCTTTTGCTATTGAAGTACTTTCTAATATACAATCATAAAATAGACCAATGTCTTCTATTTCTAATGTGCATTTTTTTAAGTCATATATTAACTTGCTGCATTTAATATATGCATCTGTTCTATCCTCACCTATAACTTGTATTTCAGCTGTTGTTTTTTTATATTGAAGCTGCTGGTTATATAAACTTGGAGAAATAGAATTTCTAAGCCATTCTTCACTATTAACAATTGTTGCCGGTTGAGGGTCCCACTTAAGGAGACGTGCTCCATAATTTTGTATATCTATTCCATTAATTTTCACACTATCTCATCCCCTTGAATTTTCTTGCTATTTTATTGCTAACCACTGGTGTAACGGCTTCTCCTATTTGTCTGCTATCCAAATAAATTGGTGATTTAACTATTATAGTTTCAGCATGTCCATAACCACCACTGTTAGTAGTGTTACCTACATAATTATTAGTAGTGTTGTATGTGTTACCAGATACATCTGGTATTGATATTTTAGTACTTTTAATTGTATTTAGTAAGCTCTTGAAGTTATCCATTACACTAGATGTATTTTTATTGTTTAAAACAGTTTCTCCTCCATTGAAATATACCCACTCAGGGCCTTCTTCACCTGTTAGGTGCCAACCTTTGGATGCATTGTCTGTTCCAGTTTTATATCCAATATAAGATGAATTATTCCAATTTGGAATTGCGAATGGAGTTTTATATCTGTCTGCAATATATCTTATAGCAGCAACTGCATTGTCTAAGCCATTTAGAATGTTCCCAAACCCATTCTTTGCGTACTCTCTGAATGTTGATGGTAGCATTTGCATAAGTCCTGTTGCAAATTCTCCGCCTACACCAATATTATTTATTAATCCTGCATCACCAGTTCCCATTGTTCCAGGATTACCACTTTCTCTACTTGTTATCATTTCTAGTGCAGGCAACCAACTTAAAGGCTCTCCATCTATACTAAGAGCTGCAGCTAAAATAGAAGATATGTTTCCACCGGCTACTTGTACATTTCCAGTTAAATTTCCTAACCATTTTTTTATAAAACCGCCTAAATTTTTAGATTGAATACCGTTCATAAGCCCTTGACCAACCATGGTACCAGTCCAAAACAGCTTTCTTGAAGGACTGTGTATATCAAATCCCTCATTGAATGCCTTTGTAACTTTATCGGTTAAATCTTTTACTATATTTGTGAGATTGCCCTCCGATTGTTGAATACCTGCTCCGATTGAATTTACTGCTTCTGCTCCATAATTTGAACAACTATTTGCAAAATTATGAAGCATATTCCCTGCTGTATTTGTTATATTGTTTAATGCATTATATATTGCTCCGGAATTATTTTGTAGCCCGCTTTGAACACTTGAATCAGTCTTTACACCGTGAGTTATTGCATTAGTAGCAAATGTATTTAAGTTATTATTTAATGTATCTGTTATATTTTTTTGAGCATTTACAACATCTTGAGACTTATTATTTATACCGTTTTTTATGCTTGTATCTGTATTAAGTCCATGATTTATAGCGTTGCTGGCAAATGTACTCATATTAGTATTTAATCTATCTGTTAAATTTCCTAATGACTCTGTTGCAACACCAGCGTTTTGTGTGATACCTGCCCCTAAGTTCTGTATATTCTTCTTTCCATAGCTTATATATCTAGTTGCAGTAACATTCATTGTGTCATTAAGCTTATTTGTCATATTGTTAAGGGGATTTATAGCATAATCTAACGAATTTGTTAAGCCTTTTCCAAAGCTAGTATTTAAATTCTGGCCATATTGTTCTGTAGTCTTGAGCTTATCACTATCTGCTGTCATTGCAGGTGCAGAACCACCTGTTTTTTGCATTTGCTCAACAATTTTTTGACTATCATTATGAGGAATTACCTGTTCTCCCCCATTGAACCACATCAATTCAGCGCCTTGTTCACCAACCCAGTGCCATCCTTGAGGTGCGTTTTCTGTTCCAGTTGCAAAGCCATCTCCACTTAATATTTTGCATAGCTCATTCGCTGCTCCAACAGCACCTTTTTGAATTTTTGCGATTATTGGATGCTTATCAATCCACTTTTGCGCCTCAACCATTTTGTCTTGTATTGTTTTATTAATTTGATCCCATGCATTCCCAATATCTTTCCCTAACTGGTCAAAAGTAGTAGAAATATCTCTCTCTAGTTTTTGCCACGGGCTAAGCATTTGTCCTGTTGATGTGTTCATGTCCCAAATTGCACCTTGGTTCATTTCACCAACTTTTTTTATAACACCTTGTTTCATATCGTCTGCTTTGTTTATAGATTCGTCTCTTTGGCGCTTAGCTTCCTTAATCATATCATCTGCTTGCTGTGCTGTTATTTGATGTGTACCATCACGTAGTTGTATTATATTTGCTAATTGGTCATTATATTGTTTGTTTGCAGCATCCACCGCACCTTTACGTGCCTTTTCTGCATTTTGAACAGTGTCACTCGCCTGTTGCTCCGTTATATTCTTGTTATAATCTTTTAAACGTTGCATAATAATTTTACTATCAACTTCGCTTTTGGAAAGAATTTGAACACCGTTTTTTTGCATAGTATCTCGTATTTGGTTAATCTGTTGCCACTCTTGAGCATTTACACTTCTGTGTTGACTACTTGCATTTTGATATATTTGTAGTATCTGCTGTTCATAAGCGGATGTTACAGCCTTTTGGTCTCTAGCACCTCTTTGGATGTTAAATAGTATTGCTTGTTGTTCATCATTTGAAATAGAGGTACTCTTTGAAAATAAGTTCTGTAAAGTTTTAGTTTCATCCTGTGCTCTTTTATCTGTAGCAGAATTAACCATATTAGTCATTTGGTCATACTTGGATTTTATTTGACTAACTTGGCTCTGTGTTATACCAACGCTATTGGTCATAGTATCCTTAAGGTTCTTTATTATTGCATCCTTTTGTTGCAAAGTCAGACCATCTGTTTGGTGCAATAGGTCTTTGTATGCATTTACTATAGTATCCTTGTTTTCTGCTGTAAGAGTGTTAGTATTGTCAACTATATCAGTAAACATTTTAATTCTATTAGATTTAAATTCATCATTAAAACCTGTAGAACTGTTAACTATGTCGCTAAAATTTTTAATTACTGTATTCTTTGTTTGTGTTGTGAATTTATCAGAATTTATATACATATCTTCTTCTGTTTTTGTAACAGAATCGTTAAGTTTTTCATACGCTCCAACAGCTTTTTTAGTAGAGTCTGAAATTTTAGTTACGGAGGTTTCAACCTGACCTGCCATAGTCGCACTTGAAGCAGAGATATTGCCATTTTTTACTTGTACATCATCAGCAAAAAGGTCTATTGTAGGAATTGTATTATCTGTAAGTTTCTTATGGACTTCATAGCCAACAAACCCAAGTGCTCCTATCGCAGCAACCGCAATAGCGATAGGGGCTGCTAATCCTACTGCTGCTCCTCCAAGTGCTGTTGCTCCGCCTTCTGCTGCCCCAAGTCCTCCTGCTGCTGCTCCTGCTTCTGCTCCTAAACCTCCTGCTGCTTCCGCTGCTCCGCCAGTTGCAGCTCCAAGTCCTTCGATTGTTCCTGCTGCTGTTCCTGCTTCGCCTGCTGTTGTTGCAATTTTACCGCCTAGACCTTCTGTTTTCTCTGCCGCATTACCTAATTTACCAGCAGTTTCTTCTGTTTCTTTGCCTAAATCTTTTACTGCGTCTGTTGCTTTACCTGTCTTTTTAGTAGATTCTTCTACATCTTTTTCTAAATCTTTTGCTTTAGATCTAGAATTTTCTAGTGTATTTGAGTTACTTTGTTTAGCTTTTGTATTTAGTTCCGTAGCTGCTGTGTTCTCTGCTTCTGCTTTTGTATTATTGTTAATTGTCTGAGTATTAGTTGCCACAGAACTAGTATTTTCTGCTTCTGCTTTTGTATTATCCTTTAAACCTTTTTCTATTAGCTTTTTACCGAACCAGTCACTTAGTTTGCCTAATCCGTTAATTATTTTCCCTAATCCTTTTGTTGTTTTACCAATAAGGGAAAGTGCTGGACCACCTACAGCTATTAAAGCACCAATTTCTATTATGTTCTTTTTAGTAGCATCATCTAATTTGCTAAAAGCATTAACACCGTTCGTAACTTCTTTAACTACTGGTATAACCGATGGAAGAACATCTTCCCCAAATGCTACGCCTAATGCGTGTACAGACTCTTCTAATTCTTTAAAATTGTTTTTAGAAGTATTCTTCATACTGTCAGACAATTTTTTAACTTCACCCGTTGCATTATTAGCATGATCGGATAAATCTTTTAAGTATCCGCCACCTTTATTGAGTAATACATTCCAACTTGCTAAACTTTCCTTTCCGAAAATAGTTGCAATAGCAGCCTGCTTTTGTTCATTAGTCCAACCCGCCATTTTTCCATTCATTTCGTTTATGATAGTAGTAAGGTCTTTCATATTACCCTTGCTGTCGAATGCACTAAATTTTAGTTCATCCAATGCAACTTTCATTTTCTTTGTTGGTTTTGTTAAATTAACTAAGCCTGCTTGTAATGAAGTAGCTGCTGTGCCTGCATCTATACCATTCGATTGAAGTTCTCCTATTGCTGCCGCTGTTTCAGCCATTGGTTGTTTTAATGCACTTGCCGTAGGTCCAACGGTGCTAAAAGATTCACTAAGGCTTATTACACTTGCTTTAGTATGGTTTGCAATATAAGCAAATGTATCAGCCATATGTGCCATGTTTGATGTTGTTTCCGATGCATTATCGGTTTTCATTTTATACGCTTCAAGGGATGATCCTAAGCCATCAACTACGGGTGCGAGTTCTTCATTTGCTCCTCTTGCTGTATTTAATGCTATACCCATTGCCTCAAGCGATTCACTTCCACTATAGCCATCCTTTACAAGTGTTAAGAGACCTTCGTTTATGTTATCAGTTGACTGTCCAAAATCTTTACTCCACTGTAAAGATGAATTTGACATTTGCGACATAACAGATTTTACATCTTCGCCCTTAGCGGCTATTTCCTTTTGTATGTCTGCCATTTGATGTTCGAAATCTGATGCAGCTTTAGTTGCTAGTCCTACTCCTGCTACAAATGGTAATGTAAAGTGTGTGCTCATAGTAGATCCGACACTAACAAATCCTTCGCCAACCGTTTTTAGAGTTTTAGATGCAGTTCCAAGTTGCTTACCTGTTGCAAGCCAAACTGAATTTTGTTCTGCAATATGTTTATTTGTTGTAGCTAGTTCTGCTTGCATGGTTTTTAATTTTGCTTCTTGATTACTAAGTTGTATAGTATAGCCATCTACGGATTTAGAAGCACTTCGTACTTTCTGTTCCGTCTGAGTATATTCTTTGTTTAATTCATCATAATCTTTTTTTAGCTTCTGAGTAGCTTCGGCATTTGCACCAAGCTCTTGCTTACTTTCTTCCCAAGCTGTTTTTGCAGATTCAACTTTTTCTTTTAATTCAAGCATTTTTTCAGAGTTCTCTTGAAGAGACTTCTTAGTTTTATCGAGTTGCTCCTGATAGCTTTTAACTATTTTATTTTGTGTCTCAATTTTCTCTCCAAGAGCCGATGCATTACTTTTTAAAGCATCTACATTTTTTCCCCAATCCTTGAGCCCTGCAATACTTTCCTTAAAACCACTATCTATAATAGTTAGATTTCTTTTTAAGTTTTGCACTCCTTGAGTAAAGCTAGCATCTTCCATGCTTAAACGTATCGCTAAGTCTGCTATATCTTCTTGTGCCATGAATTAACCTCCTTTCTTCAAAAATAAAAAACGCTAAAATATTTCATTAGCGTATACAACTTTTTCTTCTTCGCTTTTAAGTCCATTAAATTCTCTATAATCTTCCCAAAGCAAAAAGAATTTTCTTGCTGTCATTTTCCAAAATTTTTCCTCCGGAATATTTAATTTTGTAGTTGCAATTATTAACAATCGTGTCCAAGGAAACCTACTATCTCCTACTTGTTTTCCTTGGTTCCCTCGTTTTTTTGTTCAGGTAGTGATCCCCATAACGCTTTAGCTAAATTTGATGTAACTGGAGTAAAGTCCGATGATGGAATTAGTGCTCCAACTTCTTTTTCTGTAATTTCCTCGTTTGCTTTTCTCATGGCAATCCATAAACAATGTCTCGCACCTTTTATTGATCTTATTGCTTCTAGTGCTTTTGTAGCGTCTCCATATTCTTCTTCTAAATCACATAAATCATTTAAATCAAAATACAGATTTACTTCTTTTCCGCCTATATTTGTTTTTACTCCTTCTTGCCTTAAATCTTTTATTTCACTCATTTTAAAACTTCCTTTCAAATTTTTATGTAAAAAAGAGGGTATTAACCCCTCTTTTAAGATGCTGCTGTGGCCGTTGTAAATCTAATTAGTTGTGTATCTAGTGTTTGCCCATAGAGATCTGTTACATCTTGTACAACAAGTACATAGTTTTTATTTGCCACTAAGTTTGTTGACGGTGTAATGGTTATTATTTTGCCTGAAGAATCTGAACTTGTAGTTGTGTTAACTGTTGCACCATCAGACACGTTGTAAAGCAATATAGATGTAGCATTCATTATTGGGTTATTGAATGTAAGCGATGGTTTAGTATCTAAAGATATACCCGTTGCTCCATCTTTTGGTGAACTTGCAGACAATGATAACGAACCATAAGTAACCAACGAAGGTATTGAAACACTATTAAACCATGTGTCGTCTATATTTTCCGGACAGTTTGGATCACATGTATCAACATGCCACTCCCACGGATGTTTTTCTAATTTTCCATCTTTAAATGACCACTCGGTCGGCTGTGCTGAACCGGATATTTTGGGAACTTGGCTAAAGTCCGGTTTACCTTCTGTAGTTTTGTAATCATCGTCAGGTGGTTGAAATTGTGTTTTATAGATTACACCATATCTATAATAGATAGTATCATCCACTTTAATAGGTGCTTTGTACAATAATGTTATCCAAGGTGCTTTATCATTTAAAGCTCCTATTGCTCCCCCACCACCAGCTAAACTTTGTCCCAACATAAATGCCCTCTGTGAGCTGGTCATTTGGAATAGGTTAATAGATACATCGCAGCTATCAAATTGTGTATCCTGGTCAACTTTTCTATTTTCTGCATAAGCTGACGCACTGTTTACCTTTGGTTTTAAGCTTAATTCTTGTACATATTTGTAGTATTGCGGTTTAGTAAATGTCATTCCTGCAGCTGAATCTGTTAATTGTTGCGATACATATAGTTTTTCTATACCCATATTAGGCATATTAAATCAACTCCTTCTTAATTTTTTGTAAAATAAAAGAGCCCTCATTGAGAACTCTCTGCGTATTCAAAATCAAATATTTTATGTTTTATTTGGGTTTCTGGCTCATAATACTCTTTTTCGTCTGTACGATAATAGCCTGCTGCTATCATCAACGTTCTTACTTGATCTGCTAAATCTTCGTAAGTATCCTTTGTCCAAATGTCCACTTGTAGATGATAAATTGTAGCTATCTCTCTATTTTCAGCATAAGCACCACCTCTTACGTTATAGTAGCTATACGTTATATATGTTGTTTCTTTACCGCTATAGCTTAAATGACTTACTGGTACTCCTGTTGTTTTCAATATCTGAGATAACGCTGTCATTGTTTTATACCTTCCCTTAAAACTTCAATTATAGTTCTTTTTACTTCTTCTTTATTGTTTTGATAAGCAGTTCTCATGAATGGATGCGGTGGCGCTGGTGCTGGTCCTGCGTGTCCAAATTCAACCAAATGTGCGTTAGGTCTAGATGTAAAAACTTTTATATATCTTCCACCACGTAGCCTATCCTTCTTAGGATTGCCAATCGTAATGCTTTCCAAAAGCTTTTTAGTTACAATGCTATCTTTTTCAAATTGTTTTGAGCCTAAATGATGTAATGAAGGCGTCTCAAGGTTTTGCTTTGCAGCTTCTAGAATAGGTTGTGCACCCGCTCGTAAAGCTCCATTTTCCATACTGCTAACCTTTAATCCCATTTGTTCAGCTTTATCAATTAATGCTCCTATATCTGTTACTGATGCTTCTACACCCATTTAATCACCTTCTTGTACAATTTCTATTGCCGTAACCTCCATAAATTCTCCCTGATATTTTATATCATCTACAAAACTTATATTAAAACTTCTGTCGCCAAACTTAATTCGCATATCGTTACTTATATCATTTGTGTATCTGATTGTGAAAATTGCAGTCCTTTTGGATTGCTCTTCACCCGCAGCATAAAATTCCTGACCATGAAGATTTTTAGCAGCAGCCCATACTGTTTTATAGTCCTGCAATTTTTTTATCTCATTATCATATTTATCAGTTGTTACAACCATTTTTTGAAATGTTATTCTCTTATTAAGTTGAGCTGTTTTGGCTTGATTGCTGTAATGCATATAAATAGTCCCCTTTCAGCTGTAAAATAAGTGTTGTAACCCCAAAAGGCACCTTTTTTAGGTCTGTTTCATCTGTTGCTGACCTTGTTTTATAATAATGATCTGTTAACAATATTAAAGCTGTATCAAAACGTGGGTTACTGTCATAAAAGCCAGTAACCCCATTTCCTATTGAACCTTTTATATAATCAGAAGCTGTCTGCATAAATAATGTTAACAGTGTATCATCATCGGATGTGTCAATCCTTAAAGATAATTTAAGTTGGTCTAATGTAACCATCTAATTCAACTCCTTAGCTTGATGCAGAAGCTTGAGTTGTAAGCGAAATCTCTGTACTTAAAGTGCTTTCTCCTGCACCATTTACAGCCGAAACTTGATATTTATAAGTAGTTGAACCAGTTAAACCTGTATCTTTATAGCTATTTGTTGTACTTTGACCTATTTTAGTGCCATTTTTATAGATATTGTACTGAGTTGCCCCTGCAACTGCATCCCATGTTAAACTAGATTGGGTAATTGTAGTTGTTCCAGTTAAATTTGTTGGAGCAGTTGGTTTTTGGGGCTGATTAGGGTGTAACTACTGCTAATCTAAATGCAGATTTTAATTTGATTTTATGGTCTATCCATGCAGTTAAGACAAAGCTTTCTATACCAGTTTTAACATTTTTGTCTTGGTCATAAAGCATTTTTAAATCATAGTTATAGTGAGAATATCTTAAATCTCCTACAACCGGAATTGTAGCAAGATCACAGAATATTACTGGTGCGCCTAATATTTGTTCTGGTGGTGCTAGAAATAATGATGTATTATTGTTAGCAAGTTCCTTAAGCATATTAAAATAGTCCGACTTTTTCATTACTACCTTAGCATTTTCTGAATACCCATCCTCTAAATCTGCTAATGCTGCAATTATAGCGTTAAATAAAGTATTTCCGCTTACAGTTTTAATTAAATAGTTCCCTTTATCATCTTTTTGATAAAAGCTCATATCTGTTGGTTTAGCTGATTCAAATGCAACTTTCTTTTCTTTCGCCGCAAGTCCACTTTGCAAGCCTGCCTGCACAGTTGCAACAAGATTAGTCTCAGTACCATTTAATACTGTCTCAGTAATATCACAAAATACCTTAAATTTATTTCTTCCGAATGTTACCACATCACCATCTGCCTCTAATTCTTTAGCAGTTTGGCTATCATCAGGCAAAAATCCATCATCAGATAGAGTAAATGATAGTTTAGGGATTTCTAGATTAGTTATTTGCGTAAAAGTGGAATTCCCTCTCAATGGGTTTGTTGCCATAGGCTCAGTTAAAAGCTCAGTACTTATTGTTATAGGTAATAATTTATCACCATTTTGAAGAGTACTGTCGGCGCCTAATACAGCTTTTATATTATTCATACTAAGAGCATTTCTAACATCATCTGGTATAGAATTTTTAGTCATTACTGCCTTTATAAATGAAGCCTTTGCCTTGATTGTTTTGGTTTTTTCATCATCTACTCCATCAAGTATGTTACTATTAGCTTGTTGCTTAGCTGCTAACGCTTCCTTTTGCTCAGCTTCCATACTGTCATGTTGTGCTTTTAATAAATCGAATCTAGTTTTTAAATCAGCCTTGGTTTGAGTTAACTGATTTAATTCATCAGTTGTCACTTTAGGATCTATAGCTTTATCAGCTATTTCATTTTCAACTTTTTCAAGTTGTGCTCCTATAGTTACTAAGTCCTGTTTCATTTCAAATAAAGTTTTCTTTGCCATTTTATATTCCTCCTAATATTGTTCTTGTATATTCAGCACTTTTACGTGCTTTTTCAGCTATTTTTTTTCTTTCTTCCATGTCTACATCTTGTAAAATTGCCATTGGATTTGTTTCATTTAATAGGTTTTTAGGTACATTGCGGTAATTATTAAATAGTTCTTTGCTTGTACATGCTGTCGCATTATTTTCTTCTTGAACAACATCACACAATCCATATGAAAAACACTCATCTGCTGATAGCCAAGTCTCATTGTCCATAAGTTGTTGCAATGTACTTTGATCTAATTTGTCACCTGCTTTTGCTAAATAACTCTGCTGCATGGACAATCCTATTTTGTCTAAATCATCAGCAGTCTTTCTCATGTCACTTGAATTCCCCCAAACTACACTTGATGGATTATGTACCATAAGCATTGCGTTTTTGGGCATAAAAATAGTGTCACCGGCCATTGCGATAACACTTGCGATGCTTGCAGCTAATGCATCTACATAAACATTAACTGTTGCACTATTTTGTTTTAGCATGTTGCATATTGTTACACCCTCAAATACACTTCCACCAGGGGAATTAAGATGTAAATTTATAGTGTTTAGATTGCCTAATGCATCTAAATCCTTTTTGAAACTAGCAGCTGTAGTATCTGTATCATCCCATTGATAACTTGTTATTTCTCCATAAATAAAAACATCCGCTTGTTTATCATCATTAGCGGATGCTTTCATTTGCCAAAATTTATTTTGCTGGTTCTGTTGTTTTGGTTGTGTCGCCACCATCATTACCTCCTTTTCTTTGTGTTGGGTCCATGTCTATAGGATATAAGTCTCCACTTATCCAAAGTTTATCCGCACTGCCACCCTCTGGTGGTAAATCTTCAAGCACTCGAACTTCATCAGGTTTCATATAGCCAGTTCTTACCGCAGATTGATAATAGGCTGTTCTTGAAGCAGTATCACCTCTTAATAATGCGTTTATAGAGAACTTAAAGTACAATCCCTGTGCTCTTTGTACAGGATTAAGAAGTTTCCTGTTATATTCCTGTTCATACTGTCTAACGTCAGGAGTTAGTCTCATTTGTACATACTGTATCATGACTTGCTCATTGCTTGAATAAGATTGTCCATCTGTATCATTCACAAATGCCACAGGCACATTAAATACATTTGCCATCTTAGTTCTTGTTATTTTCTCAGAATTAAGCATATCTGCAGCATTATATCCTCTTTGTAATTCAGTAATTTCAGTACCGTTTTCCTCGAAGAGCGCTCCTCCATTATCAGCTATAAAAGCTTTGAAATTATCAATTATAGCCTGTTTTTTTGGTTCCTCCATATTTGCATCATACTTTACTTTGAAACTATCTATTTTATCCATTTCTCTAAGTGAAAACTCTTGTACTGCTTTATCATATTTCAACGCATTAGTTAGAACCTTTATAGGACTTATACCAGCTAGTCTTGATGATCCTGTAATATGCTTAACATGTATGATTTCGGTATTGTAAACATATGTTGTCTTACCATTTATATTTACCTCATACCATAATGAGCCATCAGCACTATTGATAATTGGTGTCACATAATACGCAGGTACCGGAATTAAAGATACAGGATTAAGTCTTATATCTCTTTCAATTAATGCATAAGCATTGCCATACTCATTCCTATCTGTTTCCATTTTCTGATGAAATTCAAAGCTTGTCATATTAGGATTTGGCGAATTGCTGACTAAATCGGATATATCGTTGTTAATTATCTGATATTGTTGATAAATCTTTATTGGTAGTGAAGCAAATGTATTACTTAATCGGCTTATAATACTAAAAATAAGCTCATTATTAGACAAACTGCTATTATCAACTCCCCAAAATGTACGTCCTACCCAATTAGTAAACCTTTGGGAAATTGGTACGCTTATTGTCTCTGCTCTTATCCTGTTAGACTTAAAAATGTTTTTTACCCTTTTAAAAAAATTAGCTCTTTTAATTTTTATCACCTCCTTAAAGAAGCAAAACCTACGCTTGCAGGTCCTTTCTTAATTCTTGCAAGTTTAGTTACAATATCTACATGAGCGTCTAATGTTGCTGCAAAACCATCAATTTTTCTGTTTTTACTCTGTTTTGTAGGTATCCAGTTCTTATTTCTATCTTCAACAAGCTTTACATTCTTTAAATACCACCTATAAATCTTGCTGTTATTATAAATAACTTTTCCATCAAGTAGCATTTGCTTAAAGTCTTGAAGTGGACCACCTAATGTTATAAACCCTTGTCTTACTATTTCTGTTTTAAATCCTAAATCTTTTAATGCTTCATTTAATCTCAACGCTTTTGCTGGATCATACATTATTTTGGTAATTTTGTATTTCTTTCTTTGCTCAACAAACCATTCTTGTACATATATATCTTTTACGTACATTCCAGGTATTACTGTTAAATCTCCAGCTTTTATCCATTCATCGAGTCTTTGTTTATTCTTATCTCTGTTATATCTAGCCTTTGAAATCCATGAATGACATAAAACAAAGACTTCACTCGTTGGTAATGGGAATTCCAATACGGCGGATGTGAAATCTTCTGTTTCAGAAAGGTCATAACCGCCTGTGCACTCTAAGCCTTTTAATGTATCTATATCTATTGTTTTACTGTTTTTATTGATAGTTTCTATGTCTACAAGCGATAATTCTGTTACATCTGCAAATATATTGAACTGTTTTGTTATCCAGTCAGCACGTTCTTGAGGGCTTTTTCTATCTTTCTTCCAATCTGATACAAGTCCAACGAAATCCATGAGCCCAATATTAGGATTAGCCTTAATCCAGTTCCTCGGTTCTTCTGCTTCTTCAATACTATCTAGCTTAGCCATGTAATAAAATGTTCGCTCGTCAATATTATCATCTATGTTCTCAAGGCACTCCTTACCATCATCATAAAATTGCATCAGTGGTCCATCTAGAACATATCCAGCGGTTGTAATATAGATAATTAATGGCTGTTTTCTTGCTCCTCTGGACTTTTTTATAACATTTATAAGCTTAAAATCTTGAAATTCATGTATTTCATCAAAAATTCCTAAGTGAGTATTAAGCCCATCGAGTCTCTTACTATCTGATGCTCTTGCCTCTATCTGTGAAAACTTATCCTCATATCTTATGATGCTTCTCAACGGCTTGTATCTCTTTTTCAAAAATGGTGAGGTCTTAACCATTGCCTTTGCTTCATCGAATAATTCATGTGCTTGTTGTTCTGCATTGGCTAAAACATAAACCCTGGCGCCATTTTCATAGTCAAAGCCTACAGAATAGTTAGAAAGCCCTGAAATAAGCGTAGTTTTTCCGTTTTTTCTGCCAACGAAGATTAATCCTTCACGAAATCGTCTTATTCCAGTGTCCTTATGTACCCACCCATAAAGTGATCCTATTATAAAATGTTGCCATGGTTGCAATACAAGTTGGTCGAAGTCTCCTTTAGATGGTTTACACTTTTGCTCAATAAACCTAATAGGTCTATGTCCTTTTTCTTCATCAAACACCCAAGGAAAATCATCTGTGCCTTGCCTTTCTAAATCCTTTAAATGCCTTTTAGCTGCTAAGATATTTTCTTTACTTGCTGGTATTGTTCTGTCAACTAATCTTTCTGCATACCATGTTGTTAAAAGCTCCGGATAGGGTTCTTCAAGTATTCCTCCCCACTCTTTTTGCTCATTTTTATAATTTCCCCAATAATTTGTTAGTTCTGTATAGGACATATCAAGTATTTTAGAATTCATCTTCATCATCTTCATTTGGTTCTTTAAAATTGATTGCTAACTTAGCACGTGCCGAAGGATTTAACCCTAAGTCCGAAGAAAGTGATCTTAGTTGACTAACCATATCAGACATCTTTTTTATAAAAGGATTAGGTTTATCTTCAATCCACATACCATGTTTTTTTACTTGTGCTTTAAATGAAAGATACTGAGAATATGCATCACAATATAATGCAAGGTGTGTAATATCAGCATCAGTCATTAATTCGACCTCAATTAGCAACTTTGCAAGTCTTTTAAACTCTTTTTGAGCTGTTTTATCAAGCCAACTTGGAGGTTTTATATTATCATGGCCAATTTTTAATCTCTCTTCATTTTTTAAACGCTTTTCAATCTCGTCTTTAGTCCTGTGATTTTTATTACCATGTAATAATTGAAGTCCTATTGGTTTTGCTGGATTCGGCATAATTCCCACCACCTTTCGTTTTTATAAAGTTAGCAAAATAGTTACTTCCCATTACCTCATGGGACACTCAAAAAAAATTGATGAGCGAATTTATTGGGGAGGAATGTGTTGACACCGGTCTCCCACGCATGCTTTAAACATTTTGGCATAGGGGGGGGATATCTCTTATCCATTCCTATATTTCCGGATTGTAAAATTTATATATATCTTTTCTTCTTTTAACCATCTTTTTTCTATAACTATTTCGTTCAGGATGTTCTTTATTGTGGCATGCTGGGCATATACTCTCTAGGTTATCTATATCATATGCTTTACTTAAGTCCTCCCTAAGTTCTACCTTATGATGGACTGTGTTTGCCTGCGTTATTGCCCCATGTCTTAAACATTCTTGGCATAAATAATTATCTCTTATTAATACTATCTTTCTTACCTTTTGCCATCGCTTTGACTTATATATCTTGTCTATATCATCCCTTGCTCTTGCCATATGCTATCACCCTAACGGTATCACATTAACTATGATGGCTTTAGCATTGTTTAGTCCTATATTGTTCGACTCTTTAGCATGCTTATTAAGATAGTTACATAGATCATCTATATCGTTCCTGCATATATTACGGTCTAAGAAACCTGCTTGCGTATTGCCATATTCTATTACGGAACTACCATTTACATATTTGTAATAGATTAAGTAATCATGTATTTTAGGTACTACTATTTTGGGTATCTTCTTTTTTCTAAGTCTTTTAAAAAGCATTACTTTCCCTCCCGTATTTTTAGGCAAAAAAATAAAGCGTGCCAATTACTCCAATTAAGGAATAACTGACACGCTAGGTGTGCTAACTATTTAATTATTTATTATTTGTTCCTAATACATTTCTTTCTATTCTGTCTTCTACACGTCTATTCATCCACATAAGCGCTTCTTCTACATGCTCAAGCGCCTTTGCATTATACTCAGAACTAAATGGTCCAGCTTGAAAAGACTTTAATCTATCTCTTACTATTTCTAATAGGTCTGTGTCTATAACACCATGAATAGAATCTTCCTCTTTTCTTGCACCTTGTTGAAATTGTATTTCAGTAGCAAATAAAGGCTGTTCAGTACTTATATTAGCTTCATTACTAATTATTAAATAATTGTGATGTGCACCTCCTGGTCCAACTTCATCTTTTGATAATATATGATTTAATTTTTCTCTCTTTTGAATAGTTGATAACTCACTCATTTATAAACCCTCTCTCTTTAAATTTATTTGATTTATGTATTTGTGTTGTAGCTTCTTCCTTTATATAAAACTCATTTACCTCTTTACATTTAGGACATTTCTTTTTTATATGAGCCTGTCCTTCTGCTTCTAATAGAACCTTACCGCATTTAGCACATCTTAATGTTTGCATGTTGCCTCCTTGCCAGTCTTTATATTATCTCTATTATAAACATTACATTCATTATTCAAATTAGTTATCTTTATGTTATTAGTTCCTTTATGTACACAGCCCTTTCCCATTGCTATTATATCTTCTTCAGTTGCTTTCGGATTATATACTTCGCATCCTTCACATGGATTATTATACTGATATACTAACTTAACTAGTATTTTATCTCTTTGAGCATATTGTTTTACTAACTGTACTTTACTTATAAATCTTACTTTATCACATATAACTTTTGCTATATCTTTAAAATCGTCTTTACTAATATTTAAATAACTCTCATCATCTTTAAGCAGTATCTTCATTACTTACGCTCCTTATCTGTTACCAAGTTAATTCCTAACACTTATCATATCCACTTAATAGATCTGCAGCTTCTTTATGATTAATTACTATTTCTTCACTTTTAAAAACAAGTTCCACTCCTGTTTCACCTAAAACATTCTCAATTTTAGGCTCTTTTACTAATATATAATCCAAAGCTTCTAATGTTGTTTTAACTTCTTCTAATTCTTCTAATATTTGATTCTTTTCCACTTTGCTTCACCTCTTTTAAAGCTGTAGTAACTATCTCATTAGCATATTCAGTACTATTAAGGCCACTCATAAGTCCTTCTAAGAAAAATATACCTTTAAATTTATATCTAGCTTCTCCTGTTGTTGTGCAAGTCATATTATACTTTTTCATAAGTTCATCTTCTAATTCTAATCCCATTTAAAATCCCCCTATGTAATTTCTTTTCCTTTTTTACATAATTCCCAATTACATCCTTCTACATAGTAAGTGTCTCCATAAGTATCTAATATTTCTTCTAAACGATTTATGTCTAAAACATTCTCTTCTTTTTCTATCACTTTTATTAATTTATCTTTCTTTATAAATTGCATACTTCATTTCTCCTCTAATCATTAACCCTTTATTTTTAAGGGTGAACATTTCGTTCACCCCTCTGTCTTCCGTATCTGTTATTTTCATTTATAATATTTAATTTTTTAATCCAACTTCTTTTATTCATGTTTAATTATTTCCACCTTCGCTAAGCTTCCGCATCTCCATCATCTTATATACGTATCTTGCTGATGCTTTTTCTAATTCCTTCTGTACATCTTCACCTTTTTCGCCTTTTTCCCTTAGCACTAAAAGTTGGTCTATAATATCTGCCGATTCTCTGAATAGGTCTTTCATTTTAACTAGATATTCTAAATCATTCATGATAATCCTCCCTGATTTTATATTTGTAGAAATGTGAGTGGGATTTGAACCCACAACTAAGCACACCACTAGCTATGGAGAGTCGAACTCCTTTAAAGGTGATTGTACGTCAAGCCTTGCGTTTACCTATTCCGCCACCACATTTTATTCACTCCTTGTAAGGTTTTCTAGTAACTCATTATATTCATTTACCCACTCGATAGGTATAGACTTATTAGCTTCTGTGTATCTATCCATAGCTTCTTTTATATCCTGTATTCTCTTTCCAACCCATATAGTATGTGGTTCTAATCCTGTTGGTGGACGTCTATATACGTTTTTGGGTGTATGTTTCTCTAAAATACTTATTTTCCCATTATAGCCTCTAATCTTATATTGTCTTTTACATTCAGGGCATGTGTAATCTTCTATTGTGGGTGCTTCTTTGGCTCCTAAGAATCCTTCTTCCATTGTTTTCAACGGTGGTGTTATTGGATATCCACATTTGCAATTCATCTTTTCATTCTCCTTATTTATTTACCTTTTATCGAAAATATGGCTGTAGCGCCCCATCCAGTACCCATTAGTAATGTAATTATATATAATGAAGGATGTATTAAATACTTGCCTGTTCTTATAAATAGAATTATTCCAAATAAAGATAATATAATAAAAGATACAGCCATCATAAGAAATTTCGTTTGCTCTTTTATAAAGTTCATGACTTAAACAATCCTCCCGCATATAACGCATTGGACATTTGCTGGTCTTTCTTTATCTTTAGCCCAATAGCTTTTATAATTTGTTTGCAAGTCGCAATTCTCAAATGCGCCATAACTTTGTTGCATTTCAGGCTTAGATAAAAACCTGTGGCAGTTTAATCTTAAAAAGCAAGTATCTTTCAAACACATTACTGGATTGCTCATATTATTTCTCCCCACTAAATTTCTTCAATTGTTATGCTTGTGCCTATAACTGAGTCAATTTCTTTTTCTAATTCATTAACTAATTGTTGAATTCTACTTAATCTGCTTTTTAGTTCTGCTAAGTTCTTAACTCCTGTGGTTTTTAATTTATAATTAAGTCTTATTTTCCCATTATCCATTTTTCTCACTCTCCAGTTTTAATTGATAACATATCATCTATTGCGTTAACTATAAGGATTATTCCTGCACTTATATTTAAAAATTTAGGGTCATAGCAGTTTATAACTCCAAGACCATATAAAATAAGAAGTATACCAAAAACGCTTACAGTAATACTACTTATAATACTGAGTCTTTTTACTATTAATCTTTTTCGCTTCATGCTTTTACCTCGAATTCTTGATATAAAAAAAGAGCCCATTAAGAGCTCTCATTACTATCTAATTTCATTAAGTTTACCACATATTTCACAAAATTTTACTTGTGGTACTATCAACAAACCTTTATATCTTATTGCCATATCACTAGGTGACTCAATTATATATTTATGTACTCCAATTTTGCACAATAATTTCCTAATCTTATTCAATCACTCTCACCTCTATTTAAAATAAAAAAGAACCCTGTTAAGAGTTCTAATATATAAATATATTTTCTATTCCCCTATTATGAAGTATTGCATTCGTCGGCAAATACTTAAAGCATTCTTCTGCTAATGAATACAAATTTGCTTTAATAAGTTCAGCTTTTAGCGCTCTCCATAACTTTTCTAAATATATCACATCATAAGTTGCATACTGTATTTGCTCTTTTGTAAGATTTTCTGCGCTCCAATTTGATTTCTGTAATTTCTTATCTATATTAATATTCAAATATTTTCTTAATAATTTTTTTAATGAATTCTCTATTTCTATACCATTCAATAATTTAGCTGCAATTTTAGTACACACTACATTATTAATATTATATATCTTAAGATTTTTCATTAAAAACCTCAAATCAAAATTAGCATGATGAAATATTTTTATAATTTTACTGCATTGCAAAATTCCAATTAAATTTTTTTGATTGGAATTATTATATTTAATCAAAAAAATTTTTTCTTTAGCACAAATTTGTATTAAGCAAAGTTTATCTTTTAAAGGGTCTAACCCTGTTGTCTCTGTATCAATAGCAATATACTTACAATTATTTAAAATATATCTTTTGTCATTATTATCCAGATCTAACTTGCACAATTTAATATTATACATATATATCACCCTTTATATACTATTTAATTCTATTGGATCAGCTTCTTTTATAAGTTGATTTATTTCTTTCAAATAAATGTTATAGAAACATTTTTCTTTACCAGTATCTTTAAAAATCATAGATGGCATTCTTGTTGTTTTTTCTTTTGTGGTTTTGGTTTGTACAACTATAATTCTATCGTCTATCCTATACATAGCATTAGTTGGTTGTCCCTTGTGGTAATACAATTTAAAAGTACTTTTGGTAGCTTTTTTACCTTGCTGTAGTTTCTTATTATACTTTTTCTTCCATGAACAACTTACTTCATTTATTAAATTTTTAAGTTCTCCTTTTTCATACCCAAAATGTTCTTCTAATGCAGGAACAAATAGAGAGTCTGGATGAACTAAAACAACTCTAACGCAACAATCTGAATTTAATAATCTATCTGTAACTTCTTCGATATTAGTACTCGTCCAAGTTCTGCCATAAATATGAACTATATCTATATTGTTTTGCGCTTCTTTTATATAATACTTATAATTTATATCAGCTATCCCTGGCATCATAGATTCTAAGCCTGTTTCATCAATTTGTTCTTTTATATGTACTTTATCTAGTATTAAGCTTACTAAACTATCTTTTAATAAATAATTATCAATCAAACTAAATATACCAGAAATTAACACCGCAGATGCAATATTATTTATAACTCCATTGAAAAAACTGTTCTTAATAACATTTGCTAATAAAAAAAGTATAATTCCCACTGTTGCTAGGCTTAACCCATATGTTATATGTAAATTTTTAAAGTATTTCTTATTTGAATTCATATTATCTCCACCTTTCAATACAATATTCTGTATTAAAAGGTAAAATCCTCTTAAATGTATTATATTTTTTAACATTTTTCCTACTTTTTGTTGTATTTTACTTGACATTCGTACAGTAGTTTGGTATAATATAATTGTAGTAAGGAAAGGGGTGAAAAAATGAAGGAAACAAACAAAAAACTAAAAGAGCTTCTCAAACTGCTGGACACAGTCGAGAAACTCATCATTAAAGTAATATCAATAGTCGGTTGGATTTTCATTCTTCTAAAGATATTACATTAAGCTTCAAGGGTTAGGCTTTGACCTAACCCCCTTATAAAAAATAATATCAAATGTTTCCTTCATAGTCAAATGAAAAACTTATATGCTAAAATAATAATTAAAGTTATAACTATAATTGGTTTACTAGCATTTTTAGGTTTAGTTGTTAAAGCAGTATTTTTTAAGTAAGTAGGTGATTCGGTTGTATAAATCTTTTGAAACTAAAGATGACTTTTTAAATTTCTTAAGTGATAATATTTTAAATACAAATGAAGCTTGTGAAATACTTGGCTGTAAGAGGCAGAACATCGCCGATTTAGTAGAACGCCATAAGCTAACAGCTGTAAAAACATTTCCTCGAGACAGAATTTTCTTAAAAGATGATATACTTGAACGTCTCAAACTTAAAAAACAGAGGGATTAATTTCTCTCTGCTTTTTGTTTATTAAGTATATTATTTGAATAATTTAGCTATTACATCTATTAAGCTAAAACTACTCTTTTTATACGCTTTATTATATACAGACTTTTTAGGATTAGTTAAAAGTCCTGTGCCTTTCTTCCCGTAAATCGGATTAATACTTGACTTGACTGCTCTCTTAGCTCTCCCTGTAGTGCTTGCTTTTATGCTTCGCTTTATACTTGGTTTTCTTACTCCCATTTTCATAACGCTCACCTCTAAGCATATTTTACCACTATTTATTAAGAATGGAATATGTTTATTTAATTTCTTTTAATGCACCTTTAACTCTTTTATATACTCTAGCCTTCATGCATTCCCTTAAATCGTCTGTGACTTTTCCTTTTACAAGCCTTTTACTACTACAGTAAGGACATGCTATATATCTATCTTTTTGTATAGATTCTACATCTTCTGTTAATAAAACAAATTCCTTGCTACATGTACTACATTTATAACTTGTGTAAATACTCTGCATGTCCTCACTTCCTTTATGTAAATTAAAGCACCCGATTAATTCGAGTGCTTGATAATATGAATGCCCTATCTTTTCAATAGGTCTGCGTCATATGTCCTTTTGGTTTTTTGACTTTTGCCTTATATATTTTTCTATAATACTATTATAAGGCTTGATTTTGCTTAGTGGCATGCGTTTTTTATGCGTTTTTTATGCATGATTTTTTGTTTTTTATAGTACACTCTATGTGTTCATATTATAATATCTTCATTCACATAATGTAACTTTTTATTTTCAATCTCTATACCCTCATCCGATGTATATAACCTCAAGTACACAGGCTGATTGCCTATGCTTTTCTTAATCTCTTTTGCTAGATATAAAATTTTTATGCTGTGTGTTTCTTTACTATCAGTAATATTTTCAACTAGTATATTTTGTTTGCTAACTAATTTAGGGCTTTCAAGTCCTATTATGTCTAAATTTTTGTATATCTTCATACCTTTTTCTATATAGCTTTCCATATTGTTTGCCCCCTTAGCATTTTTCCCTTTTTTATTCTATATGAATTCTACATAAAAAAAGAAATACCCTTTAACATTTATATGATAAATCAGAATTATTAAAAAAAGAGAAGCTCTAAAGCCTCCCCTTTTTACTTTCTAGTAGTACTACCAATTATTTCGCTACACTGATTTAGACTATGTTTTTAATATTCCACGCTTCCCATGCAGCTACCTTTTTTATTGCCTTTTTTCTTCGCCTAGAAACTTGACTTTGTGATATGTGAAGCCTATTCCCAACAACCCAGTCCGGCAACTCTTCTTTGTATTTTAATATTAAAGGCTCATATAGATATTGATGTAAGCTTTCTATATTGTCACCTATAATAACACTATCTACTTCTATATTTCTTATTTGCTCTTCTATGTCAGCTATTTCTTCCTTCTTGCGGTCTCTTTCTATTATTTTCTTTTGAATGATATTCATAAGTGTTCTTTCTGCATAGCTTTCACCTGTGGAGCTTGTCTGAACTCTCTCCTCATATGTTATTGCTCGAGACTCTTCTGGAATTTCTATATCAGTTGTCTTTAATTGCTGTTCAATCTGATCTACTTGCCTTTTTAATATACTTGCTTTATGTTTAAGACTATTTATTACTCTATCCTTCTTAAAATAATTATATATTTTACGTTCTGTAGTTTTAAATATTTCTTTGTCCAAATTATCAACTCCTTAAATAATAAAATGGGTGAACGAAATGGGCACCCCTAGTAGGTTGTTTCTTTCTTGCAATCTTTTATTATTATTTGATTATTATTTGATAATACAAGGTGCTAGATGTACCTAACACCCTATATATTTAATACCAATTGCCCACTTTCTAGCTCTTTAAAGTTTATAATTTCTGCATCTGTCTTATATATTCCGCACCATATACCGCTATTGAATATAATATAATGGTTTTCTGTCTCGAAGTTAACTTTATATTCCTTCTTAAGTTCTAGTGGTATACCTGGTGTAGCTTTTATTATTCTTACTTGCATTTATACCATTCCTAACTTCAAATGCGTAATAGATTTGCATTGTGAACTTAATCTTCATCCTCTGAAACTTGTTTCATTTCATCCATTAATGTTTTAAGTTCATTTAAATCTCTTATATAACATTCAAAACTTCTTAACTGAAACTTATCTGTTTTACGTAAACACCAATTTTCCCATTTTGATATATCTAGACTTGGGAATTTACTTTTCACAAGTTTAGTTAGTAGTTCTCTATTTTTGGGTGTATCTAATAAAACATATTCCATTCTGTCTTCTTGGACAAATTCATATCCGTCATCTATCATTTGATCTAACCGGCTTTTATGTTCTTTCTCTTCTGTAACTGGTCTTGTTGACTCAAAACTTATATCCATATCCTCCAAATTCATCACTTTCTTCTTTTCATATCACACAATAAACACATTTAAATCATAATTGGATTTAATAAATTTTCTTTGTATTCCGACGAAACTATTTATAAATTTTATTTAGTTCCCTTACTAAATCAGATATTTGTTGTACTTTTTCTAATACTGCATTGTATTCTTTTGTATCTCCATCGAAATTGCATTGTAACCCTTGCATTGTTGGAGTATCACAATAATTGAAACCTAATTCTTCACTATTCATATCAATCATTCCAATTAACTCTTTATCTCCTTTTTCAAATATATCAATAGTTAATCTTTTCATATTTATCCTCCTTAAAATTAATACGTAATATATTCATTTCCCGTAGTTAAAAGGGAATATCAGAATTATCCACTGGTGTTATATCCTCTTGCACTGGCACTCCAAAGTCTACATTTTCTATGTTAGAATCTTTGCCCCACTCAAGGAATTTAACTTCCTCAGCTACCACCTCAGTTACGTATCTTCTAGTACCATCTTTAGCATCATAAGATCTAGTTTGTATCCTTCCGCTAACTCCCATAAGTTTTCCTTTACTCATATAATTAGCCGTAGATTCTGCTTGTTTACCCCATACAACTATAGGAATAAAATCAGCTTCCTGTTGCCCTTCTTTTTTAAATCTTCTATCTACTGCCAAAGTAAAGTTACATGTTGCCGTACCTGTATTTGGTATATATTTCAGCTCTGGGTCCTTAGTTAATCTTCCGATAAGTATTGTTTTATTCATTTTATTACCTTCTTACATATTTTTTTATATAACATTCAGCACATAAAAGCGGAGAATGTTTTGTTATTGCTATATTAGACTCATCAACATACTGGTATATATGCCCTAAGCAAACACTTTTGCCACATTTAGAGCACTTTACAACTGTATCTCTTCCACATATCTCACACTTTTCATGTTTAGCCATTATTTATTAATCTCCTTGTCATAGCAATCTCTATCTCCAATAACATACTGTACTGCTAATCTATTAAGTATATGAGTAAAGCTTATTGCATCCTCATTTGTAATTGTCAATTTTTCAAATAGCATTTTATGAGCTAATAAAATAGCTGTGAAAAGTTCATTTCCTTCTATACTTGCTATATCTATTTTCTGAACTGGTTCCTGTTCTTCTTCATCACAAAATAAATTTGCTAATGCGCTATAAACATTAATTGCTGTTTCTTCGGTTTTATTTAATTTTTTCATTATAATTACCTTCCTTTATTCTCTATATTTTAATTTTAAATTCTAATTCTTAGTAACTTGAGCGATTTTACGCTCTTTGAAATATTTTTATTCGTTTTCTAATTCTAAATTAAACATTTCGTATTCATACTTAGTTACTTCTTTATAATTTAATAATGTAAAATATCCTTCTTCATTTCTATTTTTCCTTTTAATTGCTTTGAAAGGATGTTCTTTAAACACATCATGACATTTTATAGTCCCGAATTCAGTTGTTTGTTCATAAGCTGCCCAATAAAATTTCATATTCTTTCCTCCTATATCTTAGTTTGAACTTTTAATATGCTCTGCATTGCTGATAATTCGTTGCTTAATGCCATTAGCATGTCTCTTGATGCTTTATATGTCTGCTCTGCTAGGTCTCTACTAAACTTTAAGCCTGCTACATTACCACGTGCTACATCTGGTATTAATGTTACACTCATACCCTCGGTCTTAAGCTTAACTATTTCTTTTGATAATGCGATTCTGTATTCTTTTTCCGCTGATGCAAACTCCTTAGCTTTTTGAGTTATATAGTCTACACCTTTATCTAGTCGCTTTGATGTATTCCAAATTGCTTCTGTAACCTCTATAGTTTCTATTGCCATCTACTCACCACCATAAGCATATTTACATTTACAATGTTCTCCTGTAGGCTTAGGCACATCATATTGTTTAAGCAGTTTATAAACCCTACAATGTTTACTATGCCTTTTGCAGTCTCTACAGCTTGTATCTATTGCTAACTCTATTAAGTTATAAAGTTCTTCTTTTTTAACTACTTTTACATCTTTTAAATCTTCGTTTATATATAAATCCCTTTGATTAGTTTTTCTAGTTAGTTCCGCCATCCTGCTATATATTTTCTTTATTCTTTCTTTAGAAATACGATTTTCCATAAGTGCTACACTTAATGTTTCTGAAATAATGTCCCAAGTATATCTGTTTATTTCCTTTAGCTTCTTCTCTTTTTCGTCTGCTTCATTCTGTAATAATTCTTGAGCTCTGCTTATTTCCAACATAGTTTTAGTCCTTATATAGTTATTTAAAGCATGACTTTCTATAAAATTTAACTTACTTAGGATTCCTTGGACTTGCTTTTCTAAATCCATTTTTTTCACCTTCCCATTCTCTGTAAAGCTTAAACCAATTTTCATATTGCATAGTAACAAGCCAATCACAATTATTTTTTCTATGTGCTACTATGGGAATTTCATTCTCTTTTTTATCTCTAATAGATTGTGCCATAGCATCATATAAATTAAGGTTCTCAACCCTTTTTACCTCTGAATGTATATAAGGTAATCCAATTACATCAGCATCACCATTTAACCCTCAAAACTGCTGACCTCTTATTACATTTTCATATCCCTGTTCTCTGCATTTAGATGCCCACTCTCTTTCACCATTCGCACCTTTTTTCTTTGCTGCTCTACCACCTTTTGCTTTACTATTTTGTCCTTTTAAACATCTTATTGCTACTTCTAAAGCTTCGAATGAGTTACTTCCTGTGTTCCATTTGCCTTTTTTTATTGATTCTAAAATCTTAGCCGCATCCTTTTTATTCATCTTGCATTGTTCCTCCTATTCTGCTTAATAATTCTCTTGATCTTAAAATCATTTATATCTCTTTCTTTTTTTCTTGCCTTTGCAACACGTCTTTTCTTTATAATTGAATATGTCTTAAGTGCTAATTCTTTTCTTTCTTCACTACTCATAAAATTTTTCTCCCATCATCCTAAAAACAATTTGTTCTTTTGAATATCCTTCTTTTTCTAATTTAATAACTTTGCATATATGTGCTGCTTGAGGTATACTGCATTCTAATACTTCCGCTAATTTTTCCACTGTATAATGGCTTTTAGGTAACATTTCATAATACTTACTTTGTAGGGCTTTTTTATACCCTAAATCAATTTTTCTATTTTTATGTGGTCCATTATTCCCTTTGTGATGTTCTGTGCATAAATAAATTAAGTTTTGTTTTATTTTTACCATGTAAGATGCTTGGCTTCTAAAAACTACATGGTGCTTTTCTATTCCATACGCTTTCCCGCATACTTGGCAAAAGTGTATCTCTTTACACATTCTTCAAGACCTCCTCCATTGTTATTTGTCCCTTTATTTCTTTTGGCTTTTCTCTGCCTAGCTTGTACTCTTCAACACGCCTATCCCAATCTGCTGTTGCTGCTTTTTCAGTGCTTTTCCAGTCGCCACATGAAATATGAGTTCCAATATTACTGCAAAAATACTTGTATTCACTTTCTATAAAATTTAATTTAGCTTTGCCATTACATATAGGACATGGCTTTGGAAGTTTATTACCTTCTATTGCTTTAATCTTCATAACTTCGCCTTTCTTTATTACTTGAGTGTCATTTGATAATAGATATGTACAGCTATAGCCAAATGACACCCTAGGTTTAGATTAAATTTGTATTTTATTTGAATTATGAATTAAGTTAAGTAGTTTTTTTAATCACAACACCCATAGCACTTTCAAGTCCTTGTGAGCTAAGAAATTCATCAAACTCCTGTTGTGCTAATTTTTTATGTTTTTCAATAATAGTATCCATTGTCTTATAAACATTATCTGATTTTTTCTTTGAAACATCATCAGCTACAAATGATATTCCCAACTCATTAAAAGCCATTGTTCCTGTACTTTCATTTACCATATAGACACTTCCTTCATCTTTTATTCAAATTCCGATTTAAAACGCTTTCCCATGCTTATACGGTCTATCTTTATTTATCTCCATCTTCTTTTTAATCTCTTCCTCTAAATCTATACCTAGTCCGCCGCATAAATCTCCAAGTCTTATTGCTACATCTGCTAATTCTTCCTTGAAGTTGTTTAAATCATTCTTTCTAAGCCCTTCCATTGCTTCTGATACTTCGCCTGTAATAAGCATAAGTCTTGTACATATAGCATTAATTTTAAAAGTTTTAATTGAGCTTGGTGAAAGTTTTGTTTTGCCATACATTATTTCGTCAATAACATCTTGAATTCTTTCAAAGTCCTCCCAAAATCCATGTGCCTTTGCATTACTATAAGCTTCTTTAGCTAATTCATTAATCTTCATTTTCTATTACCTCCACCCCTATATCATTACACTTTACACACGCAAACATAAATGACTCTCTGTAGTTTTTGCCCTGTACTGTAAAATGTCTATTATTCTTAAATATAACCTTGCCTTTTATAATTTTATCTTCTGCATTTGCATTAGTAAGACATGTTATTCTTACTTTATCTCCTATTTTCATCTTCTTCTATCCATCCTTCCACTATTTTTATACTTTCTAACACTCCATAGCCTTCATAGACAAGTTTTATTACTTGTCCAATATATTTGTCTATCCCCATAACTTAAAGCCCTCCTGTTGGCTTTCAAGATAATTATAAATTTTTTCTATCTCCTGCTTAAATTCGTTCCAGTGCTTTATACTTCCAAGATTTAAATAAGCTTCGTTTTTATATAAAACCAATTGATTATTTTTAATTAAATACTGCCCGTTATTGCCCTTTGCTGTAATAACTCCGTTCTTTTCTGTTACATGCATATTAATTTTTACGTTTTGGCTTTTTAAGTACTCACGCCTCCACCCCATATAATAGTTTTCTGCTGTTCTACGTTCTATAGAAAACATTGTTTTTATTTTTTCTATTGCCTCGCTTCTCTCTATATGGTCCGCATTAGACTTCATCCATTTATTGAATGCTTTCATATCTATCTTTTTATTTTTAACTTTTATATCTTCTAGAACTGTATTTATTTTATATACACTTAAGCCAAATCTTCTGCTAAGCTCTGTAATGCCCATTCCGTCTTTATACGCTTCTCTTATTTGCTCCTTAATAGATGCGCTTATTTTCTTTCTCATAAAACCACCTCAATACAATATTTTTCTAAGAAGTTCTGTTTTCTTCTTAGCTTCCTCTATCCTTATACTTTTGGATGTATTTTCAACCGGCGTACACATTTCAAATATTCTACTTTCTGTGCGCTCATGGTATTGGTCCGCTAATACCCCATGTCTTTTGCTTGGATTTATTTCTAAATTTGATGTAATTATAAGTGGTAACTTGCTTCTATATCTGCTATCAACTATGTTATAGATCATGCTCCTGGACCATTCCGAACTCTTTTCAGTTCCTAAATCGTCGATAATTAATAAATCTGCATTTATAAAACTTCTAATAATATCGCTTTCAGCTTCTTTCCCCCAGCTGTTGTATGTCTTTTGTATCCTGCTTAAAAGTCCATTTATGCTAACACATACAACTGGTATATACTGCTTTAAAAGCTCATTTGCTATTGCACTTGCAAGATAAGTCTTTCCATTTCCAGCGCTACCGTAAATTAATAATCCCAATCCTTGTTGCTTACATTCTTTAAAATTATCTGCATATCTTCTCCCTAAGTTATACATGCTTCTGGAACCTTTATTAAAATCCCAGTTTTCGAAATTACTTTCTCTAAACTTTTCATCCATCAAACTATTTGTTATTAACTCATTAAGCCTGTTTTGCTTTTTAAGCATTTCTTCATGTTGTCTTTTTTCATGCCATGCTTTACTCTCACACTCACACATTGTCTTAACAATCCTATCTATACCTAAGATAGTTACTTTCTTATAAATATTCTTACCACACTTAGTGCAAGTTTCTTCAAGCTTATTACAGCTTGATTCCGATACCTTCTCTGTCCCTGTCGGTGTTATCTTGTTTAGTTGGTCCATTACTTACCTCCTTATCGTTGTATCTTCCCTCAAGTACTTTTGTAAAATTTGTATCATTCTTAAATATCCAATCAAAATCTACAATCCATTGCTTACCATTACCACCTTGAAGAAATTTAGATTGTTTTATATTATTAATTGCTTTTAGAATATCCTCTATAGTTAGCTTTAAGCTGTTTATTCTAGCCTTAACCTTATCTTTGCGTCTATCCGTGATATTTCTAAGAGGTTTAATAGGACTAGGTAAATCGTTCCATACGATAAGAATATCCTGCCAAGGTATTCTATTTACTTCTTCTTCTCCTTCTTCTTTCTTATTCTTATTCTTCTTTCTCCTTTCTTCTTCTGTTGCGTTACATTCCGTTACTGTAACGTTACAATTAGCGTTACTTTCTATAAGTTTCTCCCTATATTTTTTTACTCTTAATCTTGTTTGTTCTCTTACTTTATCAAGGGTTTCAATGTTTTGGTGCTTCTCCCAATTAGTAATATAGTAAGCATCATTTATAATCTCTATCATGCCAAATTTTTTAAATGTTTCTAGTGCAAGTCTTATAGTATTTAAAGGCCTGTTAAATAAACTACTTAGCATTTCATCAGTGTAATATATTTTATCGCTTAGCATCAGCAAGCCACTTCTATTTGTCTTACCAGATAAGCAAAGTATTTTAAACCAAATTACTAACAATGCATCAGCTTCTGGCATCTTTTCAATCAACTTTATTTTTTCATCATCAAAGATATTAACCACTATCTTGATCCACTTAATGTCTGCCATCTATTCACTTCCTTTTTATCGAGAGAGTTTTAAAAACTCCCTCTTTGTGTTATAATTTATCTTGGATTTTTTATTTTGTGCCCTTTGCCGAGGGTATTTTTTAATGTCTGCATCTTAAATTTTCAATTTGTTCTTTAAGCCCATCTATATTTTCTTTAAGTTCGTCTATCTTTGCTTTCAAACTAAAATTTTCTTTATCTATTTCATAGTAACTTGGGCTGTCATAAACCTCTTTCCATATCTCTTCTAGCTCTTTATCATCAGCATCTTTAAGATATTTTAACGCTATCTCTTTTACTATACTTGATTCTCTGATTTCTACTGTATTGCTGTTATCTCTTATCACTACAGCTCCATTGTTATAATCCACTTCATCCCATTTACTTGGACATATAATACTATTTATATCCACCTTTATCACCTCACTTTTGATGTTCCATACATAATACTTTGCCAAATTTACTCTTACTGTAGCTTGCCACTTTTTCGCTTACGCTTTTACCACATACAGCACACTTGTAAGTATTGCTATTAGGCTTCACAGTAGCTTTTTTATCTAAAGGTATACTAACTGTAGCTTTATCTATATCAGTGCTTATTTTAGTCCCTAGCTTGTATCTAACCACATTATTGTTATCTACTATCTCAAGTTGGTTTATTTCTCGCTCTTGGTTATAATTTATTGACTTAACTTTAAAATGTATTTTAGGGCTTAACTGCACTCTGCCTTTGTTTTCTGTTACTTCATCTGGTTTTAAGCCTATCCATATAAAGGGACTTGTATATAATTCTCTGCCTATTCCAAAGTTGAAACATGCCCTTTTAAAGCTGTCTGATGCTTGACCTTTTTCCTTTTCTGTATTGCTTTCAGTTCCTACATCTTGCTTACTAATCCACATTTGTTTGTCTTCATCATAAACTCTTACAGTACAGAAAAGATTGCCATTAACTAATTGATGTTCTCTTTCCCACCCAAGTACTCCAAAGGTTTCATCAAGTATTTTCATATCACACCTTGCATCTTTATAAAGCAGTAAAACACATCCGCTTTTCTTTACGCTTTGCACTCTACATTCTATCTCACTTGCTTTTAAAAGCCTTATATTTGCCATTTAAAATATGTCCCCCAATCCTTCGTATGTTTCTTTACTTATTTCCATATAGTTTTTTCTTTCAGAAAATCGCTTCTGCCATACCAAACTACTAGTTTTATAAGTGCATCCATTTAATATATTTGCATAATATTTCATGCTATCACTTCTTTTCAATAACTCTGCTTGCCCACATATCAGCAAAATGTAAAAGCATTTGTAGTGATCTTTCTTTGCCATTAAGCTGATATTTTAAATCGCTGTACATGCCATTGTGATAAAGTATTGCAAAGTTTTCTTCTTCTGTAAGCTCTATAAAATGGCTTGCTATTTGTATTGATCTTATTTCATGTGGAACTGATAAAAGATTACTGTTTGTAGTAAATGGTTTCTTCTCTGACTGAACATAGCCGCCTTTTCTGTCCGATATTAAGTTTGGTATATAATTAAGTTTTCCAAACTGTCCCATTTTGCCTAGATCATGTAGAAGTGAACATATTATAATGCTGTCTCGTTTTTCTTCTGTATTTACCCATTGAAGCCCATTGCATATATCATTTAATGCATTAAAAACATTTAAGCTATGTTCTGCAAGTCCTCCCTCTTTTGCTAAATGATATTGTGTACTACATGGTGCTTTGAAAAAATCTTTTGATTCCATATACCCAATTAAGTTATGGATGCCTTGCCTTTCTGTAGATAGCAGCAATCTTGTTATTGCATATTTTATTTCATTCATCTTTATACCTCCCAAATACTAATCTGATGTACATAGTTCTGTACTATGCCTTTCTTTTTTAACTTGCTATACTGTTTTGCTACTGCTAAAGGTGTCCTGTCTAATGCTGCAGCTGTAATTAACATTCCATCATAGGGATAGAAGTTTATAATATAATCTATCTCCTCAAGTGTGTAAGGCTTAGAACGTCTTAACATAAGACCACCTCATTAAAAAATTCATAATATTCCGAATATATTCTATGGTTTTAATCTGTATAAATTATCTCCCATACTCTTCTATGGTACTTAACCTTTTCATCTGCTGTCATATATCCTAGCCTCTCTATTGCATCTAAATATCCCATAAAATACAATCTAGCTTCTTTTGATGTTATTTGCTTATGTTTAACTTTAACTTGAATTTTTTCTAGTAGTGAGAGTACTAAATCGTCTTCCTCTTTACTAGTCATACAGCTACCTCCTTAATTCTTTCAAGCACTTCTTACATATCTTCTTTCCTTTATAATTTATTACGTCGCTTGCTTCACCGCAGAACACACATGCTGGATTATATTTCTTTAAGACTATCTGCTCACCATCTACATAAATTTCTAAAGCGTCCTTTTCTGCTATATTAAATGTTCTTCTCAATTCTTTAGGTATTACTACCCTTCCCAAGCTATCCAATTTTCTTACTATTCCTGTTGATTTCATTTTTAATTCCTCCTTTAATCTAATATCCATAAAATACTATACATTGCATAACATCCTGCTATAAAAGCCATTATTCCAAGCCACATACACACAATTTCTTTTAGGTCTAAGCTTTTAATTACATCTTTATATCCCATTTGGATGCCTTCTTTCCATATAAAGCACTCCGCCTAAATCCGATACATAATAATCTTTTAAATACTTTTTAGTAAGTTGCACTCTTTGTTTGTGATCTTTGTATGGTAAGCCAACAAAACAAGGCAATTTTTTTCTAGGCATTTTTCTCATCCCCTATATTAAATTTTTTTGTAGCTTGTCCATAGCTTCCAGGTATTCGCTCTCAGTTATAAGCTCTTTTTCACAATCTAGCTTTAAAGCTTGTATTGCTCTAGCATTACGTTTCGGAGTTCCTATGCTATATACAAAACCTGGTCTATCAACAATAAGATTGTTATTATCGATGTCTATATATACTTCCATTGTCAAATCCTCCTTTCCTTATTTTTACAAAGGTTTTATTGCACTTTTGTGGAATATATCACCATGAAAGTGAGGTGATATTTATGGGTACTTACAGAACTGCTCAAATCTGCCTTAATGGTCATGAGATAACTACGTCAGCAAACACTTCTCCTGAACTTATGGAAAATTTTTGTTCAAAATGTGGTGCAGCTACTATCACAAATTGTCCTATTTGTAATACTCCAATTCGTGGATCTTATCATGTTGAAGGTGTACTTTCATTAGGACATGAATATAAAATTCCATCATATTGCCATAATTGCGGTAAGCCGTATCCTTGGACTAAAACTGCTTTAGAATCTGCGAATGCATTAATTGAAGAAGACGAAAACTTAAATTCAGATGAAAAAAAACAATTTTGTGAAACATTACCTGATTTGATTGTCGAATCTCCAACGCCTAAGACACAATTAGCTACAGCTAGATTTAAAAGATTAATTTCTAAAGCTGCTACATATACCACTGATGGTGTTAAAGGTATAATTGTGAACATTGCATCTGAAGCTATTAAAAAATCTTTAGGACTTTGATTTTTCTAAATTAAATAATTTGTATCCAGGGCATTTATCATAACCACAATTATATGATTTATTGTTCTTAACCCAACATTTAGGACAACCATCATGTAATTTTTCTCCTGTATCTGATGAGAAATTTTCTTCAAGCTGCTCTTGAGATTTCACCTCAGGGGCAGTTTGCTTTATCTCTTTTACAATTTCAACATTATTGAAGTACCAATTTAAGGCAAACCTTTTTAGTTCCTCATGCTTAACAAATATAGGCATCTTTTCTTCATCTATTTGTGTAATAAATTCCTTTGATTCATTTCCAATAAAATAAACATCAATCCATGGGTATCTCTCATCAACTTCGAAACTTAATACTCCAATCTCTACAACAAGAATTGTTGATTCATCAATATTGATATTTGTGTCCGTTGTTTTTATTTTTTTATTCATATAATTTCCTCCCTTATACTACTATACTGTTTTTAATGGCAATGTCTTTAACTATAGCTACATATATTTCAATAAGTTTCTTGTCATTTGCTATAACATCAAGTAAATTAAGTTTATTAGCCTGTGTCTGTGTGCCTCCATTTAAAAGCACTCTAGCTCTCATATTTTTAAGCCTTTTATTTATGTCACTTCCTGCCCTTTCATCAAGAGCTTTATATATTTCTTTTTTTATTCCCTCATAATTTTTGCTTTTCATACAAATACGATTAATAAGAATGTTTGTTTTCTTTCTCCACTCTTCACTCGGATTTATTGTTATTACATCTTTCATATTTTGCACTTCTTGTTTTACTGCTGTTGTCTGCTCTTTAGTTTCCTCTAGTTGTAATCTTAAATCTTTTAAGCTCTGTGCTTGCAATATTATTAAATCCTCTATACATTGAGGCTTGTCCTCTTTAAGTTTGTTTTCACATTTTATGAAATAGTTTCTGTATTCGTGTGATTTTTCTGTTTTTGCCATCATTGCAATATGCTTTGCAAATTCAATTGATATTGCAAAATCCATTGTTTCATTGCCCTCGTCATTATGACGAACCCCTATCCAGTCAATATTTTCTTTAAAAAACTCATTGCTCTGTATATTTTTTGGATACCATCTTGACCAATTTGTTTTGTTTAGCCCTAATCCTAAATATAACTCCTTTGCACTTACTAATCCTTTATCAGATATTCTTATTAAGTTTTCCAATTTATCACTCCTTTTATATAAGCTTAATTACTCTTGATTATCTGCTTCTAGTTTTTTTATTAAACATTCTAATTCATCTTTTGTTAATTTATCAGCAATAATTTTGCCAAGTACATTAGCATACTTTTTTTCCAATTCCCTTGTATCCTTAGGCAAAACAAGAACTACTTCATACATTTTTATAACCCCCCATATACTTATCTAATTTATGTTATGCAAAATATAAATTTCCGTTACATAATAAAGGTTCTATAAAATTAATAATGCTAATTCTGTGTGACTTTTCTTTTTAATTTATTTCTTATCTTACCGTTTTTTCTCATATCCCTAACACTTTTGTGATAGTTGTATGCCTCTGTAATTTCCTCTAGTGAACATTTATATATTCTAGTTAGTGCTTGTAATGTTTCTACAGATGGTAGCCTATCTGAATATTCATACTTTCTATAACTCGCCTCTTTAAGACTAAGTGCAGCTGCCACACGTTCAGCTGATAATCCTGAGGCAAGTCTTAAAATCTTGAATGTAATTATACGTTGTCTATTATCCATATGTGTTCCTCCTTTCTGGTATAATTATCACTCCTTTCGTGATAATATTCAAACACATAGTGATAAATTATCACGATATAATGCTAAAATAGCTTGTACAATTTGTTAATTTGCGTGTATTCTGCCTAAAAATATTTCAATTTTCTTGACTTTTGTCACAGTGTGTGACAAAATAGACACAGAAAAAATAAAGAAGGAGAACTAAAAATGCTTGGTGAAAACCTTAAGAAATTAAGAAAAGAGAAAGGTCTAACACAGAGACAACTTGCTGGTGAAACAGGGTTATCTGTGAGTATAATCAGCAAACTTGAAGAGGGAAAAAAGACTGGATCAATTGAAACCTTGCAAACATTATCGAACTATTTTAATGTAACGGTAGATGAATTAAGTGAAAATAAATCTGCAAATATCGATAAAAAGGAATATGCCGTGGATGAATTACTAAAAAGACTCGTAAAAAAGGGATTAATTGAAAATGTTGAAGATATAGATAGTGATTTACAAAAATTAATTACTTACACAATAAAGGAAACTATAAATAAAATAATTGAAGAAGAGAAAATAAAAAAAGAACAATAAATTCATTGTTCTTTTTTACATTTAAGTATTTTATTCTCAATATTGTCCACAATAATATCGAGGTGTCTCAGTATCTTATCTATATCATCAATTTCAAGCAAAATTTTCTTTAGTTCTTCCATGTACAAACCTCCAATATTAATATTATATGGAAGTTATAACACTTTTTATTATAAAAAACAATAAGAAAAGTGACATACTTTTTGTCGAATATGTCACTACTAGAACGAACTATGATACGCTTGGACTACCTATTACAAAACTTACAATAGGTAAAGCTAACATTATTGTTAATGATGCCAATGCTAGAATATTAGTTTTACCTAAGAATATTTTTTTCATAGAACTCCCTCCCCTCGAAATAATTATATCACAAAAATGTGATATTTTATAATTATGCAGTGCTATTTTAGCACGCTTTCAAAAGTATTACCTGAAACATACTCCATTATCTCTAATTTTAAGCTTGAATCTAGATCTATTCCTTTTGGGTTTAAAAAGTCTATTATCTTTGTAAAAATTTCCTTGCTCTTTTTATTCCTAATAGCATAATTTACAAATTGCTTTACGTTATTTTTAATTCTGAATTTGTCATTAGTATCATACGCTAATAAAATAACCTTTTTAAAGGTATCAAAATCAGCAGTATTGTTCTTTATTTTAAAGCCAAAAACATTATCATAAACATTTAACTTATAATAATTATTTAATGAATCAAATAATTTCATTGCTTCATCTAAATGTAATTTGGCTTCATTAAATTTATTTTGCTCTGTGAAAACATATCCTATATTACTTTCACTTGTTGCAACGTATTCTATAAAATGATACTTTTCTGCCTTTATTGCTATTTTTTCATATTCTTTAATGCTTTCATTAATCCTCCCATCTGTATAAAGTACATTGGCTTTTATTATTGAAGCTTTAAAGTAGTATTTATCAAAAATTTTAAGCTTCATAACTCTAGATGCAATATCTATGGAGGATTTATATTCTCTAAGATTATAGTATGCTAAAGCTACATTTAAAAAGCACTTCACTTTAGTTTCTCTATCTAATATAGAGAAATTTTTTAACGAGTTAAATGCTGTAATTGCACGTTCATAATTTGCCGTTGCAGTATATATTTTAATTAGTTCTATATTAACTTTTAAATATATATCTGCATCTAAATCATATTGCATTAATTTTGTTAAATATTTTAATATAATATTCGCATTTTTATAAACATCTTGTATATCTAATTTTTCTATTACATTCCAAATAACTTCTATAGCTTTGTCCTTATATAGCTTGTCTATCAATTTATCAAATTCCAAGTAATGTTTTTTTGTATTACTTAGAAATTTCTTTACTGTACTGTCTATTGTTTTTGTAGGTATCCCTAGAATTAACTCAATATCCGCATTATATCCAAAGTCCTTAAATCTTTGGATAAACTTATATGCCTGAGCTGCATTTAAAGGTCTTTCTCCTCTAATAATTTTATTTATAGTTGCTCTTCCAAGATATTTGCATGCCAACTTAGTCTGACTTACCCCAATCTCATCAATTATTTTTTTTAATCTTTGATGAGGTTCTAATTCTGTACACATTATATCCCTCCTATTCTAGTAATAGAAAGGCTTCCACTTATTTGTGTTATGTGTTATTATTGTAAATGGGAAGCACTTCCCTTTTTGGAACTCCGTAGGTATATGGTCTCGCAAACTTCTACCTACGGAGTTTCTCTATCATTAACATTTTTTTATAAAAAATATGATTATTACTATAATTTTAAGTTATTATTATTTATTTAATAATTTCCTATAAGTTTATAATATCATATTTTAGATTCAGAAGTCAACCTTTTTTACTGATTTATGTTACTTTTATATTGACTTGTGTTGCGAATTGCTATACAATATCAATATGAAAGGAGTTTTTTTATGATAAGTTATAAGCCATTTTTTAAAACACTTATAGATAAAGATTTAGAGAAAAAAGATTTAGTGAATTCTAAAGTAATCAGTAAAAGCACAATGACAAGAATAAATAATGGAGATTTTGTTGCACTTCAAATAATAGATAAACTATGCGAACACTTGGAATGTAATGTAAGCGATATAATTGAATATAAAGCAAAAAGTAAAGAATCTTAGAGGTGAAGTTATGAAGGTAGCGATTTACAGTAGAAAATCAAAGTTCACAGGAAAAGGTGATTCTATAGAAAACCAAATTGAAATGTGTAAAAACTTTATAACATCAAAGTATAACAAAAAAGTAGAATTTTTAGTTTATGAAGATGAGGGCTTTTCCGGCGGAACAATAAACCGACCACAATTCAAAAAGCTAATTAAAGATGTCGAACTTGATAAGCTAGACGTATTAGTATGCTATAGATTAGATCGTATTAGTCGTAATGTATCTGACTTTTCAAATACATTGGATACATTACAAGAACATCATGTTGACTTTATAAGCATAAGTGAACAATTCGATACTTCAACTCCAATGGGAAGAGCTATGGTGTATATAGCCTCAGTATTCGCTCAACTCGAAAGAGAAACTATAGCTGAACGTGTAAAAGATAATATGATTGAAATGGCTAAAAATGGTCGATGGACTGGTGGGAAAATCCCTCTGGGATTTAATTCAAAACGAATTAAATATATTGATGAAAATGGATTAGAACGAGAAATCCCTGTTCTTGAAATTAATAAAGAAGAAAGCAAATTTGTAACCTCTTTATATGAAAAATACTTGGAGCTTGGAAGCTTGCACAAACTCGAAGTATATATTACACAAAATGAAATAAAATCGAGAAACGGGATATTGTTTGAGAAATCTAGCCTAAAAATCATACTTCAAAACCCAATATATGTAAAATCAAGTTATGATGTACTTAAATATTTAAAAAACAACGAGTGGAAAGTTTATGGTAATCCTGATGGCGCGCATTCGTTGTTGACATATAACAAAACAGAACAAACTTTAAGAAAAGGCAAACATATAAAAGTAGACAGACCTAAAGAGGATCGATTTGCTGCAATAAGCAACATACTTGGTTTTATTGAACCTGAACTATGGTTGGAAGTGCAAAAGCAATTCGATAAAAACAGAACTTCTTTCCCACGATTAGGTAAAACACATAATGCTTTACTTACAGGTAAAATAAAGTGTGGTAAATGTAAGAAATATATGCTAATTCAGCATGGAAGAATTTCTAAAAAAACTGGTGAAAAAGCTTTTTATTATGTATGTTCATTAAAGCAAAAATCACATAAAAAGCTCTGCAATAATTCAAACATAAGAACAGATAAAATTGAAAATTTAGTATTGGATAGTCTGAAAAATTTTGCGAAATCAAAAAAAGAAATTATGGAGGCTTTAAAACGAGAAAATAATTATAAATTAAAAAATAATAATTCCGATATAAAATTAGAATTAAATTCAGCACTTTCTGAAAGGAAAAAGCAAATTGATAGATTGACAAATGCACTTGCAAACGGAACCGGCGTAGAGGACATATTAATTAATAAAATCAAATTAATAAAAAAAGAATGCATAAAGATAGAAAATAAATTATCTGAAATTGAAAACAATCATGAAAAATCTAAATCAAATAAGATAAATTTAGATATTATAAATTCAATGTTAGACAGTTGTAAAATAATAGATACTTTATCGATGCAAGAGCAAAAACGTATCATTGACACTTTAATAGACAATATATACTGGTTTGGTGAAAATCATAAAGAAGGTAAAATATCAATTGAATTTTTGGGATCTGGTATGGATGCAACCTATAAATCACATTTGTATGAAGCTATTGATTTGGATACTAATTCAAATGGCAAAAAAGCAGCATTATTGGATACCTTGCAGATGCCAAATTAATGACCTCCTTCTATCCTCTTGAAAAGTTAAGAAAAATAAAAGGACTAGAAAGCGTAAAGTATATAGACCCTTACGCAGGAGGAAAAGGAAACTCTATAAGATATTTATCTGTTGCCCCAAGAACTAATGACATGAAAGTAAAAGGTATCGAAAATTTATTTTGTTGTGGAGAAAAGAGCGGATTGTTTGTTGGTCATACTGATGCTTGAACCCCTAAAATACAAACACAGTTTTATTATTACAATTTTGTATACATAAAAATAGCTTAAAGGACTATTTTAATTTTAAATAGTCCTTTAAGTTTTACATAGATCTACTTGGAATTATAGCATCTATTACACCTATAACTAAAGATGCTAATATTGCACCTATTATAGAAACACGCATGTTTGGTACTAAAAATTGAGCAAGGTAAATTATTACAGCTGATATAATAAAACCCTTTAATCCCTTACCAAAAGGCGATGCATCTACTTTCATAAAAGATTCTACTAAATAATCTAAACCAGTTATTACTACAGATGCTAATACAAAAGTCCAAAAACCTCTTATAGAAAATCCAGGTGTCAAAAATGATGTTATAGCCAAAATTATTGCAAAGAGAACCAATCTTCCTACCCAACGCATTAGACTATTGTTGCCTTTGCCAACATCCTTTTGAGGTTCTCTATTACTATTATTCTCTGACATTTCACCATCTCTCCTTTTAAAATTACAAATCTTTGTAGCAATTATAGTATACCCGAAATAGAGTAAAATATAATTTCAAAAGAAAAAGACAAATAAGAACTACTTAGTAAGATTGTTAATGTATAGTAATTTGTCATTCTTATAGTTTCATATTAATAAAAAAAAGCAAGGCTTGTACATTTTACAAGTTTCCTTACTTTTTAAAAAGCTCTATTTTATTTCAACGGAATATCGAATTGATATGGTTGAAATTGTACATTATAATCTGATGAACTAGCTGTAATTGTGAATTTTACATTATCACCATTAAGATCAACATTTTTAAACACAAGAACACCCTGAGATTTTATTCCTTGCATTAGTTCAGTTTGTATTTGAGGATAATTCATTGCTGCCTCATCATTTATATCTAATTGGCTAGAACCTTGAAGTAATTTACTATCAAAAGTATTTACTGATACCGTATTAGTTGTACTATTACTTAAATTTAAATAAACTCTTGTAACCGTCTTGCTTACTTCGACTTTGCTCAATGTGATTACAAAACCATTTTGGTTTTCATCTTTATTTATTTGTATAGTCTTAACAGCTGGATCAAATGCTTTTGCGTAATCAGTTTTCTCAATTTTAGTTGCTTTAATGGTTGGAGTTCCTTCAGACACAGATGACTTGTCATCGCTAGAACTTTTAACAACCTTTCCAAAGACATGAATTATATCATCCTTTTTTATACCATCATTATTATTTTTGATTTTTACAATTGTATTCATGTTTAAACTATTTTCAGCTTCACATTGGAAATATACACCACCATCTCCTGATTTAGCATCACTAGTAACCTTAGCATAAAAATTAGCTTTTCTATCTACGTACGAGCTACTGCCAGCAGTATACATTTTTTCAAATTCAGATTCAGATAATACTTTTGTGTTAACTTTAGGTTTTGTCTGCTTTGATCCACATCCAGCAAAAACAGTAACAATTATAGATATAATGCATGTTAATGCTAATAATTTTTTTGATGATTTTTTCTTAAGTAAACTCATTATTGCCCTCCTTAAATTGTTAATTCAATTTATTTTAGCAAATCATTGATACTTTAGCAATACATTTAATTAAATTATAAATAATGCAATAATATAAAAAAATATTAAATTTTATTAAATTGAATACATAAATATATATAATTATTAACACATTATCTATTAATATAAATAGTTGTTAGGTAATTCTTGAAAAATCCAAGCTATATTAATGCTATTTTATACATGTTTTCAAACACTTAATTGATTTTTATACCAATTTAATATAAAATTTTGTTGAATGGTTATTTACTTACTTTATTATTATTTTAGTTCCTTAGGGAACTTTTTTTATAAATAATAAAGCAAGTCATGTGATGTAGTGACCTGCTTTAACTATTAATCTTATCATTTTTATTAAGTTCATTTAGAATTTTATTAATTATCTCTTGTGGCAACCTACTTTTAAGAATTTTAGCTACTATTTCTATATAAATTTCTTGAATTTCTTTTGTATTATTAGATACATTCATAGTAACTTTTTTTATTTTTAACATACAAGATCACCTTTAAAACTTAGTAATTTAAATTGTATCCTCATCTATAACAACCGCTTGAGCTACAATAACATCTTCTCCATTAAAGGTACAAGAAGGAGATCCATAAAGTTTATATCCTTCATTTAAAAGTTTAGAAATTCTTTCACAAAAACTCGAGTCGTCCTTTCCTGTAATAAGTCTATACCTTAATTTTTCTTTCATGTACTTTCCTCCTATAAATATACTCCACATTATTTATAAATTATAACATAGTATAGTAATATTATCTTTTGACTCTCAATATACTTTATAAAAATAATTTGATGGATATGATATTTTGAAAGTAGCAATTTATAGTAGAAAATCAAAGTTTACAGTTAAAGGAGACTCTATAGAAAACCAAGTTGAAATGTGCAAAAATCACATAATAAATCGTATTGGAAAAAATGTTGATTTTTTAGTTTATAATGATGATGGTTTCTCTGGAAAAAATCTTCATAGGCCAAAATTTCAAAAAATGCTTATTGATGCTAAGGCAAAAAAATTCGATACACTTATATGCTACAGATTAGATCGTGTTAGTAGAAATATAGCTGATTTTTCAAATCTAATAAACACTCTTCAAAATTTGAATATAAATTTTATAAGCATAAAAGAACAATTCGATACTTCAACTCCAATGGGAAGAGCTATGATGTATATAGCATCTATATTTGCCCAACTTGAAAGAGAAACTATAGCTGAAAGAGTTAGCGACAATATGCTTGAAATGGCAAAATCGGGGAGATGGCTTGGCGGTCAAACACCTTTGGGATTTAAAAGCAAGCCTATTTTATATTTTGATTATGAAAATCATGAAAAGAAAATGTTTGTGCTTTCACCTATAGAGGAAGAGCTTACAGTTGTAAAACTTATATATAAAAGCTATCTTAAATTTCAATCCATAAGTAAAGTTACAAAATACCTAATTCAAAACTCAATAAAAACAAAAAAAGGAAATTTAATATGGAGTAAACGTTCTGTAAAAGATATTTTGAATAATCCAGTATATGTTCGTGCAGATGAAAATGTAATGAATTTTTTAAGTAACAAAGGAATAAACGTTATTGGAATACCAGATAATAAGCATGCAATTTTGACTTATAATAAGAAAAAGGGAATAAAAAAATTTAGACAAACAAATGAATGGATTGCTTCTATTAGTAAGCATACAGGAATTATAAATTCTAAAACATGGCTTAAGGTTCAAAAAATAATGATAAAAAACAAATCCAGAGCTCCACGAATAGGAAGTACACAGAATGCTCTTTTGACAGGATTACTTATCTGTAAACAATGTGGAAACCCCATGAAAATTATACACGGTCCTTTAGACAAAGAAGGGAAAAAATTGTTTTATTACAAATGCTCCTTAAAAGAAAAAAGTGGCAATTCTAAATGCTGTAATTCAAACATAAGAACAGATGAAATAGAATCAGTAGTTATACAAAAATTGCACAGTATTTCAATTAATAAAGATATACTATTAAATTCATTGAAAAGTTTTAGAAATCTAGATAAAAATACTGAAATTCAAAACATAAAAAAAATTGTAAAACATAAGCAAGATAAAATTGATAATCTTATAAAGTTCCTTTCACTATCTCCTAGCATATCTGAAAATGTAGTTCATGAAATTGAAATTTTAAATAAGGATATAAAGGAATTGAACTTGAAACTTGAAAAGATTATTAAAACGAAAGCAGATTTTGTAGATAATGAAGAAGTCTCAAACTTAATTTTAGAATCTCTTAAGAGAGTTTATATTAACAACTTTTTTAGTATTGAAGAGAAAAAATTGATTTTGCAAAAAATTGTTGACTATATTACATGGGATGGTGATAACGGAATTGTTGACATCCACCTTATTAATGAAGCTTCTTTTTTGCATTAAGAGATGTCAAGCAGAAGCTATATGCACAGGAAGTCTTGCTGGACATAATGCTGTAAGAAAATTCTTAGAAATGTCTCCATTAATTCTTCCGCAACAAACTTCACTTGGTGATATTATTTCATATGCTAACTATAAACTTATGACAAAAGAGGGCCGCCGCAACAGATATACTTTTGCTGGTGCTGAATATTTCAAGAGAATGAAGGAAATTGGTCTATACTCTACAGACACGGATGAAATAAAAGATAAAATCTCATCTCTTCATTTAACAAATATATTCGATAATAAATTACTATAATAAATATATACTGTATAATTTTTAGGTAAACAAAATATAAGGAGGATTAACCTTTATTTTTATAAGCTAATCTTCCTTATATTATCCTTAAATAACTAGAATGTTATTGTATCAGGATCATGGCCTATTCTAACTCCCGTATTAAGAGATTCTATCTTCTTCATATCTTCCTTAGATATTTCAAAATCATATAGATCACAATTTTCCTTTATTCTATTCTCATTTATTGATTTAGGTATTGTAACTACTCCCATTTGCAAATCCCATCTAAGAGCAATTTGAGATATAGTCTTTCCATATTTCAAAGAAAGTTCCTTCATTAACGGTATATCAAATATTTTTCCCTGCATTAAAGGCCCCCAGGACTCTAATTGGATTTTATTCTTTTTGCAAAATTCATGAACCTCTGTCTGAGGAAATTGAGGATGATACTCTACTTGATTAACCATAGGAACTATTTCACAATCTTCTAATATTTCTTCTAAATGATGTACTTTAAAATTACTTACACCTATAGCTCTAACTCTTCCATCCTTATATAGCTTTTCTAGTGCTTTCCATGTTTCTTTATTCAATGTTTTAGGCCAGTGAATTAAATATAAATCTAAATAATCTGTATCTAATCTTTTTAGTGTGTCTTCAAAGGCTTTCAATGTTTTATCGTAACCATGCTTATTATTCCATACCTTACTAGTTATAAAAATTTCATTTCTTGGAATACCACTTTCCTTTACTGCCTTTCCAACTATTGGTTCATTACCATATACTGCTGCAGTATCTAAATGCCTATATCCGACTTTCAAAGCAGTTTTTATATAGTCTACAGAACTTTCTTCATACTCTATTTTATAAGTTCCAAAACCTAACCATGGCATTTTAACACCATTATTTAACACCGTAAAACTATTAATATCTAACATTTAACTACCTCCTTAAAACTATATTTGTTATAATTATAACATAAAAAAAAACCGCAATTACTTGATTGCGGTTTTTTGCACTTAGGTTTACTTTAAAATTTACTTTACATAATTTTTATTATGTAATATATAATATAAAGTTTTAAAAATAGCTTCAGAATATTTATAAATTTTTCTTATTCCGAGTTTTTCTATAAAATTCACCTTACAATAACTATCCTCCAAATCAAAAACAACTATAAAACTAGCATTCCCTAATTTTAAACTACCACTCGCAGTTTGTATTTCATAAGGATCATTCTTTAATACTATAACCTCTCTTTCATCATGAAAATCCACAGGGAATGAACTTGCAACTAAAATTATATATGGATTATCATATTTTTTTAGTATTTTATTATAAATTTCTTTTATGTTGATTTCATACACTGGTTCTTTAAGAGTTCCATAAACATTAGGGATATTCCTTTCATGTAAAAGCGTGCCAACTAGTGGTGCTAGTATATTTCCTTCAAAAACAGGATCACCTATGCATATTACAACTATCTCTTCTTTTTTGCCTGTCATGCTATATAGAAATTTAAAAAACTCTTCTTGTATATTTTTCTCATAATAATATTTTTCTAAATACATATTATTTATCCCCCTTATTCATCCTCGCAAATGTTAAAACTAGGATTTTTGAAATTATTCTTGCTAGCTTTAAAACTTCATCAAATCTACATTTTTTAAGAAGTTCTATTAAATTATGTTCTCTTTCATCTTCTTTGTTTACTACTCCAACAAGAGAAAAATCACCAACAGTAGGAAGTTGTCTATAAACTCCAAATCCCGGTGTAAATCCTCCATTTCTCAGTACAATATCATTTATATTATTTTCTGCAGTTACAGCAGCATCTACAACCAAAATATATGGATTCTTAAACCTTTCATGAATTTCATCTAAAATCTTAATAATATTAGATGCATTTACAGTTCTATCTAAAGTTCCATATACATTTGGAATTCCATTTCTCTTTAGTATGCTTCCAACTAAAGGACCTAAGGAATCTCCTACTAAAGTATCTACACCAAGTGAAAGTATTACTATATCCTCCTTATCTTTTAGTACCTGAAATAAGATTGCTGAAATCCAATGTTCAATATTCTCCTTGTCCACATTGTAGCTAAAATAAAATCCATTTCTTTTTAGTTGTGATTTGTCGTCAAAATGTTCCATATAAAATCCTCCTTAAATAAAAATAAAGCTGGCGCAATATATAGATATTTGCAAACAGCTTGTCGGTTTAAACCAATTTAGATTAGTTACTGAAATATTGATTTCTTTCAGTAAATTCAATTTGTTTATATTATTATTTATATGTTATTTTTAAAAAATCTCTAATTACTATTTAAAATCTTTATCCAGTCTTTCCCAAGTTTTAAATTTATTTATATTATCCTCATCTAAATAAATTACTCTTGCTCCTCTTTCATAGTTACTTGCATCATATGTATCATATCCTGTACATCTACCATATCCCATAATTATACCTTTGTTTCTGCCTATAAAGTTATTAGTATGATCATGTCCTACAAATATAGCTTTTACATCTTTTTCCTTCTGCATCTCTTTAAAAAGACCATTATCAGTACTTTGATGACATATCTTCTCTCTTTTTTCTCCACATAATTTTTCATTTTCCCATGCTTCATTATACTGAATTATTGGTATGTGAAAAAACATAAATGCTGGAACTATGTGCCCATACTTTTTCTTTAAATCCGTAACCGTTTTTTTATACCATTTAACCTCATATGGTTCAATACAACCATACCCTCCTTTCTTACTGTAGCTTCCTGAATCCAGCATATACATATTAAAGATTGGATTCTTATTTTCTGAATCCATTACAAGAAGATTAAATTGTATACCATCATCCGTTATTTTATTCATATTATATTTATATTTCATGTAATTTTTTATCATATTTTTTCTCTCTACTTGTAAAGATTCTGTATCATGATTTCCGAGTACGGCTGCCCAAGGAATCCTTCTTTCTTCTATTGGTCTTACTACACTTTCAATGGCCTTCTCATAAGTAATATCCATGCAATACCTTCCATCTATGTTATCTCCCGTCAAAATAACAAAATCAGGCTTTTCATAATCCATTACCTTCTCCATAAAGTGTACTGTTTTTAAATTTATACAATCATTTTGATGCAGATCAGCAAACTGTACTATTTTAAATTTGCCGCAATTATCAAATTTCAACTTTTTATTTTGTAAAAAATCCGCCCCACTAATCATATTCAAAAGAAAAATAAATTCAAAAAATAGCACCACATTTGTTTTGATCACTCTCTTCTTAACTTTCATTTTTTCCTCCATAGCCTTAAAATTAAAATACGCACAAAGAGCATATAGTCCTATTGTGCGTATTTTAATAAAAATTATTTCATTTTTCATTAAGCCACAGGATGGTTTTATAATACCTAGATAAGATATTGTCTACATGTCCTCCTTCTTCTATTGAATATACTACATTAGAAGGTGTAAGATCTTTCTTCAAAATTTGAAGAGCCTTCTCTGTACTAATAATTGAGTTCTTAAGATATATGTTTCTGCTTCTTCCTTCTTTATTTCCAATCATAAGCATAACCTTAATGTCTAAATTAACAGGATTACTCTTTTCCATAAAATCAATTAATCCTTTATACCACAAAGAACCTGATATACTTACCACTTTTGAAAAGCATTCAGTTTTATAAATTGCAAATATCGATATAAGTCCTCCAAGTGAGTATCCTAATAGAAAGTTTTTTTCTTTTTTAGTCCTATACTTATTATCTATGTATGGCTTGAGCTTTTTTATTAGAAAGTTCAAATAGATATCCCCTCGTCCACCAAATTCACTTGAACCTTTACTTATAGCTTCTGCTTCCCAAGGAGTATAATCATCATTTCTTACTATAGGCTTAACACCTACAATAATGCTTTCATCATATACATCCTTTTTACTTTTATTTTCTATAAGATCCATAAGCTCATTTAAGATTTTGATTACAATATCACCATCCTGCATATATATAACGCTGTAATGATTATCTCCTTTACCGTATGTCGGAGGTAGATAAACAAAATACTCTCTTTTATCTAAAACTCCATTGTAAACTCTCCCCTGCATAAGAATCTCCTTTACAATTACTTAGTCTTATTTTAATATAGTACTCTATATATTAAAACATTTCTACCTACAGCTTTAGGTTTAGTATATAACAATGCTTTGCTGCCTATTTTTGTTTTATATTTTTTAATCAAATTCATTCTATTGTCTTTTCTGATAAATATTATGTTTTATTTTATACTTTTCTTTAAGTTAGTTTACTTTTTGTCTTATTTACATAATTTTTGTTATGTAAACTAATATTGCAAAACATTTATTATTATGCAGTGAAATTAATATCAAATGTTTTACTTAGTCATGAATAACCTTCCAATTTTTATTCACTTCAGCCACCACCTCTTTATTTTTCAAGAAATAATTTGCAATTAGCTCCGAAATATCAATAGGTATATCCCTTACTATTTCTTTATCTTTAAACATATAATAGTTTCCACCTCCAGCTGCACGATAATTGTTTAATGCTATATTATAGTCTTGCTCCATATTTACTGGCATTCCTTTATAATTTAATTTAGTAACTCTTTCACCTATCTTTTTAGATACATTTATCTCATATTCAATTCCTTCCCACATATCATAATTATAGTGGCGAAGCTTTAAAGAATTAACATTTGAAGCCTCTTTTATTCTCCCGTTACATATATCAAAATAAGCCGCTGAAAGCTCCAGTGCATCCTTAATATCTTTTCCTTTAACCTTCATAACCTTTAAGGTATTTGGATAAACATAATTAGAAACTATATCTCTCATAGTTACTTTCTTTGGAAAACCTTTTGAATTACTAAACAATGAAGTTGCAGAAATGTCTGTACCACCATTTATCATTTGAACTTTATTTATAAATTCAATTAAAGCATTATCCTTAAGTCTAGCTTCAATTGGGTTTTTTATTGTCATGTCACCTTTTATTCTTCCGATAGGTGTATCAAGCCAAGCCTGAGTGGCAATTTCATATTTTTCTGCTATTTTGCCTGCTTTATAATCACTTGATATATTTGAAACAGAAATTAAAGATGATTTACTTTCTACTATCCTCCACCCTAATAAAGTTTTTTCTGCTATTATATCAACTTTTCCTATATTTTTAGCAGAACTGCCCGGTTGAATTATAGTAACTCCATTAATTTTCATTCCATAAATCTCCCTATGTTGATGTCCTGTCAAAAGTACATCTATACCATCAACCTCATTGCAAAGCTCATATGCTTGATTTTCTCCTGTTTGACTTTCCGTTTCCTCTCCTGTGTCAATATTTTTCTCAAAACCACCATGATAAGATACTACAACTATATCTACTTTCTTGTCATTCTTTAAAATTCTAACCCATTTTTTAGTTTCTTCTATTACATCTAGAAACTTTAAATCTTTAATTATATCTTGATTCTCCCAATTGGGAATGTACTTTGTAGTAACTCCCAAAATAGCTATTCTTAGATCTCCTCTGAATTCTTTTATTATATAAGGCACTCCAAATGCCGTTTCTTTTGTTTTTGTATCTATAATATTGCAAGAAAGCCATGGAAATTTAGACTGTTTTATTGAATCATTTAAAATTTCCATTCCATAATTAAATTCATGATTTCCAATAACAGCTGCATCATATTTCATGTAGTTTAAAATGTCTATAACAGGATTACTAAATCCCCTAGCTATTTTAGCATAATAATATGTAATTGGAGTTCCCTGAAAGGTATCACCATTATCAATTAAAATCAATTTACTGTTTCTCTTTCTTTCATTTTTCACTATAGTAGAAAGCTTCACTAAACCAAACTGTTCTTCTGAGTTATCAGCATAATTCACAGGAAATATGTTTCCGTGTACATCACTAGTCTCAAGTATTACTATGTGTTCTAACTCATTACCCATGTATAAACACTCCATTCATAAATTAAGTATATTTTATCATCTTCATATAGTGCAGTAAGCTTTATCTCATATTCTAATTTATTTATCTAACTTTAAGGATTTAGCGAAGCTTTTGTTATTTATTGCATATTAAATTTCTCTACTTGATTAAAACAGATTATGGTTCAAGATTTATAATGGGCTCTTAGCCCAAACCCCAGGGCACTATTCTGTTTCTTTTCTATGGTCAGCTCTTTTTTGACAGACTGCTTTTTTATGGTTCAAGATTTATAATGGGCTCTTAGCCCAAACCCCAGGTTGGATTATACTTATTTCTTTGGTTTATGGGTCTCATTAGGTTGGCATTTATTTTTTTCTCATCATAATTAATACTTTTAATTCTAACAACAAATTTCTCGCCTACAGCTGGAGAGAAATTTGCCCAATTGGGGAAGGGACAAAGACAATTTACTCCCTTTCTTATTGTTAAAAATATGCCATAATCTTTAATACCTGTTACTACCCCTAAATACTCTCCACCCTTATTTAAAGACTTTACAATTCCTAGATATGGATCTTCTTTTGCTTCTTTTATTGAAACTACTACTATATTATTATCTATATCAAGTTCTTTTATTATAGCCGGCACTACATCTCCAACTTGTACATACTTGTCCACTTTATCAATATATCCATAATCTATTTCATTTATTGGGACTCTGTACTCTATACCATAACAATCAACTCTACAGTTATTTCTCCCTACAGATGTAACTCGTACAAAAATTTTCTCTCCAACTTTATGTTTCTTTAGTTCTAAGTTTTTTCTAAGCTCCATTGCCTCTTTTCGTGAAGCGATAGCTGTTCTATTTTCATCATCAAATTCCATAACAATAAAATCTATTTCAGCACCTATCATACTTCTTATAACTCTTTTGTCTTCTCTTGATACATTCATTTCTCTTATAGGTATTAGAATTTTGAATTCATCATAAAACACTACGCCACAATCTACATTTTCATCTTGTCCTATTTTAACATTCTCCATTGCTGCTAAAGTTCCTGTAAGTATTTTTCTACTTTGGCGTGAAGCCATTAAATTGTACTCATTGCTATTTAATTCATTTCTCATAAAGCTATCTTCCTCCTTGAATTATAAAATCATCATTTTTTACCATAGGTTACCATCCCATGATTAAATTTCACAGAGTTTTACTCCATATTTATATTCTAGTTTGTAAATTCTATTTAAAACTTACATTATTTATGCCACATTTATAAAATAAAAACTCTGCAATATTTCTATTACAGAGTTTTCTTCTAATTTTTTATAGATATTATTTTTATATCTTTTATACTTCTATTATCAGGTAAATTAACATCAATACTGTCTCCTACATGTTTCTTATACAAAGCTTTTCCAAAAGGTGAATCAACACTTATGTATTCGATATCCTCATCTTCAACACTTATGTTAAGAGTTGTTACAAGCTTAGCCTTAAATGTCTCGTCTGCTCCTATTTTTAAAAGCATTTCTGATCCTATGTTAACTTCATCATCGATTTTATCCTCTTCTACAATTATTGCATTTTTTAGCAGTCTAGATATTTGACCAAGCCTTCTGTTGTTATGATAGTATTCTTCCTTTGCAGCTTTATACTCTGCATTTTCAGAACGATCTCCAAAAGCTGCAGCCTCCATTTTTTTCTTTGCTATTTCATGCCTCTTAACAGTATTCCTATACTCATACTCTTCCTTTAATTTATCATAATCACTTTTAGTGAGCATTCTTGACATTATTAAACACCTCTTAATCCACTTAACACATATTTAAATTATTTTCTAAACATTATTATACTACAGAGGAAATGAAATATTAACAACTACTTTTGTCTTAACTATCCACTATAAAAAATAACTCTTTATACTGGATTGTCAGTAAAAGAGTTATTTAATTAAAATAAGATTATTACTTGTGTTTATCTTATGAATCTTCCAATATAAAACAAAGGTAAAACACTATAGTCAATATTAACATTAGTTGTTTTACTTCCATAACTTCCTCTAATTACATTATCAACATAAAAGTTATCTTTTGCTTCATTATTATCAAAATTACTTTCAAATATAGCATGAGCGCAGCCAGATGTCATATTATCTATACTATTACTGATAATAGCAATATATTTTGTATTATAGTCAACAAATATAGCCGCATTGCTATTCAAATCCCATTTTATATTTTTCGAAAGATTTTTAGAATAATTAGAATCCTTTGGTTCATTTACTCCATAACCACTATCTATTACACAATTTTGTACTACATGCAAATTGTTTGACCTCAACATATATATTCCTACATAATCACACTTACTCAGTTTATTACTAACTATTGTAGAATCTGCTAGTTCATCTATTTCAATACCAAAGTATGCAGGATTAATTATCTTATTGTTATCTATAGTAAAACCCGTTCCCATATAGGTATGATTGTTTATTTCCGGATTGGTATGCTCTGTTTCCGCTGCTACCTTTATACCTGACAATGCGCAATTATTTATTATATTGTTTTCGATAATATTATTAAAAGCTGGTATAGATACAAAGATACCATGGGACTTGGAATCATTAATTGTATTTCCACATACTTGCGATGAATTACACATATAGAAAGCAATTCTTGTTCCTATTATAGTATTATTTAATAACTTTCCATAGCGCTGAAGTGCTAAAATCACTCCATCTCCTTCATTTGTAGAATATACTGTACAATCCTTTACAACATTGTTTTTATCCAGATCTCCATTTTCAACTGCCTTTATAGTATCTTCATCGCTAGAATAATCCTTACCTGCAAAGTAAATAGAAAAATTACTATTTGAACCATATACTATACAATTGCTAACCATTACATTATTAGAATGTCCTTCTACTATAGCTGTACCCCTACCTGCATATTTCTGACAATCTACAGTCAAATTCGATACCTTAACGTTATCCGCGTAGATAACAACACCGTCTGCTGCTGTATTAGTTTGTATTATCTTTACACCAGTTTTAGATGCACCAGTTATAACAGTATTATTATTCTTTATTATCAAAGCCGATGACAATAAATACGTTCCATCTTTTATTATAATATTTTTCTTACCAGCACTAATTGCATCCTGTATATTTGTATAATCACCTGTTCCATCAGAACTTACAATGGTTTCATTCGAATTGTTAGCATCAGCTTTAACGATTACACAAATATTTAAATTAAAGATAAAAATAAAAATAATGCTTACCATTAAAATCTTATTTATTTTCATAAGTTTATCATCTCCTACTCCATATAATATATCGTTAAATTTTCACATTTTTTACACTCTTATTATGTCTAGTTAACTTTATTTTTACATTTCACTATTATAATATGCTATATTAAAGTTATAGCAATATAGATGCTGACATATTTATAAAAAAGTACAAGCTATCTTGAAACAAAGTATACTTTTAATATAGATGAGGTGTAAAAACTATTCTAGATATTGTAGACAAAGAAGATTATAGAGTAAGATACATTCACTTTGGTTTGATATGTTTTTACATGATAGACAAAGAAATCACTACTATATATGTAACATTGGAGTTTTACTTTATACTATTAAATTTATATATAAAGCAGATCATATACTTATTATGCAATGAATACCTACGTATCCTTAAGAATTAATTTGATGCTGCTATTTATTTTTAGTTAATTTAGAAAATATAAAGATATACAAAACTTTCATTATAAAGTTTTGTCGTTTATAATAAATTTAGTAAAAGATTTTTTTTACGAATTTTATTATAAAAGGAGTTTTTATATGAATAAGAAAATTTTAAGTTTATTAACTTCAGTAGCAATTATCTCTTCTGTTGCTTCATTTGGAGTTCAAGCAAAATCTGTAAACGCTAAAGGTGATATAGCATCTAAATTAGAGGCTGGTGGTGTTATACCAGCAGGTAACTATACTTTAAATAGAGGAGTTAAAGTTACAAAGCCTATAAGTGCTGAAGGTGTTGTAATTGATGCTTCAGCATGTCCAAAAGGAACCATTGCAATTGTGGCTCGTGCTAATATAAGTGGAATAACTATAAACAATGCTAAAAGACAAGGAATAAGTGTTCAAAACTGCTCCGGTATTACAATAAAAAATTGTAAAGTTACAAAAGCACAATTTGCTGGTATAGAGGCAAAAGATAATGTTTCCAATGTAACTTTTGAAAATTGCGAATCAGATTACAATTTTGACAATGCTAACGGTGGAGAGGATGCAGATGGATTTGGAATAAAAAATGGAGCTAAAAATATTACACTAAAGAACTGTGTGGCTATAGGAAATAGCGATGACGGCTATGATACTTATACTGCTGGAAGTAATATAACTTTCCTAGGCTGTAGAGCTCAAAATAATGGTTCTGGCAAAAATGGAGATGGAAATGGCTTTAAATTAGGACCTTGTCTATACAAGAATCAAGATGGGGGCTTAGTTACAGTTAAAAACTGTACTGCACTTAATAATAAAGGTGTAGGTTTCCTTAGAAATCATAACAAAGTTGCTCCTGTCCAATCAGGTAATATTGCATCAGGTAATAAGGGTGGAGATTTTAAATGGGACTATACACCTAGAAAATAATCAAACTTTTATAAAAATCCATGAATTTTCATGGATTTTTATATTTTACGTATTCTTAACTTCTTACCAAAATTCACATTTCTCATTTGATCTATTGTTATCCTTTAACTTGTGAGGCCATTCTGGTATATGGTCACTTACCTTAATGGACCTAAGAAATTTTGAAAGCCTATGCTTTGTATAATCCATCTTTTGTAGCATTATTGGTTTTTGGCCTCTTAAAATAAGTATTTCATTTTCATTTGGTAACCTTAATAATTCATCTGGATTCATCAAATTTCTTTTAATTGACTTATCCGTTATTTTCCCAAAATCCATTATTCCTTTAAAACCAGCTGACTTACTAAAACTTCTATCATTTACTGTTGCAGTTCCCAAAAGCTTAGATACAAACTCAGAGGTTATCATATCTGTAGCTCCTAAAAACAATCTACTATCACAGTTTCCTATTATTTCAGACCATCCATTATTGGGATACCTATTTTGAAGCTGTGCTATATTTTGAAATATAATTAAACTTGATATTCCTCTTGATCTCATAGTTGATATTTTCTTTGTAAAGTCAGGTATCGCTCCTATATTAGGAAATTCATCAAGTATAAAGTACACCTCCTTTTGTGCTTCCTTCGGCGTATAATCAGCATATTTAACTAATTTTATAAAAAGAAACGAAAAAAATAACCCTGCTATAAAATCAAAGGTAGATTCCATATCTGAGGTTATACAAAAATAAGCACATTTCTCCTTCTTAGGAAGGGTTAAATCAATATCACTTTCAGCTGAAAGCTCACACACAAGCTTGTTTTGAAACACTTGAAGTTTTGAACCAAGCCCTATAATTACTCCCGATTTTACATTTTCCGATGCCTGTGAGTAAATATTATATGGCATTTTTGCCTCATGTGATGATGAGAGCGTTCTAAATAAATTATCAATAGATGCTGTATCTCTTAAAGAAAGCATTGAGTATACAGCTGATAAATTTCTTTCTTCCTTTGGATTTTCTTTTACAACATAAAGTACAAGTGCCTTAAGAAGATTCATCTCTGTTTTCTCCCAAAAATCATCCTGCCTTGACCCTAAGGTTCTTGTATTAGCTATTACAGTTTCTGCAAAACTTTGAGCTGATATTTCATCTGTTATTTCTCCCAAAGGATTCCACCTATCAGAATTTCTCATATTGACTAAATTAAAAACTTTAACTGTATATCCCATATCTCTTAAAAACTCTGACATAGATTCAAAAATTTCACCCTTTGGATCTGTAATTACCATTGACTGATTAAGTTCACTTATTTGCATTATATTAGGTCTTACAAAGCTCCTACTTTTCATACTCCCAGAAGCACCAAATACAGCTATATTCTTGTTAAAGAAAGTGTCTTTGGGCAGTATTACCATCTTATTTCCGAAACCTTCTTTTATGCTTCCAAAAACAAGCCCTTCACCCCCGCCTATTGTAAGCACTTTTTTAATTTCACTATTTTTCATCCAATTTGCAGTTCCCTGCGTTCCATTGTTTCTCAAATGATTTATCCCTTTCTCTTCACTATCCATATTTCTATAAAGGAAAACAAACAAAGAAATTCCAGAAGTAAAAAGTAAGAATACAATTACAAAATCATTACGTATATCCAAGTTATTTATAATAGTATTAAAACTAATAAATGGATGCTTGTACATGTTAATTAACTCATTAATATCGATGAATTTGTTTAATGAACTTCTCTTAATAAATTCACTTCTAATCACTATAAGCGGCGTTAACAGGTATATACATATTAAAGTATGTAAGATAAATATACAAATTATCAATCTATAATTAAACTTTTTATGCACACCTAACCACACCCTTCCATTTATCTTAATTCATACTTAACCTTAAGTTCACAAGTAAAGAAACTTGCTTTAGTAAAACACTCTTTAAATCCAAGTCTAGCAGAAATAGCTAAGAAATAATTTTCATACTCTTTAGCTATCACAAAATTATCCTTTATCTCTCCACAGTCTTTTATAATAACGTCCCCAACTTTAGGCATTATAGATTTAATTTTAAAGTTGCTATAAAAATTTTTTGCCATTGAAAAAACCTCCTTTTAAAAAAAATTAAGTACACCATCTTCTATAGTGCAGCATTTAATTTGTTTATTAATTTTTATATTTTCCTTCTGATTTTCTTCAGAAAGAACTACGATGACTCTCTCTGAAACTCCCCTATTTATGGCACTTGAGTAAATGGTCTCCTCTCCCTCGTTTATAATAGCTACATCAAAAACTTTACTATTTCTAAAAAATGCAATTGTAAACGGGAAATCTTGTGGCATACACCATTCAATAGGAATGCCTCCATTGTTTAAATGCAAGTAACTGTATAGATCCAAAGCTTTAATCATTTTTATATTGAGCTCCTTTTTCCCATCTAGTACACATATATCATTAAATACTAGCTTTACTTTTCTTTGTCTTATTAATATTTTAAATTGGTTGTCTATATCTTTTATATTGAGAATTCTTTTCATATGTTCTATTCTTGCAACTCCAAATTTCTCTATAAATTTAAGTATTCTTTCCTGCTTTAGGTTAATATAATACACGCTCTTCACTCCTTCATATTAGAAATTTATATATTGTTAAAACCATATCTTATTTCATATTAAATTCCTAAAGAAACTACTACAAAGGCCATTAATATATATGGAACAAATGCTACCCTCTCTTTTTTTATAGCTATATTTTTTATAATTTTAAAAATACCATAAATGCCACATAAAAAAATAGATAAAATTAGAACTTCTATGCTCTTATAAAATCCAATTGATATGCCACATATTATAAATATTTCAACATCGCCTAAACCAATAACTTTAAAAAGCGCAAAAATATACGAAATTATTCCCATTGCTACTGCTCCCACTACATAATCTTCTATACAATTTCCACTAAAGTAAGTTATCATTACAAACACTGTACTAAACAAGAAAGAAATAATTGTGATAAAAAAGTAGACATTTTTAGTTTTAAAATCAATAAGCGCTGCTAAAAACAGCATAGTAGCTATAACACAATGTTTAAAAAACTCAAACCCTAGCATACTTTTTCTATAGAAAAGACAATATATTAGCCCCAATATCATTGCCACAATACTACATTCTTTTGTTGTGAATTCATAAGTAAGCTCTTTTTTGCAAATACCTCCTGCAATGTTCACAGTCATATATCCTATAGCAATACCATATATAAAAGTAATTACCACAGCATAACCTCCTTTTTTCTTTATATAAAAAATAGCGGATAGGCAATTTTACCTATCCGCTATAAATGTTAATTTCCGTTATTATGAATTTCTTTCATTATTTCATCTTGACTTTTGGATGCATCAATTTCATCCTGACTAGTAATTTTATTCTGTTGATCTTGATTTTGGACTGCCGGCTGCTGTGGCTCATTCACAACTGGCTGTGAAGGCTCCTGCGTAGGATGAACAGCTGGAGTTGTAGTCTGAGTTGTTCTTCTCGTAGTTTGTGACTGTGTAACATTTTTACTTTCTTGTCCAACTCGATTATTATTTGGTTTTTGTGATGTATTATTTGGCGAGCTACTTTTACTAGTTTTATTACTTGCAGTATTAGATGATGGACTATTAGCTGCCCCTGATGTATCTACTTTCTGATTGCTATCCTTTGATTGTGGTACTGTAGCGTTCTGTGTATTTGTAGCAGCTTTAACTTCAGGCTTGCTTTCAGCTTTTGTAGTATTTTTCTTTTTAGCTTTACTTGGCGTTTTCTCGGCCTCTATCTTTTTTTGTTCAACTGTTTTTTTATCATGTAACTTATATACAACTCCTACTAATAATTCACAGCACAAAATAAGCCCCATAGCTCCTATGAGCAGTTTCATCTTATTAGATTTTATTTTAGCTCTTTTAGTGAATTTATTCCTACCATTTAATATACTAAATTTTTTCATCTCAATCCCCCGCTTATTTATATATCACTATAAATAACATATTTTCACTTACATTTTACAATTTATCTCTCAGGATTGCAAATTTGAACCTTTATCTTATTTGTTTAACATTTGTCATATAATTAAGTTACAGTAACCTCATAACATTTTCTTTATTTATATAGTATTTTATTTAGATATTTTTATTTTTTATAAAAAATTATTTTTTTACTTTGGAACATCTTGCTATTGTAAAATATCCTATATAAAAATCCTTAGATATTTTTATAAATTCCTCCTCTGAGCCTAAAAACACCAATGATGCAGCTAAAATGTTTTTATCCTGCTCTTTAAGAAATCTTCCCTGTGAATCAACAGCTCCAATAACCTTTAATCCTTTAGCCTCAACTTCATCCTCTGCTTTTTCATTAACAACACTTGTATGAACTATATCAACAATATCCCCCTCCCTTAATGTCCCTATAAAGGTATCATTGTTAAATTTACTTAAGGGTATTGAAATTTCTTTTTCGTTTTCTTTTAAAAAAGGTTTTAAATCGTCATTTTTATCTAAAACTCTTTTTTTACTTATCACTTCTCCCTTATAAATATTCTCTGATGCATATTTATTGCCCATGTACTCCATATTAGTAACACTGTCAGAATTTACACATTCTCTATAATATTCAACTTTTTTTAATGAAGATTTATCAATTGCTGTTCCTTGTTTTATATCTTTTGACGCTATTATTACATCTTTTTTACCCGAAGAATTAATTATTTTGTTTTCAGCCATAATTAGACAGCCAAAAGCAGCACAGCTCATCAAAACTGTACTTATCAAAATTTTTATATTAGATTTTCTAAAATTCAAACATATCATCCTTTCTCAATTAACTACATCTGTATCAACAGAGGTCATAACCCTCTTTTTTTGTCCAAACAAAAGTCTTACATCATAACTTATAGCTGCATGCACACTTGTATTTTTTACCACTACATTATCTGTGGTCTTGACTACATTAATACTTCGATTTTTTATTTCTCTCCTCGTAAATTCATTATTTTCTCTACTATACGTTAGTATTTCTACATAATTATTCTCCACATTATATATTGTAAATTCATCTATCGTAACATTCCCTTCTATGAATTGTCCATTTAAAGAATTAAAATTATTATCAAGCCTCATATTTTTCTGTAAGTGATCTTTAAAAGTTTTAAAAGCAGCATTATAATCGCTTATTTTTAAACATCCTTCCTTAAAACTTAATGCCTCCATATCCACATCCTTATAAACTGCAAGATTGGAAAGAATAACATCGTCCTGCACTCCCTCTGCTTCCTTCATAATAAGCTTGTGAAAAAAAACAAATTCTAAACATAACCCCATTAAAATAACTGTAAATAAACTTAGAACTGCTATTGAAGCATCCCCTTTAAGCTTACTTATCTGCATATTACCACCTCTTTTCAAGGTCTAATCACATTTTTACTGGTAGAACTTTTTTCGATTACTACAGTTTTTTTCTCATTAGAGAATACTGGCATTATTCCACTTGAAACTGTTACTTTTTTTACATTTTCCTTATATGACACCTTAAGATATACATCGCTTCCATAGTCCACAGGATTAAGCGTTGTGCCTGAAATGTCTATATCTTCTATTCCTATAGATGAAAATTCCTTCTTCATGATTTGAGCATTATCCTCTTTTAAATATCCATCCTGCTCTATTTTAAACATATATTTTCTAGCTATAGTCTCAGCTTTATATGAATTGTTTATAGGTATCATATTTGATATAAAATAAATAAATACGCTGCTCATTATTAAAACTCCTAATAGAGTAGCTACAACTATTTGAACTCCACCTGCTTTTCTTTTATTTATTACTGAATCCAACTTATCACCCCTATTCTAAGAAAATATACTCTTAGTTGCTGTTGTAAACCATGTTTGTACACTTGACATAAATCCATTTATCAGTGTTTTGTACATTGGGTACGTTATAATTAAAAATACAGCAATAATAACCAAAACTGCAACAGTATTCACCTCTCCTCTCTTTACTTTAAAATTTTCTCTTTTACTTTCCTTAGATATTTTTTTCATAATACTCATCCTCTCCATAATTTTCAAAATAAAAAAAGCTACAATTTTCTTAATACTACATTAACTAAATATCCCATGAGCACTTTGCATAAGATCACTTCCTATACAGTAGTAAATTGTGCATATTATTCCTCCTAAAAGCAGCATTGATATAATTAAAACATGTATATCTATTTTTTCTGTCTCACTTGCAGTATAAAATGAATTTATAGTTTTTAAAGCAGAACTCTGATCGTCTAATGCCTCTTCTGATACACCACTTGTTATGCTTTCCTTTATAACCGCTACAAAAGCATCTATTTCATGCATATCATATTCCTGATTAAATTCATCTAGAGCCTTTTCTATGTTTTTGGATAAATTTATTTTTGCAGCTAATCTAATAAGACTTTTTTTTAATCTTTTGCTCTTACACACCGTATTAACCTCCAGCAATGCATGTCCAATACTTACTCCTGCAATAGTTTGAATAGTTATTAAATCATATACATCAGCTAAATCCAATCTTATTTTGTTTTTATCATCCTTGTTGCTCAAGTAATTTAAAATATCTACTAAAAAAAATCCTAAAATAGAGGCTGTTATACCAAATAAACAACCTATAAAAGATAAACCAATATACTGTAACGAAGCAATTGCAGCAATAGTGGAAGTTACAAATTTTACAAAAATATAAGTTTTAAAATTTAATTTAAAAGGATTGCCACTTTTAATAAGTTTATCTTCTATTAACTTCCGGTTAAAAAGCTTTATTAAGTTATATGTCTTATGTTTTATTACAAGGTTAGATCCCTTGGCTTTTTTATATCTTGAGTTAAATTTAAATTTTATAAAATACCTTATATAATAAGCGGCAATAAAACTGCATATTAAAAACATTGTGTTTAAAACATATATCACCAAAAAACCTCCTTTAATAGTTAAACTTTTTAAGTGAAAGACATCTATATATTGAGAATAAAATCACACACAAAAGATACCCTACTAATACTTGTCCAGTTGTTGTATTCATAAGCAAAGCATAAAAGTTATCTGTAACTTTAGAAAGCGCATTAAGTATTATAAGTGTTGCAAATGCTATAGCTGTAATACTTATCTGTGCACTTTTCACCTTACTTTTCCTCTTTTCTTTTTCTTCATAATAGTTTCTAATAACCACTCTTGTTTTATCAAGAAGCTTACAATAATCAGCATTATTTAAAGAACATATATATAAATTTTTAAGTATATTTCTTAGTCTTATGTTTTCTACTTTATTTATATAATTTTCGAAAGCCTTTTTCATAGGCATCCCTACCCTTATATCTCTTACAAAATCATTATTATAGGTTCTTAAAGGCTCTTTAAGCTTTTCAGTAGTTTCCTCCATCATAAAAACTATATTATTTTTTACAGCTGCATTACTCTTTAAGGAACTTATTAAAAACATTATACTATTATCTATCCTATCAAAATTAACCTGAACCATTTCCTTTAAAACACCATATAAAATAATAGGTAACGCTGCAAATGCTACTACTGAAAATATCACGCTTTCATATATCTTGAAAACGGCAACTGAAAATAGAAAAGACATAATAATAACCCCCAAAATAAATATTTCAGAGGTCATGTATTTTAAGTATTTTCTTATACCTGAAGAGTATATTGTTTCATCTAATTTACTTAAAAAAATATTGCTACCTTTTCTTTTATATATCCTATTTACTTTTTTATCAAATAGCCTATCTCTATACTTTTTGTCAAAATAGCATAGTATAGATTTCACTTTCTTTTTATCATCATTTATTAATCTCTTTGATAATATATATGATATGCACAGCAGTGATAATATTAAGATCAGATTTATAATCTTTAAAAGCTTCAAATCTCATCCCCTCCAAAATTCACAAAATTAGCGTACTCTATCTTTTCTTTTACTTTATTACAGCTATCATTTAATTTTTTGAAATTACCCTTATAGAATTTAAAAATTGGATTAAATACAATTTCGCATCTCTGCTCATCAAAGTTCGATACCTCTGTTATCTCCATAACCTTATAATCTTTCATAAATATTATTATATCGATTGCAGAAAGCAATTTTAAAAGAGAAACTCTACTTAAATTTGGATTTGCTTCTTGCATATAGTCAATTAGTTTATTTACAGCCTCCTTTGAACCATTTGAATGAACTGAGCCCCATCCATCATGTCCGGTACCAACAACCTTAAAAAGATTTAGAGCCTCCTTTCCTTTAATTTCTCCTATTACTATCATATCTAAATCCTCTGTCATAGCAAACCTTGTTAAATCCCCTAAGGAATATTCTGCATCGTTTTCTCCTGTCTTAATTTTTTCCTTTTGAAACATCATATTAGGATGATCTGAAAATAGCTCCTCAGACTCCTGTATAATAAGTGCTGCCCTATCATATGGCACCTTTTCCAGCAGTGCATTTATCATAGTTGTTTTTCCACTTCCCCCCTTTCCGCATAAAAGTATATTTACTCCTGCTTTTACTCTTTTAACAAGATAACTGTATATATCTCTGTTAAACATATTATGCTTTAGCATCAAAGATTCAAGTTCAACTTTTCTTTTAGGTATTTTCCTTATAGAAATATAGGAATTATCAACGGAATTTACAAAGGATGAACTTAAGCTTATTCTTAAATAAAATTTGTCTGTCCTATCTGACAAAACTTGAATTGCATTCTTTTTATCAAGAGTTCCATTAAGTTTTATCACAATGTAATTAAAAAATATATCAAGCGATTTTTTAGATGGAAATCTTATAGTGGATGGGAGTCTTTTGCCTTTTATTTTTATTTGTATATTATCATATGAAAGTACTCTTATATCAGAAATTTCATCATCATCAATTAGGTCCTGAAGAACGTAATATCCAAACAAATAGTCTTTAACCTTTTTTATGAGAATTCTTTTAACCCCATTATCAATTTGAATCTCATTTTTATCTACATAATTTAGAATTTCATTTTTAAGAGACTTATCTGGTAATTTACCACTTTCCGTATCATTTATTAGGTAGGGCCTTTTGTCTGTAAACTCCATTACTATACTATCAACTAGATTTATTAGCTTTTGTTCTATATTATATGATGTGTCTTGCATCTGCAATGAAATGTTACTTTTGTTGTTAGTCTCTTCAACTAAATTAATTCTGTTCAATTAAAGCCCCTCCTCTTCCTTTATAAAAAGTCTACTAAAAATTGAGGGCTTGGGGATATACTCCAATTTTTCAAGTAAAGCTACATACTCTTTTAAGGTATCCTTTCCTCTCATTAAGGTATCTATAAAAGGCTTTTGTTTATTTAAAGCCTCTTCCCTTCTATCATCCTTTTTTAGGTACCCTATTATGTTATAACCTTCAAAAAGCTTTTCAATAGTCTCACTATCTAAACTTCTACTTGAAATTTCAGAAATAACAAACTTTAGCTTATCTTTACTTATTATATTTTTTAAATTATCTACTAAAAGAAGGGTATTTCTTATGCTCGTATAATTTGGCCTTGTAATAAATATAACTTTACTTGATAGCCTTATAGGTATAAATGTACTGACAAGACTTATATCAGGATTGGTATTTATAAGTATAGTATCATACACCTTTGCTGCTGTATTAACTATTTCTTCATAGTAACTTTTGGGTATCTTTTCTGCAAGAATTAAGTCATATAACCCTGTTGCTATTTCTATATTTCTATATTTAGGATGCCTTTTTACGAATTTAGTTATATTGTTTTCATTAAGCATATTTCTCTCTATTGCATTATGCATCAATACAAGGCTTGTACTTTTTTTTAAATCATACACACTTTCAATCTCTATTTCTTTTGTTACTCCAAGAAAATCGTCCATAACAGGAAATAATGTATTAAAATCTAAAATCAATATTTTTTGCTGAACTTTTTTTGATAAAATCACACTTAGTTGAGTTATAAAATCTGCTGTTAATAATGAATCTTCTGCTGTATACACCGTTATTATATTTTTCTTTAGTATCTTGGGTTTATAGACTATTTCCTTTACAGGAATCTCAACTTTTTTTTCAACAACCTTAATCTTTTTATCTACTGTACTTATCTTTTCATTGTACATTGAATTTGGTATGCCTTTATATCTAAGGTATATATCTTTTATATCTGAAAAAGAATTAGGCTTTAAAATCAATTTAATAATATCATTAGGCTTTACAGGGTCAAAAAGTATATCATTTACGGAATAACTAAAACATCTTTTTACACCTTTTACATCATCGCAATTAGTAAGATATATAATCCTAGTATTATTTGATTTTAAAATAAAAAAAAGATCCTGAATTTTTGTATCTCCCATAAGTCTGTCTGATAAAACTACAACATCAAAGGTTTCAATCTTAAAAAACTCTCTATAATTTACCATAGATATTTTTGTGTCCTTTCTATTTTCAAGAATCTCTTCAACCTCTTTATCGAGTTCTATCATACCCGTTGCCATTGCTATTTTCATATCTTAACTTACCTCCTTTATATTAAAAAAGCCTGGAAATATCCAGACTTTTAAACTTAACTTTACACAAATAAATTTTTTGACAACAACCGTTTTATATAACTTTTCCAGAACAATTAAATTTTAATACATATTTTATTATATATACTATCCTATTTCTACTCTCTTTCTACCTATTTTATTTCTCACTTTTTCTAATTTTATACTATTTTAACAAAATATAATGAATTATTAGCTCTTATATATTATAATATAATGGTCCGTAAAATATTTAATATAATAATGACTAAGGAAGTGGCATATATAATGAACTTTGTTACTAAAATAACTAAAAATCATATTATCAATACAATAATTATAGCTATTGCTGCAATAATATTATTAGTTAGTCTTTCCATAAATCCAATTATAGGAAAACACGATAATGGTGATTTTGGAAGGCTAATGATATACGGCGGTATTGATAACCTATCTAACGCTTACAAAGATATTTATGATGGCTTTCTTCACATTAAATATTCAACAAACCCTTTGAATGTTCTTTTATTATTCTATAATGACTGGACTTCATGTTCTATACCTGTAAAAATATCAGTTATTCTTTTTCTTATACTTCATAAGTTTACTGGAAATTTATTTGATATAAGGTATTTATCCTTTGTTTACAGCATACTATTTTTGATGGGACTATATTTGATAATAAATTTCAAAAAATTATCTACTTCTTTAAAGATAATTTGTGGTTCATACATGATTTTATTTTTCACAAGTACCTGCTATGTTGAATATTTTAATTCTTTTTTTGAAGAAGCAGGAACTATAGTGTTTTTCCTCTTATGCATAGGTACTTATTTAAATTTAATAGAAAAATCAAAGCCTCAAAAAAGAGATTTTGTATACTTTTTTGTAGCATCAGCATTTTTTCTCACGGCTAAAGCTCAAAATCTGCCGATGGTACCATTTATGCTTATAATCTACTTAAGCCTATACCTAGTATACAATAAGAAAAAATTAATACTTATAAGCTCAATATTTGTGATTTTTCTTTGTATAATTTCATATTTTTCTCTCACAAAGGTCATGAATGAAAACAATATATATCAATCAGTTTTTTCCGGAGTTTTAAGAGATTCAAAAACACCTACTAAGGATTTAACAGAATTAGGGCTAGATAAGAAACTTGTGGTATTCAAAGGACATTCTTTTTATAATAAGAATAATGGACTGGATCCTTTAAGCAATAATATGCTTAAAAATTTTTATCCCAACATTTCCAATTGGAAAATACTCTTTTTTTATCTAAAACATCAGGACAGAATGTGGCAAAAAATTGTTGATGCTTCCAACTCAAATTATAGGCTTGATAAACCCTATAGTGGAAACTTTGTTAAAGGACAGTACTCCAAGAATAAACACTTAAACACTTTTAGAAGCTATTTAATTAGCAAATTTCCTTATATACATCATAATGTTTACTTATTTATTATTTTCTCGCTTATATACTTTACTACATCTGTTATTTACGCAATAAAAAGTAAAGATGTTTCAATAAAGCTCCTGAATTTAATGTTAATTTTTATTTTAATAACAGGTTCTTCCCAATTTATACTTCCCGTAATAGGTGCGGGGCATGGAGATTTTTCAAAGCATCTTTTTTTACTCAATTTTTCTTACGATATTATGTTTGGAGTAGCTTTACTATGGTTTTCACACATTATTTCAAACATTTTTTTATTTCATAAACACAATAACTACTTTACAAATAAGTAAAATTTATGTGTTTATTATCCAAACAATTGTGTTATAATATAAATAAAGAAAGCCATTGGGCTTTATGCTTAAGTACAAGATTTTCTCTAAAAACGCACTTAGTGGAATGGGTGCGTTTTTAGTTTTTTGAGTTTTTATTTTCGGATTTAATTTCTATTTCAGAATCCAAAACATCTTTAATTCTCGTTCTATTTTTTAATGTCAATTTATCTTTCATATACGTAGCAATAAAGACCATTGCGGTCATTGCCAACGTTGTTACGCAAACTATTGCAACAAGAATTATTTTATCACTCATAGCATCACCCCCTGTTGTCAAGATTACCCAACAACTTTCTTCTGGCCAGGAAAAACTTACTGGGGCGATACAAAACATCTTATACTGTTTTTCCATATCCATATTATACCACATTTTACATAATGATATTCATTATACCCTATTTATAAGAAAATTTTTCGCATTAAAATGTAGGCTTCTAAGTCTATTACTTAGAAACCTAAAATAATTTGATATTTATAAATCAAGAAAAGCCAATAAAAAGTCCTAATCTTATTTCTTAAAAAACAAAAATATAATACCAAAAATCAAAAGACAAATATAGCCAAACTTTCTTTTAAGATTTTTTTCTTTAAATATAATTCCTCCAACTACAGCAGAAACAATTATAGATATTTTTCTAAGAGGCATAACTATTGAAATCTGACTTGAAGGTATATTAAGTGCAGTAAAATATATCCTATCTGATACAATAAGTATTAAACTCATAAAAGGCACATAAAAATCAATCTTAATTTTGGATTTATCCTTTGAACTAACCCTAAAATAAAGCATGGTCAGTCCATTAAACAAAAACATAAAGAAACAAAACCAAAATTGCATTTGACCTGCATTTATAGATTTAAGTGCTATTTTATCAATAGTTGCACTTACGGCATTTAATACTGCTGCACTTATCATAAAATAAAAATACTTATTCTTAAATATATTTATAACTTCACTTGAGCCTACTCTTCCAATAAAATAGTAAGAAATCAGCATAATTCCAATACCAATATACTGAAGCAAATATAACTTTTCATTTAATATAAATATACCAAATATTACAGAAAACATTGGATTTAATGTATCAAATGGAGTTATTACACTTATAGGCAATTTCTTAATTGCTGAAAAACTAAGAGCCCAAGATATAAATACGATAAAGGTTTTTATCAATATTATTAATAGCTTATCTCCCTTTATATTAATTGCATTATGAAATTCAAAGGACACCAATAGAAAAGCAAAAAAAGAATAAAAAGCTAGTACCGTTAATACTGAATTTTTTTCAAAAGCTTTTTTCTTTGTTATGTCCCAAAATCCCAATAAAATCCCTGATAAAATGACCATCCATATCCATGAATACATAAAACTTCTCCTTTATTATATAATAGTCTTTTCCTATGTTTAAATAATTTCCTCATATAGTATATATTTTTATTTAATTTGGGTCAATTTTTATGATAATCTAAAAGTTAAACTCCATCTTGTATATAACTCCCATTCCCATTTTGTAATTTATATTTGTCAAATGAAAAAAGCAAGCTTAAATCTATTAAACTTGCTTTATCAAAACATTCTATTTAATTTTCAGGGCATCTATAATTTTATTCTCCTGATCTTGTGTAATTACCTTTTCCTTTACTAATTTATCAAGTGCGGCCTTCGGTGTATTACCTGTAGCTTTATTCACAGTACCCATAAGTGCATTTAATACTGAAGCTGATTGTTCCTTTGTTATTGTGCTATCCTTCTCTAGCTTCTTAAGATCAGCATCGTAGGTTTTCTTAATTTCATCTTTATTAGTAACTTTTTTTACTGAATTTTGATTGTTTGAAGTAGAATTATTACTGCTGCATCCAGAGAATGCAAACAGTGGAATAAATAAAGCTAGAATAATAGTAACAAATTTATTAATTATTTTATACTTTTTCATTTAAAGTCTTCCTTTCTACAAATTTTATACTATTATCCTCTACTTTTTATACAAAAAATATACTTGTGTAAATACTTTTAGTAATAAATTTTATTATTAAAACATATTTTTACTTTGTTAATTTATGCATATAGTTATTAGCTCCCTCTGTTATTTTATCCGTTATGCTAAATTTCTTTCCAGCCTCATGTCCTCTAAGGTAAATATCGTTATGCCCATTATATTTAGCGCTTACTTTAAGTCTTCCATTAAATTTTATTTTTTTATGAGCCTCTACCACTTCTTTATCTTTTAATAAAACAAGTCCCCACTCAGTATTAGCTCTCTTTTGTTCTTCAAATTTTTCTAAAAGCCCTTTTATGAATCCAAGGGCATAATCATTTTCAATGCCTTTAGTACTGTATCCTTGTTTTGAATATTTATATTTTAATCTTTTAACTATACTATTTATACTGTCTATTGCATAGTTTAAAACTATATTGCATACAACGATATCCTCTTCCTTTCCAAGAAATGCTATAATATTGGTTCTTTTTCTTTTGTAGTAGTGATAACATCCAAAATTATCCGCTATAATCTTTGCAAGGTATGCCTTCCATCTAGCTTTAGTAAATGATATGTTACTAACCTTTTCCTTTACTTCTTCATTATAAATTTCATGCTCTTTTACTTCCTTCATTGACAGTTTGTATTTTAAAAGAAGCTCTTGAACCTTAAGCATGGCAATCTTTGCTTCATTTTCATTGCTGCTCTCACTTAAGCTAAGAAGCTTTTGTATTTTCTCGATTATTTTAGTATCCATGTTGTTCCTCCTATAAGAAAAGGCAGCTGCTTAAAATATTTTTAGAAGCAACTACCTTTATAATCTTAACTTAAGTCAATCTACTATTCCTACGCCGTAAAATTCACCCATTGTTAATTATCTTCTTAATTCGTATTCTTAACTAATCACTATTCTACCATACTTTTCATCATTTAGGTTATATGCTTAATTAACCTGAATCTTCTATCTCTCATAATAAGAAAAATCAAAGGCAATATAATATTATTCACTTTTCTCAATATTTCCATTCAAGGGATTAATAGAATATCTTCTAGCATAGGCTACTTGAACTCGCTAATACTAAAATTCATCCACGAAATCCCACAGTTCAAGTAAAAGTTAATATATTACATCGTTGCTTTGAATTTGGAAAAAGTATAAAATCAGTATCAGAATATATTGTTTATACTAGGCCTAGCATTTATACTTGGATAAAAAAATATCTTTTGAAAGGTACAATTGCATTGATTAATAATAAAAATATCCAACCACAAACATTAGAAGAAGGTTCAGCTCAATCCAACACTAAAATTGAAGAATTAGAAGCTCAAATAATTTATATGTAGCTTGAAATAAATATTTTAAAGGAAACAATAAATGTATTAAAAAAGACTCAGGCATCTACCAAACAGCTCACAAAAATCGAGAGAAGGTAGTGATATTCTATGCCCTAAAGAATAAGTATTCACTGCCAGTATTGCTTAATAAACTAACCCTTGCAACAAATTGTTAAAACTATATAACCTCATGTTCTATTCTTAACTATACACATATGTTTTAAAATATTTATTACTAATCAACTGGTGCCTTTCCCTTAATTATTCGTTCTGCTTCCTCTTTAGTAAGATTATAATTTAAAAATTCTTTGTAAAATTTAATAGTTTCGTTAGTAATGTCTAAATCAGAAAATTTATTAGGATATAGTGTTTTTGCAGCCCATTGTATTTGCAGTGCTTCCTCAGCACCATATCTATCCCACATAAAAGCTCCATTAGGATTATGAATTATTTTATTATTTTTAACAGCATTTATATTCTTCCATGCACTAGAATTAAAAAACGCACCTTCATCTTTAACATCAGCGCCCAGTATTATAACATCAGGATTCCATTTTAATATTTGCTCCATAGAAACCTCTTTCATATTTCCTTTTACTTCTGATGCTACATTAATTCCACCAGCAACCTTAATCCAAGAATCAATAATAGTATTAGATCCATCTACTGTTAACGGTGCGATGTTTTGTATATGTAAAACTTTCAATTTCTGATTCTCCGGTATTTGTAAAGTAACCTTTGATACGGTATTTATCTTATTATCTAAATATTTATTGTATTTATCTGCTTTTTTCTCTGACTTACTTCCAAGAATTTTTCCAGTAAGTTTGAAACAACTTTTTAATTCATCAAAATTAGTGAAATTCAATTTTACTACACTGATACCAACTTTTTTTATTTTATTATCAAAATTATAACTAGTAGGTAAAAAGACAATATCTGGTTTTGTTTTAATAAGTGACTCCATATTCACATCTGTTTTTGTAAAAACAGTTTCAGACTCATTCATCTGCGGGTTTACTTTATATAACCATGGCTCCTGTTTGCGAGTAAGTATAGTTGAAACAACATTATTTCCATATCCAAGCATGCATAACACTTCATTATGTGCAGGCCAACCATCACCTATTCTTTTACTATTTTTTGGTACTTGCGTTTTTTCTCCTGACATATCTGTTACTGTCATCTTAGTTGATTCTTTCTTCTCTATTGCTCTATTAGAATTAGAACATCCTGAAAATACTGTAGTAACCATAGCTATCGTCATTGCAATTACTGTTGTTTTTTTTATTATTTTTATCACTTTTAATCACCCTCCCTTATATTACTTAATAATGGTATACATGATTTAATTACATTACCATATTGATCTTTTACACTTATAATTTTTACATCTATGCCGTACATAGATTTAAGATTTTCTTCTGTTATAACTTCATCCATTGAGCCTATTTTAAATATTCTCCCTCTTTCAATTAATGCTACTTTGGCTGAACACAAAAAAGCATGATCAGGAAAATGCGAAGTCATTATTATCCCAATTCCTCTAGCAGCTAGTTTATTAATTTGCTCTAGCACCTTTACCTGATTTCCAAAATCAAGATTAGATGTAGGCTCATCTAATATCATTATCTGTGATTGTTGTGCCAATGCTCTAGCTATTAACACCATTTGTCTTTCTCCACCACTAATTTCTGTATAAGTTTTTTCTTTTAGATACCCTATACCTAATACATCAATTGATTCACTAGCAATTTGCCTATCCTTTTGAGATGGTGTTAAAAAAGCACCCATATGAACTGTTCTACCCATTAATACTACATCATAAACTGTATATGGAAATGGTAGAGTATGTGCTTGGGGAACATAACTTATAGCTTTAGATAATTGCTTTTGTGATAGTTTTTTTAAATCTTGTCCATCTAGTAATATCTCTCCGTCCTGTATTTTTAAAAAACCGAGTATAGTTTTAAACAAAGTGGTTTTTCCCACTCCGTTAGGTCCAAGAATACATAATATTTCTCCTGATCTTACATGCATTGTTATATTGTCTATTATGATTTTATTATTATAGCCACATGCTAAATTTTTCAATTTCAAATTCATACAAGATTTTTCCTCCTTATTATTAAGTAAATAAATAGAGGAGCTCCTATTAGCGATGTTATAATTCCTAAAGGTATTTCTGTTACAAATATGTTCCTTGCAATATCGTCTACTATTAAAAGGAATGTACTGCCTATAATGAGACATGTGGGTAACAAATGTTTATGATTAGGCCCCGCAATCATTCTAGAAATGTGAGGAATAATTAGTCCAATCCAACCAATTATACCGCTAAACGAAACCGCTACTGCTGTCAAAATTGTAGAACAAATTATAACAACTGCTCTTGTTCTATGCACATTTATTCCCAGTGCACTTGCTTCTTCATCTCCAAACGAAAGAACATTTAATCTCCAACGTAACAACATAAGAAGAATTATCGGAATTAATATAACGATAAGCATAATTTTTATATCATCTAAACTAATAGTAGTTAACCCACCTAATAACCAAAATGTTATTGCTGGAAGCTTGTTATCTGCATCGGCTGAATATTTTACCAAAGAAATAAATGCTGAAAAAAAATTTGAAACTACCATACCTACCAAAATCAATACCGCTGTAGAACTACTTTTATAACCTATAAATTTATTTATTATGTACGTTAAAGTTACCGCAATTATCCCAAAAACAAATGAAGAAAGCTGCACTTCTAAACTATTAAATGATAATAAAATTGCTATTGCTGAACCAAAAGCTGCTCCTGATGAAGCACCTAATATATCAGGTGATACCATAGGATTTTTAAATATCCCCTGATAAGCTGCTCCTGATATTGAAAGTGCAGCTCCAATTAACATAGCTCCTATAATTCTTGGAAGCCTTACCTCAAATAGTATGCTATCTGCACTAGAAATACTTCCATCGGAAATAGAAAATATCTTTGAATAAATAATATGTAAAAATTGTTTAATGGAAATTGAATATCTACCTACTGATATTGAAATAAGGAATGTAATGATTAATATACTTAACAAAATTAGCATTCTACCAATTTTGATTTTTTTTTTACCGGGTATAATATTATTGTCTTCACATGACTTTTTTATATAGTCCATTAAAAATATCCTCCTTCCTTAGTTAAATTAGTAATCTTGCTTTAACTATCTACCTATAAATAATTTTTATTGTATCCCCGGTTTTTATTTTTCCTTCTTGTAATACTTTTGCAAATATGCCTTCTTTGGGCATGATACAATCACCCAATTTTTTTCTTATCTCACATCCAAAGTGACATTCCTTTCCAACTTGTGTAACTTCAAAAACTACATCTCCAATCTCGATTCTTATTCCAATTGGGAGCTTGTACAAGCATACACCTTCAGTAGTAATATTTTCAGCAAACTTTCCAGGGCCCAAACCTATTTCCTTATTTCCTACCTTTTCTATACTCTCAACTGCAAGAAAGCTTACCTGCCTATTCCAATCGCCTGCATGAGCATCTCCATCAAGCCCATGATTTATTTTAAAAAATCCTTCTTCTATAGGCTGCTTTATTGTCCCCTTTTTCTTACTAATATTTACAGACACTACTTTAGCCATCATAAACCAACCCTTTCAAAATCTCCAGATTTACCACCACTTTTTTTAACTAACATAATATCACTTATAACCATCTCTCTATCAATTGCCTTACACATATCATAAATAGTAAGTGCTGCAGCTGATACTGCTGTAAGTGCTTCCATTTCAATTCCTGTCTTACCAACTGTTTTTGTCATTGCAACTATTTCAATTTCACTATTTTCAAAATCAAACTTAAAATTAATATCACAATTTGATATTAATATATTGTGACACATTGGTATTATTTGGGAAGTACTTTTAGCACCCATTATTCCACCTACTTGAGCTACAGCTAATACATCACCCTTTGAAATAGTTCCCTCTTTTATTCTTTCAAGTGTGTCTTTTTCCATGGAGATTTTTCCACTAGCTATGGCTTGTCTTATTGTATTGTCCTTTTCACTTACATCCACCATTCTAGCTCTTCCTTCTTCATTTATGTGCGTAAATACTTCGCTCATAATTTCACTCCTATCCACCAATTTGGTACATCATTTTTTTGCTTCTGCTAATATTTTCTTCATTTATATGGTGCTGAAAGGTCTTGTTAAAAATTATAGTTTTTAATTTCTCCACAAGAACATCTTCATTATTTAAATAAGGCTTCAAATCTATTTCTTGATTAGAATGCAAACATGGTTTTATAGTCCCCATAGATGTAAGTCTTATTTTATTACATGTTGAGCAAAATTTACAACTTATAGGTGTTATGTATCCAATTCTTCCTTTTCCACCTTTTATCTTATACATATTAGCAGTACTATTTTGAAGACTTTCTATAGGAATTAAATCTGAACGAGACATAAGTAATTCCTTTATATTCACTCTACCTTTTTCATAAATTTTTGCTCCTTCACCTATAGGCATTAGTTCAATAAACCTTATTTCTACAGGCATTTCTCTAGATAAATTTACAAAATCATTAACTTCTAAATCGTTAATTCCCTTTATTAATACAGTATTTATTTTTACAGGTTTCAAATTAAGCTTCAAACATGTATCAATTCCATCTATAACTTTAGTTATTTGATTAAAGTTAGTTATTTTTGTGAATGTATCACTTTTCAAAGTATCAAGACTTATATTTACTCGTTTTAATCCTGCTTTCTTTAAATCTTTTGCCATCTGTGGAAGTAAAATACCATTTGTTGTTATGGCAATGTCATTAATTTGAGGTAATTTTGAGGTTTCATATATAATTTTACTTATCTCTTCATTAAGTAGTGGCTCTCCTCCTGTATACCTTACCTTATTTATTCCTACTGAAACAGCTGCTCTAAGTAATTTAAAAATATCTGAGCAACTAATCTTATTGTTTTCCTGTATGTAACCTTTCATTTTAGGCATACAATAAATGCACCTTAAATTACATCTGTCTGTTACTGAAATTCTTAAATAGTCAATATTTCTGCCATGCTTATCTATCATAATTTTCTCCCACCAATTACTTTTATATGTTATAGTAAAAGTTATCTCATAAAATCAATGTCCAAGTCCATTATTTATATGTATAATATGTTCCATTGTTTTTAATAATATTTCCATGTACTCAATAACTGCTTTTTTACTTCCTGGAATTGTATAAATTAAAGTGCTGCCATTAATACCTGCTATTGAACGACTTAACAATGCATGTGGATTCTCTTCTCCAAATTTTACTCTTATATACTCCATTAAACCTGGTATCTTCTTTTCACAAAAAGCATTAACAACCTCATAAGTTATATCTCTTGCACTAACTCCTGTACCCCCAATCGTAAAAATACCATCGTATCCTTCTTTAATGTCATTTTGTATCTCATTTTTTAGTTGTTCTCCACTTTGAGGAATAGACTTATAATCAATATGTAGTTTATATGTAGTTGCACAAAAATGCATATTTAATATTTCCTTCATTTTCTGAGCACTAACGTCTGCATTTCTACTATAAAACACATCATCATTTATGGAAATTATTTTAAAATTAAGGATTCTAGACATATGCCTCACCTTAAACCCCAGCTTAATTACATCTGAAGACTCCAGCTCTACTACAACTTCATTACATTTATCTTCTATCCTTGTAATATTCATTTCAGTTTTTCCAATAATAAGCTTATCCAATAAATTAATATTATTTTTATCTATTCCAACTATAAATAAACTTTCAAAAAAAACTTCTACTTCAAAAGGCTTTTTTTTATCTGGTTAATTACCTTAAGAGTTTTATAATCTTTATTTCTCTCAGGCATAAAATTGTCTATTGCTAAAACAGTTCCCTCATATGCTGTATTATCATTATATTTAAGCATTATGAATCTTCTCCTCTTTAAAATCTTTAAATTATAAAACTTCCGATTAGCTTTCTCTGATTTTCACTTCTATGTTATTTACTCTTCTAAATACATCTACTTTTTTTACTATTTCGCTAATGTTATTTTCAAAATCATACTTTACAATATAATCAGCATAATCAATTACTTCTCTTGCTGATTTTTTAATAGCACTCACACCTTCTCTATTAACCATTATAAACCCACCAGGTCTAACCACATGACGAATGCTATTTGATTCACATATTACTAAGGTATTCTTTGGCAATTGCGTAATAAAATATTTTATAGCTTCATAGCTATAACTTTTCAAGGTTTTAAGCCAAAACACCCTATCCGCACCTGCTTTTAATAAACATGCCGTATCCTTATTTGTGTTAGAATTCACTTCTTCAAGTAATTGAAAATTGCCTTTTAAACTAGAGCAAACACCACAGCCTTCTCCTCCTCTAGGGCATTTACCATTTTTCTCTCTTATGGTTGTAACCTTTAACCCTATAACACAAAAATTATCTTTAAATTTTTTTATTATTGCAGTAGCAAGAGTAGTTTTCCCCATATTACGTCCTGTTGCACCGATTAACAGCATTTGTGGAATTTCTATGCACTCATTTTTCATTATTTATCCCCTCATAATATATCTTTTAAGTACTGATTATAAAAAATCTTCAATCACTTTTGTAAATAATTTTTTTGCATCATACCGGCGTATCTCTTCTTTAATCTTAGAAAACTTATTAGCGTACTGAAAACTATTTAACATTTTCATAATTTCATTTGCAATAAAATCACTTTTAGCCATATTAGGTCTTATTGCTTTCCCTAGCCCCTTTTTTTCAACCATATTCATTGCAAGACATTGATCCATATTAGTTGGAAATCCAATTAATGGTTTACCCTTTGAAAGAGCTTGATATATACTTCCAGAACCACCATTGCATATAACTATATCTGATTTTTCTATTGCTAACAATGCAGGTATATAATCACTAACAAAAAACTTTTCAGAAAGGATCTCATTAGAAATTCTATTAGCAGTTGCCATGATAACTGTTACATCAAGTTTATTTAAGGCATTTACTATTTCCCCCAATAATGCCAAGTTTCCTGTCGAACCCAGTGAAAAATAAATAATAGGTTTCTTAATACTATCTATTTTATTCCACCACGTGGGAAGCTCATTATCAACAAACTCAGTTATAGGTCCAATATACATATGTTCCTTTGATAATGGCCTTGTTGGAGCAAGAGAAGGTACATCTAAATATAAGTTCAAATCTCCATTACAATGCATCTCTTCCATTGAATTTACAGGATGCAATCCAGCATTAACCCTAAGCTCATTAAAACCCTTAATATATCTTTTTGTTACTAGAGGTAACATTATTTTAAATAGTCTTTCCTTATTTTTTAAGCTTACCTTACTTAAAAGTGGTATTTCTGGAGTTTGCCTTTTTTGTGTAGAAAAGGGACTCCAATAAGCATTGGCAATATTAATATATGGTATATTAGCCTGCCTTAAAGAAATACCTAATGAAACTCTCATATCTCCAACGACCAAATCTGGTTTAAATGTAGAAAATACCTTCTCTTCACAATCTATATACTTAATAAGAGTTTTCTTATCAAATACCTTAAATGGCTTTTCTATCCGTGAATTAAATTCTTCTGGTGATAAGCTAAAAATTTCAAAATAATTATCAATTTTATGGCAAACAAATTTTTTGTACCTTTTACTACAAGCAAAAGCAATATCATATTTATCTTTGTCTATACACGAAGCTAAATACATTGGTCTTACAATATGTGATAATGCTATTCCCTCACCAACAAATAAAACTTTCTTTTTCATAGAACTTCCACTCCATTTACAAAATTATATTCTAATTATTAATTCTGTATCATACCATCTTTTAAGAAAATCGTTCTATTACCATACGTTGAAGATTCTTGTGAATGAGTCACCTGAACTATTGTCTTGCCCTTTTCCCTATTAATTTTACGTAAAAGTTCCATGATTTCATTTCCTGTTTTCGAATCTAAATTTCCAATAGGCTCATCTGCTAAGATAATATCAGGTTCATTGATTAAAGCTCTCGCAATGGCTACTCTTTGCTGCTGACCACCTGATAATTGTTTAGGAGTATACTTCCTTTTCGTTGATAATCCTATATCCTCAAGAATCTCATCTAGTTTTTCCTTATACAGTTTTTCACTTTTACCTTCTAATAATATTGGCAATAATATATTTTCTTCAACACTCAAATTAGGAATCAGATTATAAAATTGGAACACAAATCCAACATTCCTACATCTCATATTACTCGCTTCATTATCACTCATTACTGCTATATCTTTCCCCTTAATTTTTATACTTCCGGAAGTTGGCTTATCAAGTCCTCCGATTAAATAAAGAAGCGTACTTTTTCCAGAACCTGATGGTCCCATTATGGAAACAAATTCACCTTCATTAATTGTTACTTGTATATTTTTCAAAATAGTAGTTTCAATTTTATCATTCTTAAATGTTTTATATAGATTCGTCACCTCAATAGCCGTTTTCATTTTATAACTTCACCTCAAATTCCATAATATTAAAAGCACCCAATCTGACAATTCTTAATTTTTATACTATTCTTATTACATAAAGTACCAATAGTAGATACACTTATATTGAATTCTTTAGCAATTTTAAAAGCAATTGCACACTGAAGTTGCTTTTTTCCATTAACCATCAAGCAATGCTTGTTAATGGAATCCATAATCTGATTTTCATCCATAAAAATACCACCTTCTATTTATAAATTTTCCATTCTCCCTTCTTCAAATGCTTTCATATTTATATCTAAAAATCTTTGTGGAACAGTTTCTTTTATTGACTGTATCCATAATTCCTTTTCAATATCCATAACCCTTGAAAATGCCCCCAAAATAACCATATTGGAAATCTTCATATTTTTGTACTTTTTACATATTTTAAGGCAATCTAATGATATTGTATTCTTGCATACACTCTTAATACTATCAATTATATTATCTGGGTATTTCTCTTTGCCTATAATTACTGGAAGGGGATATATCTTCTCTGTATTTACAATAACTATTCCCTTTTCATTTAAATATTCAATCCATCTAAGTGCTTCAAGTTCCTCAAAAGCTAATATTATATCTGCCTGTCCTTTTTCCACTATTGGTGAATGAAGTTTTTCACCAAATCTAACATAAGTTACAACACTTCCACCTCTTTGACTCATTCCATGAACTTCAGACACCTTAACATCATAATTCTTTTTCATACCAACTCTACCAAGGATTTTACTGGCTAACAATGCACCTTGCCCACCAACACCGACTATTATTATGTTAATATTCCTCATTCACATCACCATCTTCCTCGAAAGCATCCATTTTACAAATATTCATACACAATTTACACCCAATACACAATGATTTATTAACTACAATATCTTCATCTTCAATACAAATACAAGGACATCCTATTTCAAGACATTTTCTACACTTAACACATTTACTTTGATTAACTTTTAAAGGAATAGCCTTTGATTTATGTTCTTTTATTCGTTCGCACTCTCTTCTTGCAATAATAACAGAAGGCTCACATGCTGCAATTTCTTCCTTTACAACACTTTCAACTTCATCAACATTAAATGGATCTACTACTTTTATACGCTCCACTCCAACTGCTCTGCAAAGTTTTTCAAGTTCTACTTTTTTTGTTGCTTCATTTTTAATATTATAACCCGTTGTAGGATTAGATTGATATCCCGTCATAGCAGTAACTGCATTATCAAGTATAATGACAGTTGAATTTCCCTTATTATATACAATATCAATTAATCCTGTTATACCGGAATGTATAAAAGTAGAATCTCCTAAAATGGCAACAGTTCTATTTATAAATTCAGTACCACGTGCTTTTTCCATACCATGTGCAATTCCAATACTAGCTCCCATACATATGCATGAATCAATAGATCTTAATGGCAATAATGCACCTAATGAATAGCATCCTATATCTCCACTTACATTTAATTTTAACTTTTTCAAAACATAAAAAATTCCTCTATGAGGACATCCTGGACACATAGCAGGAGGTCGTGCAATAATATCTTTAGCTATTTTTTTATTAACAGTAGGTTTTTTACTAGAAAAACTATTATTTATAATCTCCGAATTTAATTCCCCAACCATAGGCAAAACTTCCTTACCTATTACTTTAATTCCTAATTCCTTTATGTATTCTTCAATAAAAGGTTCCAGCTCTTCAATAACATATAGTTCTTCTACTTTATTTGCAAACCTTTCAATTATCTCTCGTGGTAAAGGATAAACCATGCCAATTTTTAGATATGACACATCTTTAAATACTTCTCTTGCATATTGATAAGCAATACCACTTGAAATTATTCCTATATTTCTTTTTCCCCACTCGATATTATTTAACTGTGATGATTCGCTAAAACTTACTAATTTATTCATTCTACTTTCGACTTTAATATGTCGTACTTTTGCTATTGCAGGAACCATTACATATTTATTAATATCTTTTATGTAATCCTTAATATCACATTTACATCTTTCATTAATTTCAACAATATCTTGAGAATGAGCAATTCGTGTGGATAAACGTATAATTACTGGGCAATCAAACCTTTCGCTTATTTCATATGCCTCTTTTACAAATTCTTTACATTCTTGGCTACTTGATGGCTCCAGCATTGGTATTTTAGCAGCCTTTGCATATCGTCTACTATCTTGTTCATTTTGGGAACTATGCATTCCTGGGTCATCTGCCACAACAATAACTAGTCCACCATTAATACCTGTATATGATACTGTAAATAATGGATCAGCAGCTACATTTAAGCCGACATGTTTCATAGAGCACAAAGCTCTTGCTCCCCCAATTGAACTCCCAATTGCCACTTCCAAGGCAACTTTTTCATTGGGTGACCATTCTGCATATACTTCATGGTATTTTGCAATACTTTCCGTAATTTCTGTACTTGGAGTTCCAGGATACGCTGTTGCTACAGTAACCCCTGCTTCATAAGCTCCTCTAGCAATAGCCTCATTACCAAGCATTAATTTCTTCATAATACTATCACCTCGAATTTACTAATATTATTGTATTTTAATTACTTTCTTGTCCAAATATTTAAGAACTGTAGTACCAAGTGAATCTATAATTTTTTTCCTGATAGGAGGTATTTTAAGAAAAATAGACATAATAAAGTTTCTAATTCTATTTTCATAATTATACTGTGGAAAATCATAATACTTATTTTTTTTATAATACCTATGATCTGCACTAAATATCATTCTATACTCTCCCCAAATCATATCTCTAAATACTTTATGACCCCCAACACCTAAAAATGTTCTTTCCTTAACATAGTTTAAAGTAGAACATTTAACTAAATTTTTTGAGAACTCCAAAATATTTTTATCTATTTCAGCTGATGTTGAAATCTCATCTGTAACTATTTCCACCAAATTACATCTTTCAAATTCTGCAAGTGTTTGAATACTATCAGTTAAATCTTGCACTTGTCTCAATTCACCAGAAACTAAATATCCCAATTGTTTTTTTGCAAAATTTGGCTGATGATTTTTGTAAAATCTTCTATCTATAAACAGCTTCCATCGTGCAGATAAATATCTATTTTCAATTTCCCCTGCAAAAACTATAATGTCATAGCTTCTAATTTTTTCGTATACCATGCCAATATCATCTTTACCACTATAAATGCAGCTGCCATCATATACACAATGCATACACCCAACACATCCGCCATTTATTTTTATGTCAGATATATTAATCAAATCTGCATTAGTAATACTTACAAACTTACTTACCATTTTTCCAATATTTTTATTTAAATTCATAGAATCAGTTACAACAACAATTTTCTTACCTTTATTATCAATTTTGAATTCATTATATTCTGGATTATATTCCTTAACTGTTTTTATTATTGGATTATATCTACGTGGATGGTACTTTTGATTTTCAATATCGTCAAAAACTATTTTGCCAAAAGAATAAAAATTGTTTTTCTTTTCTTCATTGGTCAAATCAAATATCTCAGCTGAATAATAATCTACATATCTCATATTTAAATCATCAATTATAGCATGCACATATTTTATTGCTGCTATATCAAAATAGTGTACTGATGTTGTAATTATTACCGCATATTTATCCCTAAACACTTCAGCCATATTATTTTCAAAAATCAATTCAATAAACCTTTTATATCCTGCTGGTACTAAACCTAGATATACAGGAAATCCCCAAATAACAACATCCGCCTCTTTAATTTTATCAATTATCTTATGCCTCTCCTTCTCATCATTTTCTAACCTCCTTATATTACGTGTTATGTTTATATAGGTAAAACTATGTTTTGCAAAACTTTTTTCAAGAAATTCTACATATTTCATAGTTACAGTATTACACGCTTCTTTGGGACTTCCATTTAAAACTGTTACCTTCATATAAATTTCACTCCTAGTTTATATATTTTATAAGTATTCTTACAAAATACCACCTCTAAAGCATAAACAAATAACTTTTATAATTATTCACTTTTTATCTCTTGAACTATATTCATTTTTAATACATTTCTAGCCGAACCAATAGAAGCTAACATAGAAATCAAAACAGCACCAATTACATATATAATAAAATCTTTGGGAAAATAACTTATAGGCATTGCTACCTTAGCTATTTCTAGAAACATAGGAATTATATTTATTAAAATAATGCCTACTAATACACCTACTGCACCTGATGTTAAACCTATAATTAATGCTTCTACAAAAATCATTTTCATAACTTGTTTTTTCTTCATACCAATAGATCTGTAAACAGCTATACTATGTTTTCTTTCTATAAAACTTATAACAAAATTATTTATTATTCCAAAACAGCCTACTATGATAGATATTATAGAAAAGCCCTCAATCATCATACTTAACTGCTGCATAGAATTTTTAAAATTTTCCTTAAATGTGCTTGTAACCTCTATGTTTGGGTAATAATCTTTATAAGTCTTCTTTAATTTATCATTTACCTTTGAGACTTTTACATTGTCTCTTACATGAATGTAAGCAGCTACATAATTATAATCCCCTGTATCCTTTTGCAAATATCTGACTGATATCATAGCAAAACTTCCTTGTGTCATATAAGTATCTGCAAAACCAATTACAGTATAATTTCGTTTCTTACCATTTAACTCTAAAGACAACTTACTATTCATGCTTAAGTCATATCTTTTTTGTAGTATTTTACTTACTATTATATTTCTTCCTGACTTTAATTTTTTGAGCAATGCTTCCTTATTTCCTACTAAATTTATTTTTCTGTAATTAAAGTACTTATCTCCCGAAACACCATCTATTAGACTAATTGAATCCTTTGAGTTTTTTACTTTAACATTTTGCACACAGTTCAAGCCTAATACATCTTTAACATTTGAATCTTTTTTTATAGTTTCAACATCGCTTTTATTTAAATTGGGGAATGATATTCCAATATCATAAGTTTGTATATTAGCTATTGAATCTATGAGCTGTACCGTCATATTTTTACATAATGTATTAACCATAAGCAGTACACCAACACCAATGACAATTAAAGTTGTGATATTTAAAATGCTTTTATTATTTCTCATATTTCCAATAGAAATTTTGCCTATACTTCCAAACAATAAAGAGAAAGGCGTTTTTAGAACTTTTATTAATGCTTTAAATAGTAACGGAAAAGCATATAATATACCTACAAATATGCATACAACGGAAATTAATGATCCTATTTCCACAAACTTAACAGGAACAAACTTAGGTAAAATAGCTGAAATGATTACCAAAACTATTCCAATAATTCCTTTTTTGTTACTACTCTCCTTATGTTCTGATATATTATTTAATACAACCTCTTTAATTGGTATATTTGAAACATTCATTATAGGAATAATACTACTTATAAAACTAATAACATTAGCTAGAATAAAGCTAATTAAAAGATTCATATATGATATATTAACTTTAACCATTCCTTGCAATTCACTGGATGTGGAAAACAAAGTAAGAGCATACGTTATTCCTATACCAACAACCCCTGCAAGTACTCCTCCAATTATTCCAAACACCATACTTTCCATAAGCATAACCTTATTAACACTTTTTTTAGTTGCTCCAACACTTCTAAAGGTACCAATATGGGGCAGCTTATTTATCATAATAATCTTGAAGGATGAATAAATTATAAATATACTCATAAAACTAGCAATTATAGTTATAAATATTAAAGATATTGTAATGGTTGATAGATTTTCATTTAATTGTTCTTGTGTAAAAGGCTCCTTCACTTCATACTTAGGATAAATACTTTTTAGCTTTGATATTAGCTTTTCCTTACTTTCTCTTCCATTTGATTTAATATACAATTCATTAGCCTTACCATCTGTCTTAAAATAATTACTTAGACTATCAAATGGAATAATTGCATATCTCTGTATAGATTCATCTAAAAATATCCCCTCTTGTGCTGCAATACCAACAATTTCAAATTTATAAGTTGTACCATTAATTTTAATATTCATGGTGCTACCGGACTTTAGGTTATAAGCCTTAGCAGTAGTACTACTAATAATAATTTTATTTCCTTTAAAAGGCTTAACATTTTTCTGACTGACTAAAAGGAAATCATTCATTTTCTTATAGTCACTTAAATTTATACCTTTTAAACTTAATGTATCGTATTTTTTAGAATTTATTTCATAACTGCATACTCCATTAACTTCGTGTATTGCATATGAAAGTTTTTCATTCAATTTATCTGCTAATTTATAATCTATATATTTTGAACTAGAACTATCTTTAGTTTGAACTGTTATATCTGCATTTCCTACTTGCTGCCTTATCCTTTTTGTATATATGTCTGATAAGCTATTTTTAACTGACAAAGAAGAATAAAATAGTGATACCGATACTGCTATAGCAAATATAACCAGTAATGATCTTAATTTTTTTTCCCACATTGACTTAAATACATATTTAATAAGTATTCTCATTATTGTTACCCTCCCTTTTTACATATAGAAATTTGATCATGTAGTTTTATACACCACATTTATAGAATAATTTCATCTAGTATTTTCTTAAAATCATACTTTACCCTCCTAGTTAGTCCATCTTTGTCATTATACCTAATAAAATTTATTGTTATTTTATTTTTGTAACCTGTAATACACATTAATGGAAACCCTTCAGCAAAACCACATGGAATTACAAATGCATCTTCCATAAATTTTTTATATGGCTCGAGATACTTATCCATTTTGCCAATATTAGTTGATGTCATTCCCAAATATAACTCATCTACAACTTCACCTTTTCTCTTTAGTACTTCTTTTCTCATAATTTCAGTAGGTAATATTAAAAATAAATAAAACTTGTAAAAAGCACTCAACCCCATAGGATATCTTTTTATCCTCTTCAGTTTCTCATTAACTTTTTCAATATCTTCAACATCTGCATCTTTTATCCATACATACTGTAAAAACGAGTAATTCCCAATAAATTTTTTATTAGTTCTAATATATTTTCTAATATCTATTCTCATTCCAGTTTCAATATATTTATTGCTTTTTTCTAATGCCGAATTATATTTTTTATTAAATTTCAAAAGTAAATGAAGTACTATATCATTTATAGTGAATCCATATCCTTTATAGTAGGCTTTTAACTTTTTTACTTCAGTCTCACCTAAATTTATTTTTTCTACACTCATGGTATTACAGTCAACATTTACAGTTTTAATTTTTTCCTTTTTAATTAATGGATCCATCTCACTAATTCGATTAGTTTCAAATAAATTTTTAATAGTTCCGCGGAGCATATTTATATTATCTTTTATGCTTATGTGAAAAATAGGCTTAGTTATTTTTGAAACCAGCGCAGGCTGATTATTTAATTTTTTTTCTAATATTAGATTGTAGCATTGTCCAATTAAACATATTATCTCCAGCCACCCTCTTACGTCTGCTACCGAATGATGCATTCCAATGGTAATCATTTTATTTTTACTTTGGCTGTTATAAAATACCGTTATTTTAATAGGAGACTCATTTTTTATGTCTATGTGTTTATCCTTTAATTTAATAAACTCAGAAAAAGCCAATTCATTAAAAGCTTCCTTATCAGCCACTTCACTTTGAATATGTATTTTCTTAAATATTTGACTTACATTAAACTCTTTAATTTGTTGCCATTTATCTCTCCAATAGCCTTCTGAAAACTTGCATGATAGTATAGGTACCGCTTTTACTACATACGTAACTGCCTTTTTATAAATCTCAATATTAAAATTATCATTTAGGTAAAATATATAATAAATGGTACTTCCTAGCATATTTCTGTCTATTGAGCAAAAAAAGCTTTCATGAATTGTAGCTTTATAACATTTATTTTCCATCATTCGTTCCCCTTTAAACAATTGACTTTTATATTTATAATGATTTTTTCACTTTTTTTAAATCTTCATATAAAATTTTCTCAAAATCATTTTTTACTTTTTGGGTTAATTTATTTTTGTCATTATACCTAATAAAACTTATTGTAAGTTTATTCTTGTACCCAGATATGCACATCAAAGGAAATGAATACGAACCACCGCAAGGTATAAAAAATATGTCATCTATAATTTCTCCATATGGCTTTACATATTCATCTATTTTTCCTACATTAGTCGATGACATCCCTGCATAGGAGTCTATTAGAAACTTTTCTGTCATCTTTGACAATAGATGTCTAATGAACCTAACTGGAAATATACCTAATATGTAATATGAATAAAATACTTTTAATCCTACACAGCTATTCTTAAAATCTTTAAAGCAGTTATGTATTTGTGGTATATTAAACAAATCATCACTTTTTATGTATATTGTCTTAGGAACAGAATAATTTCCAATGCTAAGCCCCTTTGTTTTCAAATACTTTCTTATATCAATTCTCACGTCTGTTTTAATATAAGTGTTGCATTTTTTTAAATTCAAGCCATAATTCATGTTAAATTTTAAAATATTATGAAGAATAATATCATTTATAGTAAATTTATATACACCATATAAAGACTTCAATTTATTAATTTCATCAAGATCTATTTTAAATTTTTCTAAACTCATGCTTCCATATTTATCATCCCCAGCTTGAATTTCTTCTAATTCAAGTACTGGTTCCAATTTAGGTATGGTATTCCTCTTAAGCAGATTTTTAGCAGTATAAAAGATAACTTTTAAAACATTAGCAGTGGTTGTAAAAAATTCATCCTTAAAACTTTTTTTACTACTCTCACCTTTATCTGCATTCTTCCCATTTAAAATACTATTATAATATTTACCTGCTAATTCTATTATTTGCAGCATACCTCTTCCATCAGTTACAGTATGATGAAGTTCCCAAACTACTACTTTACTTTCTAACTGCTTAGTGCAAAATACTTTTATCTTAAATGGAGCTTCTTTAGTTATATCTATACAATTATTTTTTAATTCAATAAATTTAGAAAATGCAGTTTCATAAAAGCTATTTTTATCATGGGAAAAATCTTCTTCCAAATATATTTCTTGAAATATTTGTTCAACATCAAAGTCACTAATATATTCCCACCTATCTCTCCAAAATCCTAAGGAAAATTTACATGATAAAATGGGCAAATCTCTAACTACATATTTTAAACTTTTTTTATACGCTTCAATATTAAAGTTGTGGCCAACATTTATTACATAATATAGAGTATTGCATAGTATCTTACCATCCAATCCAAACATAAAGCTATCGGACATTTTGGCCATCTTATATTTACGTTTCATACCTTACACCTCCTTTTTAAAATAAAATTACTCCCTAATCATTTTATCAATGCTATTGCAAAAGCATATTCATTTTTAAGATATACTTTAACTTTAATATGACACTTAAAACTATCCACATATATATAATATTCTTGATACCCCAAACATGGATTTACTCTAACAGAAAATTGATTAAGTTCAATGGTTATCCCAACTCCCAAGGCTTTACATATTGCTTCCTTTTGAACCCACATCTTATACGCAGCTTGATTTTTATATATCTCATCATACTTATTAAATAATTGAAGCTCTTGATATGTAAATATCTCCTTAGGTAAAGTTCGAGGCTTTAATACTATTTTCTCTACATCTACTCCTATCTCATGAGCTTTAGATATTCCAATTACAAGGTACTCCTTTGAATGAGAAATATTAAAATATATTTTTTGGTTATTATTACAATAAACATAAGGTTTGTTGTACTCATTGTAATAATAGCAAATTTCCCAATAGTTGATTTCAAGATATTCACTTATAAGAATGCGTGTTATTCCCTTTCGCAAGCAAAATAATTCTCTGATTTTTTTATTCTTAATTACATTACTTCTTGTAATTTCCTCCTGTGATAAAGTTTTTACTATTTGCTGAAAATAGCAACGAATTTGATTAACATTAATAACCCAAACATTGCATCCTTCCAAGTAAGTTACTGCATTAAAATACAACTTTTCTTTTATATCCTCTAACCCATCCATTGTTTTTCTCCAATATCTGCCCCCTACACTTTACTTCCTACAAATATGCTGTAATAATCATCTAATTTAATTATTAGTACATACTTTATAACATTTCTTTTATTCATGCTTTTCCTCTAAATTAAATTTTCTAATCAGTTCTTGAACTACTTTTTTATATCCCATAGACTTAAAAAATTCTTCTCTGCAGCATTTTAAACCATCTTTTATACTAGAATCTTTTATTATCTCAATAACTTCTTTCCTTAATTGTTTTTCATTTAACTTTTTATATTTGTAAACCCTTCCACAATTTCTTTCTTCAGCCGCCTTTCCATTATTATATCTCTCTAATGTATCAGTATAAATTAATAATGGTGTATCATATACAATGGCATCACTAATACTATTAAACCCCCCATGAGATATGAACAATACAGATTTCCTTACTACATTCTTATATTCCTCTAAACCCAGCTTCTCATATATTTTTACGTTATCATACCCATTTATTTCTTTAACTTTATTGTTTTTGTTTCCACCTAAGGATACAACAACATTATATCCTAGCCCTGCCACCGCATTAATACAAATATTCCAAAAGCTATCACTAGAAGAAACTGTACCCAAACTTATAAATATTGTATCTTTTTCAACATGATTATAACTAATATCATTATTAGCAGGACCTATAAATTTTACATTACAACCATATTTATTACCATTAGGGTGAAACTCTTTGGATGTTGTAACAATTGTAAATTCATGTTGATCACTCAAAATATCTGATGGCCTGTCACATATTTTACCATACCTCTTATCCATTTTAAGTTTTATGCTCATAGCTTTTAATAATTGAGGTATATGTAATAGTATCGAAATAATCAACTGAGTTGGTATTTTATCATTCATATTTTCAAGAAAGAACGCACTAAATATTGCTAATGGAACTTTACAATGGCGTGCTGCCATTTTACCCCATATACCAAAGGTGTCACAAATAACCAAATCAGGCTTGTTTTTTTTTATTTCTTCAAGCATAAATGGCATTAATTCATTACTGCAAAAATATAACATATATAGCGCTCCTACTAAATTTTTATTCAGTTTGTTAGCCTTATTACCAAAAACTTCAAACTCACTTACAAATTCTTTTGGATAACTATTAAGTTCAATATTTTCCACTTCATTAAAATTTTTAAAATACTTATCAAATGTATAGTAAATTATTCCTACATTGTTATCTGATAATTCCTTACATAATTTAATGGTCGGATTTAAATGGCCATCTGCCGGAAAACTTACAAACATTACTTTTTTCAACAGATACATCTCCTTATAGGTTCTTAATAAGAATATACTTCATTAAAAAGTTTTTATTATCAATTATAAAAACTTTAATATCTTCTATACACTACTGTTGCGTTGTGTCCACCAAACCCAAAAGAATTCGATAATGCTATGTGGATATCCTGTGCTCTAGAATGATTAGGAACATAATCAAGATCTAATTCTGGATCCGCATCCTGATAATTAATTGTTGGAGTAATAACTCCACTACATATACTCATTACTGTTATAATTCCTTCTATAACCCCTGATGCAGCGATGGTATGTCCAATCATTGACTTAGATGATGATACTGGTACTTCCTTTGCTCTTTCACCAAAACACTTCTTTATTGCAAATGTCTCATATTTATCATTTAAATAAGTAGATGTACCATGTGCATTTATGTAATCTACTTCATAAGGATTAATATTGGCATTATTGAGTGCCATTTGCATGGTCTTCAACATACCCTCTCCATCTTTTTTAGGTGCAGTTATATCGACAGCTTCACTGGTTATAGCATATCCTGCTAGTTCACCATAAATCTTAGCATTTCTAGCCCTTGCAATCTTTTCAGCTTCTAATACCATTACTCCAGCACCTTCACCCATAACAAATCCATCTCTAGACAAACTAAATGGACGAGAAGCTGTCGATGGTGAATCATTTCTAGTAGACATAGCCATTATTTTATTAAATCCATCGATATACTCAGCATTAATATGAGAATCTACTCCTCCTACAATAACAACATCTGCAAGTCCCGACTTTATCATCTGCTGTCCTAGTCCTATTGCATACGCTGAAGAAGCGCAGGCGGTTGATACGCTAAAATTTGGCCCTTCTAATCCATATTTAAGTGATACCCAGGCACTAGGCGAATTTGGCATTGATTTTACCACCATATGCATATTCCCAGCCTTCTTCTCTACCTCATCATATCCAGTAGATACTATACCCATAATGACAGCTATACGAGTTTTATCATAGTTCTCAAAATTTATATTCGCCGCACTAACTGCTTCATTAACTGCTACCATTAACATTCTTGTTGATCTTGTCATTCTCTTTCTATCTTTTTTGGGAATTTGGACTTTAGCTAACTCTTCAAACTCATCACTTACTGGTGCCGCTATATGTGTATCTATGCTCTTTGTATCAAATGAAGTTATCGTTGTTACTCCAGATACTCCTTTCACCAAGTTATTCCAAGTATCTTTTAAATTCAATCCAACGGATGTAATCATCCCCATACCAGTAATTACAGTTTTGTTATAGCTTTCCATTTTATCATACTCCTACTTAATTACTATTTTGTGTATTATATACCTATACAAATAAACCATCATATAAGAGCAAGTAACTCTACTGGGTAATAAAGTTCATTTTCCTGTGCTTTGTAACTACTTACAAGGCTTGTTTTAACTTCTTCTATGCCTATTCTCTTTAACATGGCTATTGGATTTTCTCTCAACCCAAGTACTTCCTCTATAGCATTACTTATTTTTTGCTTCTGAATTCCAGTATTATTTATATAAAATGCCATTTCATTTATAAGAAGACTTTGTAATCTCAATATCACATTTTTCTTATATTTATCTAGTTCATCTTCTTTCAATTTAAAAGGTTTTTTTAAATACTTTAATTCATACTCTATAATTCCCTTATTATTACTTCCACCAGCAAAACCTTGTTCTAAAGCTTTCTTTGCATTGTAGTGTAAAATATTATAAAGTTTTTCATAACGTGGAGAATTAAAATTTTCTATAGCCTTTATTATAATATTAATACCTGTTGCATCTATTATTTCAAATCCACCGAAGGTTAAAAAATTCTGTTTTACCTCTTTTTCAATCTGTTCTATACTTAAATAATTCTCTTTGTATATAACATAAATTTGAATTACTATTGTAGTTAAAATCCTAGTCAATACAAAATTTGATTTTTCATCCAGATCAAGTGATGTTTTGCCAATAGTAGTTAGAAATTGAACTATCGTTTCTACATACCTTGATTCTGTGCACCTTAATTCATTAATCTCCACAAAATCAATGATTTTCACTGGAAAGAAGAAATGTAACCCTAAGCAGCGTTCTTTTTTTACACACTTAGCAAAAACAATCTCCAATGGAATAGATGACGTATTTGTTGCCAATATGCACTCATCTTTAACAATCTTTTCAACATCTCCTAAAATATTTTGTTTAAGAACTTCATCTTCATAAATTGCTTCAATTATAATATCGCAATTTTTCAAATCCTGTATATTATCTGTAACCTTATATGCATCCTTCTTTGAGTTATACTCCTCCTCTGTAATCAAATTTCTTTTAAGCTTTTTTCTTAGCTGTTTTTCAATTGAACTTTTTACTTCTTCCACCTGCTCTGCTTGTCTACAAATTAAAATAACTTTATAATCAAACATTGAAATATAATTAAATATATCTCTTCCCATTTTCCCCTTACCAATTATCCCTATTTCCATAATTTCTCCTCTAATTATTTCCACAAATTAATCTATCGAGTGTCATATTTCCATACTTAGCAAAATACTTTTGAGCAGATTTACCACTAAAATTATATAATTCTGATATTTTTAAATAAAACTCTTTCTCAGAAAGCTTTGTTCTCAATACAGAATTTGTCAAATTATAATAATCATAATCTTTAATAACTATTTCACTTTGTAACTTCTCCCATTGTTCGGTACCTGGAAATGGAGTTAGAATTGTAAAAGCTGAATTATATATTGGATTTTCATCTATGAATTTACCCACACGCTCAAAATCCCTCTCATCATAACTAGGCTTAATTATATAATTTCCATTTACATAAATATTTGCTTCGTTTAATATTTTTAAAGCTTTTTTAGTGTTTTCAATAGAATTATCTTTGCCATACTCCTTTAATTCCTCATCACTAGTTGCTTCAAGTCCGCAAATAGTTATTCTTAATCCTGCCTTAGATGCTAATTCTATAATCTCAGGATATTTTACTACTGTATCTGTTCTAACATCGCCCATATAAATATGATTTCTGTTTAATCCCTCTTCAATAATTCTGTTAAACAATACCTTTGCCTTATTAACATCACCAAAGGTATTAGCATCACAAAATCTTATTACATTATATTTATCCATTTTCTTGATTTCTTGTATTATTGCATCAACTGATCGATGATAAAAATGACCATTTGTCATTTTCCACAAATAACAAAAATTACACTTATTCGTACATCCCTCCGAAGTACTTAAATAGTGAATTGTTTTATTAACCTTTGGTATAGTATAATTATACTTATCTGTTAAATCTCTATTTGGTAAAACTTCATCCAACAAATAATTTTCTTTAAATTCTTTGTATGTAAATTCTCCAAGTGATCTAGTATAATATAAGCTATTTCCTCTATTTAAAGCTATACCAGGTATCCTTGAGAAATTCGGATTGTCACGATTTAATTTTAATTCTTTAACTATGCTATAGTAGCTATGTTTTCCTAGTCCAATAGATATTATGTCTGCTTTTGAACCTACAAAATCCTGAGGTGCAGAGGTTGGATGAATCCCTCCTACTGTTGTAATAATTTTACTATTTATTCTTTTCACTAATTCTAATAATTTTAATACTCCATTATATTGTGCCGTTAAACACGTAAAACTTACAATATCAGGTTTAAACTCCCTTATGTTTTTCTCAAGATCGTCTGCAGCATCATAATTGGGATTCATATCCGTTTCAGCCTTTTGATCAATTATAATAACATTATCATTAGGTACCACTCCAGCTAGCATATTTAAGCCTAATGGTGGTCCCACCAATACTCTTTTATCAACAGCTTTTCTTGCTTCATCATTGCAAAATTCTAATATCCTATGCTTATTAGGTATAACTGGATTAACTAATAATATATTCATTCCACTCATCTCCCCTATCATTCTTTTATATACTGTATTGTAAAGCCCCCCTGCATAAACTTACTTACTTCTAGTACAAAGCTAAATATCAAGTCATTATTTTTAAAGTCATTATTTTTTAATAACCTATCAAGGGATATTATTGCAGCTGGAGGACCTGCATAACCTATTTTTTGAGATACACTATAGAACTTATCGGGTGAAATTCCTAGTCCAACACATTCGTTTGTTATATACTCACGAACAAATTTAGACGGCATGTTAACCATAAAATACTTTAATGTCGATAAATCTATTTTCTGCTTATCTAACATTCTTTTTAAAGCATTATAAAAAATTGTTTTACCATTTTCATCAACAACATATTTACGCATTTTGTCTAATGTGACTTGTCTAATATGATGTTCTCCATTTTCATAAGCAGTTAATGGATTACTAAAATAGCTTGGAAAATTATTTCCCATTACAGATTCCTTTTTCCCACCTGCTGATTCCACATATGTATTTTTAAGATAAAAACCATTATCAACTGTATCTTTGCTTGAAAGCACAACCGCACCTGCACCATCACACAAATACCATCTTAAAAAAACATCTTCCTTAGTAACTTTCTGTTGATTATAATATTCAGGTATGAAATGTGCACTAGAAACCATGGAGGATACTACCAAGGCATTTTTATACTCACCACTTTTTAAAAAGGTATCTGCTAATTTTATAGCTTTATATATTGATGAGCAGTTTGAATGGATATGATACTCACTGCATATGTCAATCCCTAATTCTTCTTGTATCCTAGTTGAAATAGGTGGCATTTGGTACGAATAATTTCCGGCATAAATTAAAAGATCGATATCTTGTGGTTTTATTTTTGCATCTTGTAATGCCAACTTAGACGCTTTTACAGACAAGCTAAGATTATCTTCGTCAAATTTACGCGTTTTACCATTAAAAGCATAGTAACAATAGTCTATCCCTAGCATTTCCTTCATAATTGGCTGAACTCTTGATATCCACGTTTTTATTTTCTTAGGGGCATTAGGTATTTGTCCAATGTAATTATTTATATCCTCAAATTTTATTGGATTCCCAGGAAGGCAAGCACCTATTCCCAACAATTTAACATAATTATTCATAAACGCATTCCCCCACATTTTAATCACACAACTTTATGTATGAATTAATTTTTGATTTTGAATATATCATTTCATTTTTCAAAATATATTCCATCAACCTATTACAATAATCACTAATTTCATTCTTTTTAACTATTTTGTCTATTATCCCAATTTCAAGTGCCTCATTAACAGAAAGTAAGTCTCCTGATAAAACCAATTCAAGTGCCTTCCCTAAGCCACATAATTGCACATATCTTGATATTCCTCCAAGACCTGGCATAAGTCCAAATGTTGATTCTGGAGAGCCAACAATACTTCCCTTGCTGCAAATTCTAATATGACTATGTAGCGCTATTTCAAATCCTGAACCAATACATAATCCGTTAATTGCACTTATCACTGGAATATTAATCGAATATAAACTACTAAGTGCATCAATGTACCTTTTAAATTCAGAACACTCAACAAGGCTATTATTTTCTTTAATATAAGCTGTTTTTAAAATAGTCTGCTTTAATTTTCCTATGTCAGTTCCAGAACTAAAATGTCTTCCTTTACCTGTAATAATAATACCTTTTATTTTAGAATTTATAATACTATTTTCTACTATATTGGAAAATTCCTCAAGCAATGATAATGTTATCATATTTTCCGGAGCATTATTTATAACAATGTATCCTATGTCACCTCTTTGTTCGAAATAAACTTCCTTTGCTTCACAATTCATATTATTCCCTTCCATTTAAATGATCTTTAATAACCAATACACAAAATTGTTTAAATTCACCATACAATAATAATTTTTGATTAAATTCTTTATTATGCATCCTATAATTATTAAGGCATTTTTTTATACACCTTATTTGAATATCCTGTCTATTGCATATCATTTTATCTAGGTATTCCATTACTTGAGCTTCAGCAACTTCAATATCAATTATGCTATTTATAAATCGCTTATTGTAAAGCTCATCAGTGCCATAGCATTTATTAGTTTGAAGTTCCTTATCTGCTTCTTCTCTTTCATTTCCCACAATTAATTTGTAAGTATTTTCACAATTTTTAAAATCAACTGAAATTTCATCTCCGCCTAGCCTTATATCAAACATCATAATTAATTGTAATAAGTCCCCAGAACAATAACTATTCATAACAGCTAAAGAAATCACTTCTAACCCTTGAAACCAACAAAATAGCTCATTTTTAATTTTTTCATCTATAACAAACAAAGAATTATCTACATGAAAAACAACTGTAAAAGCAATTATTTTGTTTTTAGCAATGTCGTCATCAAGTACATGCTTACAGCATATTAAATCATTTAGACTATACACATATGCAAAAGCAACACGATTAATTATATTTATATGAAACTTTTTATTCTTACCCATAAGCACATATATCCAGCTTATCTTTAATAAATTGAGGAATTTCATATATAATTCTTTGTTTTGATACTAAAACCATTTTAGATTTAGCTACTGAAGCCTTTCTTTTTGTGACCTCATTGTAAATATTATGTTTAAATATTAAATAGTCATCTTCATAAGTAAGTTCAGTTTTTATAAGTACTTTATCAAACAATTTTAATTCTCTGATATATTTAATGTTAGTTTCAATTACAACTATAAATAATTCATTACTTTCATTATAATCAGTTAAATTAAGCTTACTGCATAAATCCCACCTTGCAGCTTCTAAGTAATTTAAATACACTGCATTATTAACATGACCAAATGAATCTAATTCGTACCCTCTTACCTCAAGCCTATATTCATGCTCCATAATCAATGTACTCCCTCTTATTTATAATATTTCCTCTTAAAATTCTTTTTAAAATCTTTAATCTCCATTTTACATAAGGCTTGTGCATACGCTTTGCTCCTGTCATATAATAGCTATTTCCTATTGGAGTTTTTCCAGAAACAATAAGTTTCTTATCTAATAGTATTCCATCTTCTGTTGGAATAAGCTCTATTTTAAAACTTCCTTTTAAAAAGCCATGGATTTCAGACAATATATATTTATTAGGAACTACTTCCACGCATCTTAAAATATAGCTAAAAGGTGGTATAGAGCATTTGAATTTAACCTCATTGCCTACATCCCAATATTTAGACTTTGAACTACCCCATATAAAGGGGAAGAAACTAAACCATTTTGTGAATTTTGTCAAATCATATATGTAATCAAATATAACCTCAGGGCTTCCCTCTTCGGTTTTTATAAGCTCTGTCACATCGAACTCAACATTTGATATTTCAACATTTTTATGTGATTTATAATCAACAGTATCCATATATACATCACCATCCTATTAAATGGATTCTACAATTTTTTTACCAAATTCAAAAACATTTCCCCTTCACTTTTTAAAGCAACTTCACTTGTCTTAACGAAAGAATTATTTACCGAATTAATAATACTTTTTATCTGACGGGTTGTTTTACCCTCAAAAAGTTCATTAATAAATTGTTTAGAATAGCTAATGTGACTTTTATTATCTACAATTTTATCAACTAAACCAATACTAAATGCCTCCTCAGCATCTATATACTTACCAGAAACAATCATATTTAAGGCTTTTCTTTTTCCAACAAGCTTAGGTAATCTAATGGTTCCTCCTAGCCCTGGCATTATACCAATATTAGCCTCTGGAAAGCCAAAAATTGCATTTTCAGTACATATTCTAAATTGACAACTTAACGCAATTTCTAAGCCTCCCCCAAAACAAATCCCACTAATTGCTGCAACTGTAATAATCGGAAGTGCTTCTATATAACTCAAAATTTTTTTACCACATTCTAAACTTTCTCTTAAGTATTCTATATTTTCTTTGTTCACACGTAGGTTGTCCACATTTGCACCGGATGAAAAATGTCTTCCTTCTCCATAAATAATAAGACCTCTTAAATAAGAAGAATCTATCCATTGTTTTAAATAATTCAAATCCAAAAAATCTGCCTTGTCTAATTTATTTTGTTTTCCATTACTTATAGTAAGAATCCCTATTTTATCTTCGATACTAAAATTTACGATTCCTGATTCATAAATCTCTTTTGACATATACTATTTTTCTCCTACATTAGTAATATCATTTTCATATTCATATAAGAGATATGTCGTTTGTACTACTTTTTCTAATGTCTCTGCAGGATTTTTCAATAAATATTTTCCAATACTTTGTAATTGAATGTTTAAAGAATATTTTTTCTTCAGTATATCAACTAACTCAATCAACATTAATGAATCACCATCTAAATCATCAACTACAGAAGTATTATCATTTAATTCATTTATATCTACTTCACACTCCTCTGAAAAAAAATCATAGACAATGTCTCTTATTTCCTTTTTAATTTCTGATGTTAATTCTCTCATAGTTTTTTCCTCCTAAAATTATATTATTTATTTTAGTTACTTATTTTGATTTAATAAAGCAACTTGTTTATCTATTTTTTTTGCAACTATTTTATATACTAAGCGACCTATTAGCTTCTCCATGAACTTAAGATTTACATTCAAACTTACTTTTAATAATAAGTTTTCAAATGAATCTGTAATTGCACTATCATCTACTTTAATTCTTTCTATATATTCATCTAGCTGCAGTTCCTTAAAACGTTTAGTAGTAGGAAATCCCTCACTGCTTAATCCCCTAAAATAGAAATACTCTGGCAACATTCCTGGTGAATCCCTTACTTCAATTGTTGAATCTTTAATGAATTCATCTTCAATATCTTCTTCTTTTTCTCTTGATGGCCATTTATAATCCTCAAGCTTCATTCCGCAATTTATATTAAAAGCATTTTGAAGCTGATAAATCCTTTCACCTGCATAAAACATATCCTCTTTTGTAACCTCAATATTAAATAATGCACTTAATATTTCTGCAAATTCATCAAAGAATGCATGTCCCTGTGGTGTAATACTCTGCATACAAAATAAACAAATTCCTAAAGAATCAATTACATATTTATAATTTTCATGCCACCACACAACTCTTCCCTGTTCCTTATCTTTACTTAAAGTACCTTTAAACTTTCTTTTAAATATATGTGTGCCCAATGAATCTGTAAGAGGATTAGAAAAAACTGATGTAAACGGAAAATCCTTCAAATGATCTCCGCCTCGAGTAGATGTAATATAACCTAAAGACCATGCTTTTTTTTGATTGGAATGAAGTCCTGTTGACGCCTTTTTTATACAAAATGCATATTTTTCAACCTTCAGTGTCTTAGATGCTCTGTATGCACCTTCGGCAAGTATATCACCTATTCCAGAACGATCACTTATCTTATGCATAAGATATTCTATGTCATCCACATTTCCAAATTGAAATTTTCTGCCTTCAGTAATATCTTCCCTTAAAACTCCACGTTTTTGACATTCTAAAATCAGAGCTATTGTAGCCGCTACTTCTATAGTATCCATTCCCAGCTTATCGCATAATAATTTTAAATGCAGCACATCTGAATAATCATATATACCAACATTAGGTCCAAAACTGGTTGCAGAACCATATTCTATTCTTTCGCCTTTCTCACCCTTATATTTTCCCTTTTTAATTTCATAAGCTTTTCCACATCCTAATGTACAAAATTTACATGGCACTTTCTTAGTTTCAAACTCTTTCTTAAATACCATAGGTGATAAATTTTCGCATTTTTTATCATAGCCTCGTTGAGCATTTTCAACTGGCAGACATTTAGCTTCACCATATTTGTCCATTAGTAATAACGTACCACTGAGACCCATTACCTTGAATTGAATCGATGTATGACTTTGTTCTATCCAAAGCTTCGATATAGATCTGATTTTTTCCCTATTATACATAGGAACTTCACATTTTTTGCGTTCAATTACAATAGCTTTTAATTTCTTTGATCCCATTATACATCCCATGCCCATGCGTCCAGCTACATGTGTTTTTGACATAAATACGCTTGCATAACGTATCAAATTTTCACCAGCAGGACCTATACATGATATTTCACAATTATTATGCCTCTTCGACAAAATATCTGTAGTTTTATCTGTATAGAACCCCCATAAATCAGAAGCATCTTCAAATTTAACATTACCCTTTTCGTCTATAAAAATATATATAGGATTTTCTGATTTACCTTGAAATACTAAGTGATCTATTCCAACTGATCTCATAGTTGTTGGAAAACTTCCTCCTATATTAGAATCTCCGTATATATCTGTTAATGGACTTTTAGCAGTTATTGTACTACGATTACCTGTAAGGAGACTTGTACCAACTGCAGCACCTGCACCAAATATCAATACATTTTTTTCTGATAAAGCATCATTATACATAGCTTCAGACTCAAAAAGTATTTTTGTATTTATACCAGTTCCTCCAATATACTTCTTTCTATATTCACAAGTTATTCTCTCGTATGTCACCTTTTTTTCAGATAGGTTTATGTACACTATATTATTATCTATCACTTTAGAATTCATACGCTTAACACCTTACTTTAAAAATATTTATGTAACATTTTTAATTCTGTACTTGTACATTTTTTATTTTCATAAAGCTTTTATATGTAAAGAATTTGCAATTACTATTAATCATTCTTGAAAATCTAGAAATAGAATCGATTAAACTTACTTCAAAGAAATTATAATTGTTAATGTTAATTGCCTTTTCTACTGATGCCATCCATTTCATTTCGCCCCACACATTTTTTACAAGCTCTTTTTTCAACTCACATGAATCTACAATAATTCTTTGATCATAGCTAGAGATTATAGGTATTTTTAAATTGCACACACACAATCTAGACACAAGTTTTTCATATTCCTCAATTCCAATCAAAGCATATTTAGAATGGAATGCATATGGTGAGTCAATATCTTTAGCACTCAATGCTCCCTCCGTTAATGCTATTGATAATAGTTTATCTACTCTATTTTTCATACCAGAAACAAGTATACAATATTCATTGTTTTCACTAGCTATATATGCATAATCACCCAATTCATTTTTGTCAATTATTTTTTTTATATCGCTACAAGTCATACCCGTAACTAATCCCATACCTTCATCCTTTCTTGATGTATATTTAGGATAGTTATATGACATTGATAAAAGCTCCAATCCCTCTTCAAAAGAAATAGCCTTCCCACAAGCTAATGCAGTAATTAAGCCCATGCTATATCCTAAAAGCACAGAAGGCTTAATTCCATCTTCAATATATGTATTATAAACAACACAATCAATTGTATAAATAGAAACCCAATCACTGAATTTATCGTCATACTCTCCAGACAATGACCTAGTTAGATACCCCCATAAGTCCAATTTAATTTTTTTATATACAATAGAACAGTATTCTTTAAGTAACTCCCTTTGGCTTTCATCTAACAGAGTTAAAAACTTTTGATACTTAATTCCCACTCCTTGAAATATAAATGCATTTTTTCCACTATATAGCTCATTCAATCTCATACATCTCCATATTAATAATTAATAAAAAATATTATTTTTATTATTTTAATTCTATTTAAAACTCACTAATATTACATATAATACTTCATTTTTTAGAAATAGAAACTTTATACTCTAACATTTGAAATTTCTGAAACTTTGAAAATCTAACATTATTATAATTTTATTTCAATTACAAATGATTAATGTAGAAAACGTAAAGCCACTATTGCACAAATTATTATATTGAATTTAATTACAAATAATCCTTTAAATATACATTATAGTATAATAATACACCATATCCATCTATTTGTAAATTTTTTTTTATATTTTTTGTTGTTGATTTTCTGTATAATATTCAAATTAATAACATATTAACCGTATAAATTAAAAAAATCCCTTTATACTCCCTATATTTTCATAATTATATCCTCCAATTTTGTCAAGCTCTCTTTTAAATTCATTAGATTGAATTACCTCAATAAATTTTTTAACCACATCCATTTTAAGAAATTCCTTTGGTATAGCAAAATCATATTCTTCATTTCCTATTTCTATAAAATCTAGATTCATTAACTTAGCAGCAGAATAAACTCCTAAGCCACAGTCTGCATCTCCTGCTGCTACTACTGCTGCCACTGCAATGTGCGTAAACTCTTCTCTTTCATAACCATTTATATCCTTTGAACTTATATTTAGCTTTTTTAAATTGTAATCTAAAAGCAATCTAGTTCCTGCTCCTCTTTGTCTATTAACAAACCTTCTTCTAAACTTTGATATATCTTCAATACTTTTTAGGTTTAATGGGTTACCTTTGGGTACCATTAAACCTTGTATTCTTTTTACCCCCTTAATCAATGCTATATTTTTGTCACATAAATATTTTTTTATGTACGATATATTATATGTTCCATCTTTCATATCTAATAAGTGAATTGGTGCAATATGTGTTTCCCCTGATTTTAAAGCCATAATCCCTCCCATACTACCTACATGAGCAGAGCTCAAAAAATACTTATCTTCCTTCACGTGAAGCAAATCGGATACAATATCAAGTATAATATCATGGCTTCCTATACATGTGAGAGTATTTTTTATTTCCTCTTCATCTTTCAATAGCTCTACCTTAACCTTAGTGCCAGCCTCATAACCTTCAATATTTTGAGGAATTTTCAATATTCCATCTGCTCTTACTAATGACATTGTATTTCCTGCTCCTCTACTAATTGGAGTTGCAATGTACTTTCCACTTATGCAAGCTAATTTTACTCTTACAAACTCTAGATATTTAAGAGATGACATTATTCGTCTAGATAATGTAGCCTGCCTTTTTTTCTTCTCAATTAAATTCATTCCGTTATAGGAATATACTACTTTTTTACAAATATTTTCCATAATGAAATAAGCTGATACTGGATATCCGGGTATTCCAATAACAGGCTTGTCTTTAATAATACCAAGCACAACTGGCTTACCTGGTTTTACTGATATACCATGTACTAAAACTTTACCTAAATCCTTTATAACACTGCATGTAAAATCCTCCCTTCCTGCAGATGAGCCAGCATTTACGAGTACAATGTCACATTTGTCAACAGCCGTTGCCACAACTCCTTTTATTAGTTCATAATCATCCTTTACTATGTCAAATCTTACGGGATTACCTCCCCACTCCTTAACTTGAGCCGAAAATACTCTTGAATTAAATTCAATGATGTCTCCCGTTTTAAGTTCTCCACCTGGTTCTACTATTTCATCACCTGTTGGAATTATGCCAACCACTGGCATTTTATATACACAAACCTTATTTATACCTCCGGCTATCATAGCCCCTATATCAACGGGGGTAATAACGTGCTTAGATGGGATTATGAGCTGTTTTTCAACAATATCTTCTCCAATAGTTCTAATATGCTGCCATGGAATTGCACTTTTATATATTGCAACCTTATGTTTATCTATATTTATTAAGTCTTCAACCATAATTACAGCATCATATTCCTTAGGTATTGGATCGCCGGTATCAACCACAATGTAATCTTTATTCTCCACTAGCTCTACATGATTTCTATCAGACGCACCATAAGTTTTTTTACTGTCAACGGCTATACCATCCATTGCAGAACTATTATAAAATGGAGATGATATTTTAGCATAAACTGGTGAAAACGAAACTCTTCCTAATGCCTCATAGGTATTTAGAATTTCTTTTTCACTTTTTATCGGTAACAATTCATTAAAATACAATTTTATAGATTCATCTAAATCTTTGTTAGACAAATAAATTTCATTAGCCAAATTATTTACCACCCTCCGTATATATTTAATTGAGTTTTATAATATTGATTATGACAAATCACTACTTACAACTTATATATTTCAACTACTTGTCCTTCCCTTAAGCCCTCTAAATCTTTTTCTATTTTTATATATCCCCACGCTCTTGAAAATGTAGATATTAAACCGGATTTTCCAAATATGGGTTTAGCAATAATCCTATCTCCATCATTTTCTAATGCAACAGGCAAATATTCTTCACGTCCTTTAGCTTTATGATAATTAATACTCATTATAGACTTTACAGCATAAACTTCCTTTTTATAGCACATGGCTTTATTTATATATTCCCTTATAAATATTATGTATACTATTGAGCATGCTAAAGGATGACCCGGAAGACCAAATATTATTTTATCTCCTTTTTTAGCTACTATTGTCGGTTTTCCTGGCTTAACCGACACGCCATGAACTAAGATTTTTCCATCTTCAAAATCTTCAATGGCCTTTATAGTTTGATCTTTTTTTCCAACAGAGCTCCCACCTGAAATCACTAAAATATCGCATTCTTCAGTTGCTCTGCAAATAGTATGCTTTAAAAGCTTATAATCATCTTTAACAATCCCATAATTTATAGGTTCAGCTCCATCATCAATTATAGCGGCCCAAAGCATATATGTATTTATGTCTCTTATTTTACCAAGTGTCAGTTCATCTTCACATGCTATTAATTCATTTCCAGTAGAAATAATCCCCACCTTGATTTTTTTGCAAACATTTACATGTTTGATTCCAATACTTGCAAGTACACCTACTTCATATGGTCTAATTTTTTCACCTTTTCTTATAACTATATTGTCATTTTGTATATCCTCACCCTTTTGTATTACGTTATCTCCCGATGCTACAGGAGAATAAACTAGTATGGTATCTTCATCCAATTTCTGAGTATATTCAAGCATAATTACGCTATCAGCATACTCCGGCAACATACCTCCAGTTGGAACATAAGCACATTCACCATCCACTATATTAAAATCAGTTACTTTTCCCATAAGAATTTCACCTTTAAGCGTAAGTATAGCTGGAATAGCTTCAGTAGCTCCAAATACATCTCGTGAATTTACTGCAAATCCATCCACAGTAGACCTTTTAAATTCAGGTATATTACAATCCGCTCTAATATAATCAAAAGCTATTCTGTTTACACAATTAAAAATATCAACTTGTTCGCCTTCTACCTCAAGATGAAAATATTCATCTATAATATCTTTCGTTTCGTCCACAGATGACACTTTAAAAAAATTCATTTTTACTCCCTCCAACTAACTATGTATATATGAAGAATTAAGTGAATAACCATTTAATATATCAATACCATGTGGAATAGCTGGTAATACAAATTCTAAACTTTCTATAGCTGCCTTCGTACTTCCTGGAAGGTTAATTATTAGAGAATCTTTTCTTATTCCCGAAACTCCTCTTGACAGCATTGCATGACTGTTAATTTTAACAGAATTCATTCTCATAACCTCACTAATACCAGGAACATCTTTTTCAATCACACTTTTAGTTGCCTCAGGTGTAACATCTCTTTTGGCAAAGCCCGTACCACCATTAGTTAAAATCAAATTCACTTTTAATTCATCAGCCAAGTAAATTAACTCTTTTTCTATATCACGCCTTTCATCAGGGATAATTTTATAAAAGCTAATCTCGTAACCTAAATTAGCCAATAATTTTTTTAATTCTAAGCCTGTACCATCAACTCTTTCTCCCCTAGATCCTTTATCGCTGATGGTTAATATTGCAATTTTAATCACGATATTACCTCCTTAACCTTTTAAATAATAATACATAGCCCTAGTGAATGCATCTTTTAATTCTTAGTGCAGATGAAACAAATGCCATAAAACAAATTATATATAAAAAAATATGAATAATAAATAGATATAAAAATTGTGAAAACATAACACTTATATATGTAGCTATTGGCAAAACATAAAATATAATTACAATAATTCTTCCAAGTAAATCAGAAAAAAATATCATCTCTTTGCTTATATCACGCAAAAAGAAAGAAGTTATCACAAACTCCACAGATTTTAAGATTATAACAATTAAAAACCAAATTGGGAGCAAATTAAAACTCAACTACACAATATAGGAAAGAACTATATAAAATAAGTCTGCCACAACATCAAAAAAAGCACCGAGGGGCGATGTTATTTTAAATAGCCTTGCAAGTTTGCCATCTAAAATGTCAGTTAAAAATATAAAAAAAGTAAGGACTACTGGTATTAACACTTTTGAAAAATAATTTATAGTATAATAATTTAAAAATAGTGTAAGCATTACTCTCAATAAGGTTAAAGCATTAGATAAGTTTTTTATTAATAATTTCATAATATTTATTTCCTTAAATTATAATTAATATGTATTATTTTAATAATAGTTTTTAGTATAAACCAACTCTAATTTTATTTTACTTATTGGCTTCTAAATATAACTTTAAACCATGAATTGTATTTACCACATTTTCAATATGTGCTTTAGTCTTTTCATTCATCTCAACTTCCTCTTGCATTGTGAAGGTTACCCTAGTCTTATTATCTATCGATTCAAGAGAATATATGCCTATTGGTTTATATGGACCTTTAAGAACTTCAAAGGCAACTTTTTTATTTTTTTCACACTCTATTATCTTAAAATCCGCATTGATTATCCTACCAGTAGGTATCCTTATTTCTTGAGAGAAAACGGTACCAACATCTACAGGTTCACCAGAAGTATTTTTTACATTATAAATATTATGCTTCCATAATTTTAAGTTTTCTCCATTTAAAACGAATTCATAAACTTGTTCTATTTGCTTTTCAATTAAAGCAGACGCTTTAGCATATACCATATCATATTCCTCCTTCATATGTTCAAAAGATATTTAACCATATTCTCTATACAGTTAAATATCCATTATTATTGGAGCTTAAAACTCGTTCTATTTCTGTTATTGAGTTAATAATTTTTTTCCAAACTCATATGCTTCTTCTTTAAATTTTTTACTTTCAAACTTAATTTTTCTATACGGTTTTACTCCATTTAAGTATTTTTCCATTATATCAATTTCACTTTTTTTAGACATATCTCCTCCTGTTGAAAATAAAACAATCTTTTGACTAGGTGAAATGTTTTTTATTTTTGAAATATAATCTGTTACTATAGATAATGGTTTCCCTCCATAGGTAGGTGTTCCAAAAATAATTATTGAATAATCTGATACATTCGTAGATAAATGATTACTAGGATAATTTAATGTTACTTCATAACCTTGAGTATTTAATCCTTTAGCAATTTGATTAGCTACTTCATCAGTAATACTAGACATTGAAGGTTGATATACAATTAATGCCCTTTTAGGATTTGCCTCTTTAGCTTTTAAAATTTTCTGATTGGCTTGTCTAGGTTTATTTAACCTTGAAAACATCAATACCATTACTATAATTAATAGAATCAATATGATTCCAATAATCAGTATGATTTTTTTTAACATTCTAATTTTCCCCCTTATGTGTTGATTAACTGCATATAATTAAAATACATTTATACTATATTTTATTTATTACGCAATTATTACAAATATATTTATGCATTTTTATGTATTTCTTCTTTATAATTACATTTAGCCTTATAATAATACTTATACTTAAATTTGTCAATTAATAAAATAAATACGTATTTATATAAATTTTCTTATACTCTAAGGTACCATTTGCCTTATAAAATTACTTTTTTAATATTTTTATTCTCTACTCTGCAAGAAATAACTTTCCATCTAACTGTTTTGCAAATTTAGGGAAATATTGTATTTTCTATTTTATATCGTCTAAAAAACATTAACATGTGAAATAAAAGTGCTAGACATGTAATCTAACACTTTCCTCTATTCCTTAGTTCCAGCTTCTTAACACTTAATGCTTGAAATAAATTAATAAACACCTTTTTTATTTTCTTAAAGTAAAAAATATGTTTATCTATGATTATACCTACAAATATTATCCTATCTTTATATATATAGCAATATACTTTTTGTACTGCAAACATGTAGACTGTTTACTTATATATCCCCCATGAAGCCTTTACCTTAAATCTTTTTTCATAAAATTATTGTTGCTAAAAAAGAATAGTAAAGACTTAAATTTGTCTCTACTATTCTTATATACTTATTTTTATCACAAATTTTTCAAAATAAAATAATGCCATCACAGTCAATTAAAATCTTGTAATTATTCTTTAATTTAAAGTAGTTTTATGTATCAAACAATGAAAACGATCTTTCGACTCTTCAATTATCTTAACCAAACTGCCAAATTTCCGCTTTAGTAATTTCAGCTTATCAACAATATTATTACTTTACAATATCACTTTTCTCAATATTTCCATTCAAAGGATTAATAAAATATCTTCTAGCATAGAAATCTTTTGCAGTTATAACATTTCCATTAACATTCATTTGCTCATACGGAAGATTATTTTAATTTGGAAATACTGTATTTAATCCTTGAACTCTCCATACTAATTTTCCCTGTTTAGAAATTGCATATAAATTATCGAATTCAGTTTTATCAAATGGTATTCAATATAAACTTTCCTACAGCCCAAGGAATAAATTCTCTTCCTTTGTAAATTACTTTATACTCTTCACTCATCATTTTATAAATATACTATATTCTTCATCGGTAAAAGTTTTATCGATTTCTCCAGCTTTTATTAATAATTCACAATGCTTGTCTAATAAAAATAAAGCATACACACGCCTATACATAGTATAATATGCAAGCCAATTTTCTAGTTTCAAAGTTTGAATAATCACCTTATTATAATTACCTATAAATTTTACTCGACTTGTTTCATTATCTATTTTTTCTAAACAAATACTATGCTCTTTTATAAAGTTATTAAAATTATAATATATATCTTTTACTCCAATCCTTTCAAATGCTCCTTTAAGATTGTTTAAAGAACATTCATATTCACCAATATTAATATCCTCATTATTCATTTGAAATTTATAAATGTATTTATTGTGATACCTTTTAGATAATTCAATCAAGTAATAATATTTACTTGCGTCTTGCTCATTATCAAAAGTCTCTTTTATTTCTTCCTCTTCTTCAGTTTTTCTCTCACCTTTAACAAACGAAAAAAACCACTCTCTATCTTTTTTTTCTACCTTATAATAATTTTCACCTTGTTCATGATATTCTTCAATAAAATTTTCTCCAGATATTGTTTTTATATTAACCTTATTAAGTAACCTTGCTACTTGATTTATATTCATATCTAAATTCCCCTTACTTCAATTTTTTATATAACCATTATTTTTTAAATTCTCTACTGTAGCATCAACATAATTACCATCAATATCTGCGGTTCGTCTGAGTGATTTGATTATTTCACTTCTGTAGCATCAACATAATTACCATCAATATCCTTTATCTTATAGTTTGCGAAATATTGTGTACCCATTCCTTTTTGATCAAACCAAGGTGCAATATCACCTACTTTACAATCAAAATTCCTTAATATTTCATAACGCTCATATGGTTTATCCTTCATAAAGGAAAGAATCCGTTACGTTTTGACACATAATAAGTGATGCATCCCATATGTATGATAATTCAAGTGAAACTAATATTTTGTTTAAAGCTCCACCAAAGTTAAGGGTGATTTAAAACCTTAAAGTCTTAAATCACCCTTAATCTACTATTCATTAATTTTCCACTAAACCATATATAAAGTATTTATCTTTCAATTTAATAAACTCATCACTTTCACTTTTCAACCTTTTATATATACATTAAAATCTTTAAATGTTTTTTGTAGTTATCTATTTCCAACGAAATTAAAGCAAATCTCAATTCACTTTCCCAAATAACAACACTTTAGTTTTTCTTTTATTTCGCTTGTTAATGGAATTATCAATGTTATACACGTTATTAATTTTTCAAATTCAGACAACAACAAAATGTAATTATAAAATACTATTATTGCATTAGAAAATTCACGTCCTTTTACAATATTATATAATTGATTATCTTCTCTACAATAATTAACATCATAAAGTCCATCAACATTCTCAATCATTATAGCTTTACTTTTAAATTCACCTATACTAAAGAATTCTTTATTAAATTCTTTTTCTAAAATCTTTGCAATACTATCTAACTCATCTTCATCACACTTACTGATCTCACACTTAACTGATAATTTTGCATTTGGATGTTCAAATATTTTTTTAATTAAAACATATATTCCACATACTGCAAAATTATAATCTTCAAATTCACAAATTTCAAATCTTTCTCCGCGTTGAACTTCATACAAAGTCCAAGTACTACCATATTTTTTTATTTTGATATAAATTTCTTGGTACGCACCATAATTAGTTAAATGATAAACTTCTCTTCCTCATTGGTAAAAAGTTTATCTATTTGTCCAGCTTTTATCAATAATTCATGTGGTTATATCATTCCTAATTTTACAGTTCTTTTATATTATTCCCATGCTTTTTAGTGATTCAATAAGCCATTTATAAAAATAGTTACATGCATCATTTTCATTGTCAAATTCTTCCCTTTCGGACTTTATTCCTCTTTCACTATAATAAGTTTCCCATTTACCATTAACATAATTTAAACAATATGCTTCATTTGGTCTTCTACCATCTAATGAATATACTTCTTTGGGTATTTGGTTGTTAATTAATTTTATTTTTAATTGATCTTTTGTCATTTTATATTATTTCGAATAGTATTTATTTAAATTATTCAGTCGCATAATAAAATTCAAAATAGAATTTTCATCTACCATTAAATTGCTTAAATAAAGTAAAAAATCGAACTCATCTTCATCATCTCCGAATGTTAAAACAAATGGACTTATATATGGTTTATATATAATATTACAGACAAGGACTTCCTTTATTTTTACTCTGAAGTTACGCTTACCATCATCTAGTATTTCATTTGTGCAATTTATTTCGTCTGGCTTAGTTTCATAACTTTTATTATTATATTGGAAATATAATTTACCATCATCAATATATAATCCTAATAGTTCACCATCTTCACTAAATCCGCCTACACCATTTTCTATATCCTTTATACTATTTGCATCAACTATTGAATATCCTTCAGATGTTATATTAATATATGTATTCTTTTTAGAATAATTATCTAAAAATATCATAACTAGCTCCTCCTAATGAATTAATCCTAATAGTGTATTTATTACATCATCTTTTTTCATGAAATTTTTAATAACACTACTCCAAACTTCGTCTACTAATCAAATAAATTACATGTTTAATTGACATTTTATATATTCATTCTCTGTAATATATTATATAATTTAGTTGCACTCATTTTAGTCTTAACATTATCAATCACAAACTCTACATTCTTAATGTTATTTTCAATCAAAATTTTAATTATATCTTGCAATCTATTGATATCTATTGATATCTCTTTTTTATTTACATACTCTTTTCCATATTTCTTGCACTCTGTTTCGTCCGTAAAAACCTTAATGCAATCCCTTTCGATTATAGGAGTAATTTTTCTTGTTACCAATTTCTCATCTGCTTTATCTTCACTCGTTATAACCCATAATTTATTATTTAAAAACCTAAGACTATTTAAGGTATTCATAATTGGATATTCACTTTTAGTCAATACCGGTGGTTGTCCTTGCTTTATAAAACACTCATTTACCAAATCAAATATACTACATGTCATAAAGTTTCTTCCTTCATCAATAATAACCTGACAAACTCCAGCAAACATTGCAAAATAAGACGTCAATAACAGTTCATCAAATTCAACCATTTTCACTAAATATATATCTTTTCTTTTAAATTGATAATATTGTGCATATTCTTTTGCTATCTCTTGTTCTGAAAAAAGCCACATTGTAGGAATATTATTATTTAATCCAAAAAAAACTTACCTTTATTGTTCTTAACATCATCATCCGTTGTATTTCTATTAACTATAGTATATAATCCCTTCAAACTCACTATAGATTTTAAAATTTCATTGTATTTCTCTATATATTTTTCCGAACCTTTACATATTTTATTTAGTTCATTTATTTTTTCTTGTATGAATATACTCATCCTAATATTTTCTCCCTTAACTATCCAATATGATTTATTCTAAAAGCTTCTTTAAATAATCCTTTATATATTTTGGTTCAATTCTAGTAACTTGCTCCCCCATGCTCTCAAATTTCAAGATAGGCTTTTTTATTTCAATTAGAGCATCTACTTCTTCTATTTCAACTTCTTTTTTAAAAACAAATTGCTCTACTTTTTTAAAATTATAAAGTCTTGCCTCTTTTTCATCATTTGTACCTAATGTAATTTTACCAGTATCCAATATAAACTTTCCTACAGCCCAAGGAATAAATTCTCTTCCTTTATAAATTACTTTATACTCTATGTTATATATTATATCTACATCTTCTATAGTTACTTCCTTTATAAATATATCATTATGTATATTTCCTAGTAAATCTACTAATTCCTTAAAACCTTCCTCGTACACTCTTGATCTAAGCCTTACTTTCATATTTCTAATACTAGATAAATATAATTTTCCTTTATATATTGAATATTTCACACTACTTCACTCCTATAATCCATTTTTCAGTTAAATCTTCATCATAGATAAATTGTTGTATTACTTTCCCATTATTACTATCTCTAATATTCAATATATCACCACTCTGAAAATTCCCTACATAACCTCTTTCATATGTAAATTCAGGTAATACAACATTTTTACTTCCAGTAAAGCCTCTTGCAGTATATGGATAATTTTCAGCATTTGCTTCCCATCTTGGAATTATCAATTTTGCTGGATTATTTTCTTTATATTCGATAGTTCCATAAAATTTATCTGGTATCCCTATTTGTGTTGATACTCCATTTACACCATTATCAATCTTGAACATTGTTCCATCATAATCAAGTCTAGCTCCTTCGTAATTCTCATATAATGTTTTTAGATTTTTACTATGTTCATCAACTGCTATAAATCCTCTTACACCTTTATATTCTTCGTCATACAAATATTTATATATATCGCTTTGCGGAATAACCTTTGTCATTTTTGTACCAACACTAGGTAATCCAATTTCATCTCTAATAGAATCTACTAAAGACTTTTCACTAATATTTAGTACTCTATCTTATCAAATATATTTTCTCTTTTTTACATATTTGTTAATAATGTATTTTAATTAATAGCTGATAAAAAACTATGAATCTGCTTACTTAATTTTCGGCCGATTCATTAATTTAGGATTATTATTTATTTCTATATTTTTATTATCTAGTGCATCTCTTGTTTAATCATCTTTAGTATATATACCTTTTTTAGTATTCCAAAAAAATCTTCTATAGAAGAACCCAATTCAGCATTATAAAGCATTAATTTGTAGTACAAATTTTCAATACAGAATTACAAATTCCGTTAAGGCTTCCTTAAGTTCAGCTTCTTTGATTTTATACATTTTTAAAATACCTATTTTTTTAAGTTAAACAATTATTAAGTTGTAGTAAGTTATTGAAACGGACTATCATAAAGCCATCCTAAATATGGCTCTTCAATTAAGACCATGTCTTTCTTATTAAAATTATATATTAATGCATTACATTTGGTTACTACAAAATAGGGAAAAATTTCCTTCCAGCTCTTAAACAATATATTTCCTTTTTCATTTAATTCTTTTTTTAATTTTTCACTATCATCTTCTGTCAATGCTATATTAAGATACCTAATTCCCTCAACATCAACTAGAAGATAATCTTTATTATTTTGTATTACATATGCTCCTCCTTTTATATATAAATCCATTACTATAACTTCTCTGTATAAAAGTTTTAACATATTTGTATCGAGAACTAATTGAGACTCATCTCCTAAATTAATTATAGCTCCTTGAATTTCCATTCTTAAAATATTTCTAATTATGCTTATAGCATCAACTTCAATAATATTATTAATATTCAAATAATGCTTACTTTCAGTTAGTATTTCTTTACTTGTAGCTATTACTACATATTTATTTTTGTTAATAATTACTTTAGCCAATGAATTTTCCGAATCACATGGGCAATAATATATCATTGCTTCTCTTGAAAGCATTTGTAATAACTCCAATAAGCACTCCTGCTTTTTACTTATTTCTATAATTCTATTTCTAATATGATCATTATACATTCTTGTACCTCAACTTTATAATTTCAATTAATGTTTACTTAAAATTTCATAAATTCAATATAGTCTTATCTTCCAATATTGTATCTACTTCGCTCTTTCTTATCCATTTATGATATACAGAACGTTCTATGAACTCCATATTTAATTTAACCCCTACTTCATTGTTACTAGTATAAATTAATATACTATCTTCTTTTTCTGATATAACTTGAAACTTGTATCCTTTATAAATACAATTAGTCTGTATATAGTATATTTGTTCAACATCGCTTCTTTTTATAGTTTTATATTTTAAATCACTATCATCTGATTTTAGTTTAATGATTTTATTTTTTTTATCATAATCAAGAACCTCATATTGTCTTTGCATATATACCGTATATTTGCCAAGTAACATAAATAACCCCTCTTTTTATTTTATTTTTATAAACTTATCATTTATATATTTTCCAATTAATTCTTCAATTCCTGTTTTACTATTTACCCTATATAATTCTGCACCTTCGTTAGGTTTCAAATATTGCATTGTATACTCGGGAATAATATTACCATATATATCTTTAGTAAAACCATGCCCTGTAAATGGGTCTGGTGATGTATCAAAACCACCAATTGGTGGTTTTGCACCAACTACCTCCATAGTTGGTCCATATGGTATATCTATTTTGTCTACTGCGTCTGTTTTAAATCTTATTATTCCATAATCCTTATCTACTCCTACTGTAAATGGAGTATTCTTGTACCCAAGCGCTAATCCATGATAAACCTCTTGTAATGTACTTAACGCTTTAGCATCTTGAGCTTTAGTTATAAATCCACCTACTGTATTCCATGGGTTATCTTCTTTTATATAGTTATTTATTTTTCCACCATCAATCACTTTTTGTAATATTGTATCATTTTGTGGATTTGGAACTTGTTCTCTAATCTTCATCATAATTCTTCTTTGTTCATTAGTAAGTTCGGAAGCACCTTTCATTCTCATTGAATTAAATTCATCTAAACTAATCTTCTCATTTTTTAATATAGATGATATATCTTCTTGAAATGAATTTATTTTAAGTACCTCACTTTTTGAGAAGTTAGTATCACTGACCCCCTGATTCTTCCCCACATTAACCAACGGCATCTCTTTGCCGTTTTCAATAGCTTCATTTATTCTATCCATGCTAGCGAGGCCTCTAGCTCCTATTTCAAATTCATTTTGAAGTTCGGCTACAGCATTTTGGTTACTAAAAGCCATTTCTGTTAACTGTGCATCCATTACTTCTTCCACTTGAGTTCTAACTCTAGGCTTTTTTCCAGTAACAAAATACTCTATCTTATCAAATATATCTTCCTTTGCAGGCTTATTATACCACGCTTTTTTCTCCATTTCCTCTTCTTTATCAAATTCCTTTAAAAAACCATCAACCTCTTTTGTGGTTTTATCAGCTTCTTTTAATACTTTATCTAAATTCTCATCATCATTGCCTCTATATAACACAGCCCCACTAGCCAATCCCATTGAAGCTGCTAAAGCTTTATCAGAGTTTGCAATGGTAGCCTTAGCATCATTAAGTTTAATAGATAATTTATATATATTATTTGTAATTTGCTTTCCTAGCTTTAAAGAATCCGTTATGTTTTGACATATAATAAGGGATGCAGCTGATATGTAGGATAATTCAAGTGAAACTAATATTTTGTTTAAATCTTTGATTATGTTGTCTAAATTACCACCCATAGTGCGAAATTCAAAGGTCATAGAATCCATAATCATATATTCCATTTTTATTTTGTCTGCCAAATTCAGTCCGCCTTCCTTAGTAAAAAAACTTTTTACATCTTTTTAGTTTACTAATATATAATAGTATTTTGTGGATATGTTTTCAAGTCATTTTTAAATTATATTAAATTTTATATTTATTTTCTATATTATTCTTTATAACTTACCAAAAATACTTATTATTAAATTTATGCTGCAATATATATATTAGGACATAATAAAAAATGCTATTTTAATACCTTGCTGTACAATCAGGTATGCACCTAATCCACATTTAAAATATTAGGCTATATTTTAAAATATTGTTAAAAATATATAAACAATTATTATTTCTACCTAAAATAAACTTTTAGAAACAATATAATCTATACTTTGTATACAAAATCTTATATAGGTTCAAATAAATATCTCTAGTTATTCTTAGGTGTTTTATGGCAATAAATTGATGAAAAGTAATTAATAGTATACAATATAGTTATCTTATATAATTGAGGTGAGTTTATGAAATATTTAGTAAGAACATTTAACCTTACAAAAAAATATAAAAATACTTCTGTTGTTGAAAATCTAAACTTGAATATAGAACAAGGACAAATATATGGTTTCTTGGGTAAAAACGGTGCAGGCAAAACAACAACTTTACGTATGATTTTAGGTCTTATGAAAATCTCTACAGGTGAAGTTGAATTGTTTGGAGAAAAAAATCCAACAAGGTCAATATATAAAAAAATAGGTTCCATAATAGAGTACCCCGGATTTTATCCAAATCTTACGGCAGAAGAAAACTTGGACATTCATAGAAGAATGATGAAAATTGAAAATCAAAAACGCATAAATGAAACTTTAACTATGGTAGGTCTCGATTCAAATTCAATCAAGGGCAAAAAAGTAAAAAACTTTTCACTTGGAATGAAACAAAGATTAGGACTTGCTAGAGCTCTTCTACATGAACCTGAACTTTTAATTTTAGATGAACCAACTAATGGTCTAGATCCATTGGGGATAAAATCCATGAGGGAAACTCTTATAGCTTTATGCAAAGACAGAGGAATAACTATTTTAGTATCAAGTCATCTATTAAGTGAAATAGAGCAGCTAGCAACTAAGATAGGAATTATAGATAAAGGGCATTTAATTGAAGAATTAACCTATGATGATTTACAAAAGCGAAATAAAAAATACCTAAAGCTAAAAGTAAGTGACGTAAAAGAAGCCTGCTCTCTTATTAAAAATAACTTAAATATAAAGGACTATGAAATAATTGGAAAGGATGCTATAAAAGTTTATGAAAAAATAAATGAGAGTTCCACTATAGCTAAAACTCTCATAAAAAATGATATAGAATTATACGAAATGTCTTTTAGTAAAGATAACCTTGAAGATTACTTCGTTAAAGTTACAGAAGGTGACTCTAATGTATAGTTTAATCCAATGTGAGTTTCTAAAATTACGAAAATCTAAATTTTATTTAATAATTATCTTAATGACCTGCTGCTATCCTTTATTGGTATTCTTCAAAAATATAAGTGAGTCAAATTTATTAAATTGGAATCAATATATTTTTTCTGTGGAAAATATGTCCTTTATCATTACTTTTACTCCTATATTTTGTTTAATTAGTGCCTATATATTTTCAAGAGAATTTTCCTACAAAACATCTCAGATTCTATTTTGTTATCCTCAAAGTAGAACTAAAATATTTATTTCTAAGCTTATTACTATAATGGTTTTATTTGCCTTTTTGCTTTTCTTAGAACTTCTTGTAACTATTTTGTTAGGATTTATGTGTCCACATGAAGTTTTAACTTCACAAATTATATATATTCATTTTAAATTATATTTATATGTTTTATTTGTAGAGTGTACTATATCCCCTATATGTATCTTAATTTCTCTATTATTTAAAAATACGGTGACACCACTAATATACGGTATACTCATCTCCGTATGTAATCTGTTTATTTCTACTTATTTTGTAGTTAAAAATGCAAATGGAGGCTTAATGAAAAACATTATATTTAATATACCCTTATTTTACAATGTTCCTATATTATATTCTTGTTTTAAAGCAAATAATGGTAAAGCAATATTTATAGAAAGTTCTTCAATATTGTCACTTCATCATATATTTATTTGTATACTAACTTTTATAATTGCAAATTTATTTTGTATTTTATATTACAAAAAGCTAGAAGTTAAATAGCTGTCTGCACTAGTTAAGGACTATAAAATACAATACTATCATGAAGGATGGAAGGTAATATATATGTTTAATATAATTTATTGTGAATTATTAAAATTAAGAAAATCTTACTTTTATTTAACAATTATGCTTGTTAATTTTATTATCCCTATCATGTTTTTTTTATTACTCGGTGGATCACTTAAAAATCCTTATAAATATTTTTACCTATCTGAACAAATATACTTTATGTTTATCAATACTCCTATGTTGTGTTTGATTAGCGCATATATATTTTCAAGAGAATTTTCCTACAAAACATCTCAGATTCTATTTTGTTATCCTCAAAGTAGAACTAAAATATTTATTTCAAAAATATTATGTATACTTATATTAGCTTTGATTGCACTTGGCATTCAGTTTATAATGGTTGTTTTAGGGTGTGCTTTACTCTTTCATAACTTAATTAGTATCCAGACTTTACTTTTTCATTTTAAAGTGTATTCATACTTTTTATTTAGTGAAATACTGCTTCTGCTAATTAGTACTCTTTTCTCAATAATATTTAAAAATACATTAGTACCAGTAATATATGGAATATTAATAGACATAATAAACCTATTTATTTTGCAATTTTGCTCTATATATAAAATTTCTATATTTAGTAATATGTTAAAACAAAATCTAGATTACATTCCATGCTCCTATAATATAGTCATACTTGGTAATGTTGGCAATGCTATTAATAACAAAATATTACATCTACATTCTTACACGTTACTAAAAACCTCAAGTATTATAATCTGTATTTTTATTATTGCAGTAGAATTGTTCGTTTGTAATTTATACTATAAAAGATGTGATATTATGTAGGAAAATATAGCTTTGAATTAATAACAATACCTTATAAGTTGAGTATTTATAGGATCTTTTGTTACAATCATGCAGAGGTGAAATAGAAATCAATTTATACAAAAATTTTAACATACTCGTTATATTGTTATATGGAAATTATTTTTAGCTCTGGTTATTGCTACATAAAAAGCCTCTGCCATTTTTGACATTTCCTTAGCCGCCTTACTAGTAAAAGTTAAGAGCATAACCTTTTTAATAGCAGGTATGCGACTCTTGATGAAAGAACTCTAGTTTTTCTACTACCTGCATCTCATCTTAACAATCCTGTCTATTTAATGGTGCTGTTGACTGCCTTCTAGCCAATATCCAATTCACTTAATAATTCTTATAAGAAAAGGTTTTATATGCTTTAACTTTTGGCTTTTCATCACCTGCAACTGTTTGTGCTTTCCTATCTACAAGAAGTTTATTCTGTACAAAAGTTACGAAACACGTTAATGCATCCATGTTTTCAAGATTAGCATACACTCCAATTTTACCTTGCGTAGTTGATATTAATGGATTAACAACTACATTTTCATCTCACAATGTAAGTTTTTCTGGTGTAAAGTTTCTTCTAACTTTAATTTTGTACATATAGACTTATAGATTCATGAGGTGTTCTTTTAATAAATACTTATTCATCTCCTAATGTTGCAAGTTCTTTTTCATTTTTTTACCAACTCGTTATTTTCTCAATTATTTTATATTTTCCTTACTTTATCACTTACGAAATATCCCAAGTTAAAATTATAAAAATATATACGTAAATAAAAAAAAAGTGACTAGTAAAGGAGATTTAAACTAGCCACTGTAAATTTAATTAATTATTTTCGTTTCCATGCTTATATAATATTCTAGTTTTGTGACAACTTGGTTACAAAATCAAATATAATATGTTAATAATTTTATTCTATATTTATATTTAAAACAGCCCTTTTATCTTTAAATTGAATATTAACAATGAAGCTCTGTTCTTTTGTAGAATACATATCCATAACAAATTGAAAACTGTCCGCATCCTTTCCTTCTATATGACTTATCACTCCATGACTTATTACCTCTTTATTATCTAAAAAACAGAGTTTATCTAAAATTATCTTAAGTTTATCTTCTTTATCTATACCATACAGATAAAAAAATCTTTTTTTATTGTCTCCTTTTAAGAAGTATTTTTCTAAAGCATCATGATTACTCCTTATATAAAAAGCTTCTCTGAAAAGCTTTGGCATATCCTCTGATATTTCTTTTATCCTATTTTCTATCAAAAACATTTCATCCAATGTCACAAGCTTAGAATTGTATAAATCATTTATATTATCCAAATAAAAACCCCCACTACTCCTTATCTCTTTTGATATATTTGCTTCTGTGTTTATATTATTTGTATCCTTACTTTCAAAATTTTTAAGCCTATCTTCATTCTTATTTTCTTCTTTAACTTGGGCTTCTATTTTATTTTCTTTCTTCCCTTTTTCTATTAATTTGATCTTCCTAATTGGGTTTTCTATATTTTTTTTAGGGTTACTATCATTGTTATTTTCACTTACAAATTCTAGTGTCGAAAATATTGTGCCCAGTAAAAATATAGAAAACATCACACTAGCTAAAATTACAACCTTTAATTTTCCATGCATCTTTAATTATTACCTCCTCACTTTTATATTTACAGTTCCAAAATTATCACATCTCGCAGTATCTTCAGCGCCACCAAAGCCCATGAATAAATCTATGTGATTCCCTTTTATTGCTCCACCTGTATCATGTGCTGTATACCAGCCATTTAAATCATACCTTTGTCCATTTTTAGTTTGATACCTCTTATTATCAGGAAATTGAAGATATACCCTAGTTCCAAGTTTTATTACGCTTGGATCAACTGCGATTACCCTACTTGTGAAGTCCTTTCCATCAAGATTAGTTCCATCTGCTGTAGTTCCGCCGCCTTCCATAGCATCATGAACTCCACCGTAAGCAGTACATATAAAACTTTCATACTTTATATTAGGATTGTTAAATGCCCAAAACATATTAGCTTCTGCTGCTATACCTTCCATTGGATATTTATTTATACCTGTGGCTGGGTTAGGATCATTAATGAGTACCTGTCCATCTGTATCAACTCCAGTAAGTACAATAAAATGCCCTCCTTTAGTAAAATGCCCTGAGTGCATACTTGCAACAACTGGATTACCGTTTTTAAGCTGGTCATATACATAGCTATAATTACTTGGTTCAATTTCTCCTGAACTATTAATTCCAAACCTTGAAGTAGAACCAGTATCAAATAATGCCCAGGAAGTACCTTCACCACTAGAGCTGTTATACCCAGAAGCTATTGAATACTCTGCTGCTTCTCCTGGATCGAGTATTCCATCTTTATTTTTATCCCATGCTCCTAAATTTCCTCCAAGTCCTGAAATTATCATTGCAAAGCTTGTCGGACCGCATCCACTTGTAGCAACATCTCCCTGTCCATAAGGAACATTGGCCCACCTCGCATCTGTTTGTCTGAAAAGAGGTATTTGTCCCCCAAAGCCTCCATCTGCACCAGCTTGAAGTATATCATTCACTATATTATCATCGTTAGGATCTTTATTCATCCAGTCCCCATTTTGGCTCTTTGTATCGTAGTCATTACTTGCACCTTCTATAACAAAATGTGCAGCCATTTTAAGCTTATCTTCAGTATCCTCATTTGGAAACTGCTCTTTTATTATACTTTTTAATCTCTCCATATTCTTTCCGCTTTCAGTAACCTTATCAATCACAGGAGTATCAACCTTTGTTGTTGTAGTTGTTGTTTCTATTACTGTCTCCATTTCAGGTTTTTTGTTTGGATCATTAGTTGCCGGTTGATTATCTTTAGGTTTTTCATATGTTCTAGTTTTTGTTTCTGTCTTAGTCTCTGATTGAACTCTATATGTTATATCTACCTTTCCCTTAAGTGCATCAGCACTTGTTAAAAGCTTTACTTCTTCTTTTGTAATCTGTGGTGCTACATTGTCATTTTTTCCTGTAGAATCTTTTGTGTTGACCGTAACCGTTGTAACTATATAGTCATCTTTATAATTAAAATTTGGCTTTAAAAGTTCTGAATATTCATCTATAATATCTTCAGCACCAGCAAGACCCGTTTGTCCATTCTTCGATACTATCTTATCTATGTCTTGTCCTTTTTCCATTTCTGCAAGAGATATAAAACCTTCAACATTACCTTCTGTAAGGGCTACTTTCTTTGCCATACCATACATATCATCCATAGGCCCATTAGCATCTTTTACTTTTTTAGTTAAGTATCCTTGAAGTTCTTTGTTTTCGTAAGTATTAAAATTATCACTTATTGTCCTATCTCCCATAAAACCAGTTTTCGCTACGGATATAGCGAATATAACTATGAATATAAATAGACAGAAAATAAGTCCCCAAGGAAACATTATCTTTTTTATTAATGCCTTGAGAACTTTCTTACCTTTATTCTTAGCCATATTTTTAAACATACTGCCTAACCCTTTACTTCTTTTCACCAATTCAACCTCCCTTCAAATAAAAAAGGTTAAGAACTTTAAAAATCAAAATTCTTAACCTTAATATTTTCATTCCTATGACCATTCATTGAACCCATCTATTGATGTATATGGATTAGTTTGTGCTATAATTTTTCTTTTGTCTTTATCCCCTAACTTATTAAATGGATGTGCTTTTGTTAAATTCATAGCAGCTGCATTATTATTTCCTTTAGATATATTCTTAGAGAAACTACTTACATTATGAGCTGTTCTTAAAGTTTTACCTACTTTAGTATTAGCAGTATGATTTAATACTACATTTGCTGGTTTATTTAAAACTTTTAGATTTTTAAATCTAGCCTTTAAATCATTATTTCCACCAAATAAAATCTCTACAGCTTCCTTTCTATTTTTAGAAAGTCCGAGCTTTTCCATCTGCGAAGCAGTCTTATAAATGGCTTTAGCTGTTGAAATTCTATTCTGAACTCCACTTACTAAATTTCCTCCTGCTTGAACTACTCCTTTAAACATAGGATCTCCTGCTGTCATTGCTGTAAGTAATCCTTTGGTTCTACTTCCTGCCTTATTATTTGACATTTCAGCATTTAAATTATCTGCTAGTATTGAATTGTTTAATCCTTGTTTTGCACTGTCTTGTTTAAACTTCTCTACTGTAGTATCAGATTTATCTATATTATATTCTTTATCATTGTTTCCAACTGGAAAACCATCACCCATGTTATAACTTCCGTAGTCTTTTAGATTATCTCCAAAAGAAGTTGCATTAGAGGATACAGGACCTGAACTTTTTACAGAATTTCCGCCTTTATTAGTACTACCTAATGTATTTCCAAATATTTTATTAGCTACATTAGAGGCTTTAAAATCTTTAGGACTACCTGCTACTTCACCATTACTGCGATTTCCTCCTAGTGTCATTCCAAAGGCTGATGCCATGCCTCCTGCTATAGCTCCAACAGTTCCAAGTGCTCCTCCTCCTAATGTAGTTTCGTCTAATCCTGAAACCTTTGTAAAAAATCCCTGTAGTGAATTTCTAAGCATTTCGGCAACCTTAGTTAAAGCAGTAATCCAAATTAAAGCTAAAAGCCAATTTTGCCACGTTGAAGCTCCAAGAGCTGCAATCATTACTGTAAATGTAAAGGCATAAAAAAACTGCATAGCTGCATTTGTTATCATTTCTCCGAACCATATTGCAGCTGCATGTACTTTATGATTTATCCCCCATAGCGCTATTGCTATTGGAGTAAACACATACATAACTGTAAGAACAACTTTTCTGCTTAAAAAGATAATATTTATTCTTATATTCTGCCAAGCATAAAGTAAGTGTACTATGGCTGTAGTAACTGGTGAACCAGTTTTAAGAGAATCTAACAAAGAATATTTAAATGCTGGGCTACTTGAATAATCCCCTAAAATAGACTTTGTAGCCGCATTTAATGCGTCTGTAAAGGCATTAAATAATTCAAATAGTCCTTGAATAAATAATGGTGCTGCTGCTAATAAAAACACACATAAAAACCAATTCATAAGCTCCTCTTTTAAATCTATTTTCTTTGAAACTGAATCTGAAAATAAAATCATAGAGAAGCCCGTTTTTGCAATCATTATTAGAAATAAAGGTGCTACTAATGTACACATAAGAGTATACAAATAGTTTAAATTCTCCCATTCCTGATTTTCAAATGGTGCTAACCCTTTTTTACTTGTAGAAAATATTAATTCACCAAGTGGCTTAAACCCTATATTAGCGTCTATAACATTTTCTACTGCTTTAGGTACAGCATCTATAACCTCTGCTACACCTCTTTGAATAAATGTTCCTTGATCTTCCTTATCGATTTTATTTGAATCTGTTTTATAGGTTGAATTTTTAGTATTAAGATCTATTCCTGAAGTATTGGCCATCCAACCTAAAAATCCAGCAAGAATTAAACTTATGCCAAGTATAAAACCGCCAGCTGCTATTTTACCTAGGGACTCCATAGCCCTCTCTCTGGTATCCTTTTTATTTGCACCTAAAAGCATCTTTATACCAAGCATAATTATTGCAAATGCCATTGATATTCCGCCAAAGGCACTTATATATTCATATATTATTTTAGTAGGAGCATCTGCATTCCCCGATATAAAATTCAATTTAAAACCCCCTCTCTATGAAGTTTTCACCATATCCCACTCAAAGTCAAAAGGCTTTACATGCATGAGTACAAGCTCCTGCTCTGAAAGAAGTATTGCTTGTCCTGAAATAAAGGTGGTCATGAGCTGTTCACATCTTGATGATAAGCCCAAAAATTCGCATACCTTCTTTGCAACCGAAGCTTCCTGCTTTAGAAGTATTTTTGTACCACATAGATGTATAATAGCTTCTGTCTGTTTACTCCCTATAAAATCCTGCATAAACTGAGTTGCTAAGGTAAGCGCTATCTTAAGCTTTCTTCCAAGCCTTGCTATAAGCTCTAAAAAATGAAGAGACCTTTCAAACTTCGCAAATAAATGTCCTTCATCAACTATAACTTCCTTTTCAATATCCTTGTATTTGTAATTTGAAAAGGTTGTCCATATCCATGAGAGGCTGTTTATCATAGCATAAAACTTAGTAAATTCGTCATTTAAATGTTTATAACTTATAGCAATTATCTTGCTGTCAAAACTTATTGTGGATTTACAATCAAACATTGCCATAGGACCATCACCAGTTATCATCTTCATAACCTCTATAAGCTCTTTTACTCCATCTGATTTTATTTCTTTATTTTTCTCAATAAGAGCATTTCTTAAGTCACTTAAGGTTGGTAAATCCTTTTTAATATTACCTGTATAAAACTTACCTTCTTTTTCATAAGTCTTTTCTTCATAAAGGCTTTTAGGATCTTCTGTAATACCTAAGTTTTCATAGAGCTGTGCTGTACACTCATCAACTGCTGTTATTTCTTCGCCCTGAAGTGGATTACCATTTCTAAACTTCTCAGAAAATATTGAGATCATTTCTATTATCTCTGAACGTTTTCCATATATATCAATCTTTTTCTTTTCATTTTCATCTTCCTCAACTTCTATCTCAAAAGGGTTTATACCTGATTTAACTCCTGGTCTAAGTTGTATATACTGTCCTCCAAGCTTCTCAATTAATGGTTGATATTCCTCCTGTGGATCTAAAATTACTGTCCATCTTCCAGCCGCTGCTGAACGTGCTGCCTTAAGCTTTAAGAAAACTGACTTTCCTGCACCTGTAGTTCCTGAAACAAATGTATGAGGATTTGTAAGTGTTGGTGCTCCTATAAACTCGTTATATACTATAGGTGACTTTGTAAACATATTTTCACCGTAAAATATACCGTTCTTATGGCAAAGTTCAGTATTTCCAACTGGTATTAAGCACGCTACAGATCCCGTTATCATATTTCTAAATCCACTGGTATACTCTATATTTAAATTAGGAACTCCAGTCAAAAAGCCTTTAAGCTGATCTCCAACAAGACACTTTGATATAAGCGATTTTCTTGCACAAATAGTGTCAAACATTTCAGCTTTATCATCCAGTGCACTTAAATTTTTCCCCCATAAAACAACTATAGGCTGAACATAAAACATTCTTTCTGTGTTGGTTTGTATTTGGGCCCTGGTTTCATCTAAATCCTCCGCTGCAAGTTTCATTCCATAATCCATTGAGTAGCCATGCTTTAGCTGTAAATTTATATTACTCATGTATTGACTGTACTTTCCTGTAAGCTTTCTTATAACCGCCGAGTCTGGAATATTTTCAACATAGGTCGTAATATCAATGTCCCCCATTTGAAATAATTCGTTTAAATATCCTATAGTCATATTTCTGGGAAATCCTATTATTGCATAAACTCTAGCATACCTACCTGGCCCAAGATAAATATAATCTTTACCCTCCACAATTCCATCAGGTGTTATAAGATCCATTAAATTTATAGTACCTTTCTTAAAAAAATCGTTATCTTCCTCCTTGTTTTCTTTTTTATCCTTCTTGAACTTCAACAACTTGTCCTACCCCCTCGCTATATAAATCAAATGCTCCATCTTTCTCCAAAGTCTCTATTTTTATATTTTTACCTCTATTAAATAGGTCTGCTAAAATTTGTGCTGTACTTTCAGAATTCAAAAGATTTATCTTCATTCTAGCTCTTGAAAGTCCACCAGCTATATTATCAATTCTACTTTGAAGCTCATTTAAAACCTTTTTTTCATCTCTATCCGGAAGATATGCTCCTACTGTACAAAAACTCTTTCTAACAAAAATACCTTTTTCATGTTCAAGTTTCTTATATGAGCTATAAAGCTGAGAACAATAATCCCTTAGATTATCTGAAATAAGACTATCACTGCTGTTCATTGTCTTTTCAACAAGCTCCGCAGGCTCCTTTATTTCTATCTTTTTCAAGGTTGTATGAAACTGAACTGGGAAATTTAGTGACAATGCTGACATCATAAGGCAATCCTCAAAGGAAGTTTGTTCTTCATCCGTTAAAAGCTCAAAATCTGGTGATGATATTCCTAAGTTAACTCTTATAGCTCCATTTTTCAGATAAATTTTACTTCCCTTTATTTTTTTTATTTTAGTGAGCTTTTTTAATTCACTGTTATTTACTTTAACTCCATCTTCATTATTTTCATCAACTTCAACACTTGCAGCTCTTTTATTCTTGGGTTTATTTTGTTTTCTTGTATAGAAAACAACTCCACCTAAAAAGATAAAGGCTAATACAGGAAAAACTACAGCCACGACTAACATATAATTTCCTCCCTTCTATTTTTCAAATTTAAATGTTTTATTTCTGAATCTAAACTTAATCATCTTTAATAAATATTTATCAAAGTTATAGGTATCGCTGACTTTATAAAAAGCACATAAAGCAGAAAAAATGACAATTACAAAAGCTATAATTAATCTTATAACAAGATTAATTGGATGCAGTGTTATATTAGGCGAGTGTCCTAAGCTTCTTGTAACTGTCATGTAGCTTCTATTCATTAAAAATAGAAGCGCAATTGAAAAGACAGAAAGTATTATCCAACCAAACTGCCTTAAAGAAATATACCCACCTATTATTTTGTCTTCTTCATTTATGTTGAAAGGAACTTTAAAGTACCTCATATTTTCACTCCTTACTGATAAAAAGAGGCAGATTTCTCTGCCTTGAATTTATTGGCCAAAACCGAAAAATAGTCCTGCAAAAATAGCAAAACCACCTATTAAAAGTGATGCTATTATTACTGTTAAAATAGAGTCCATAGCTTCACTTCTTGCCTCTTGTTTCTTGCTTGCCATAAGCATCTTTATTCCTATAACAACAACAGCTATTCCAATTAAAGCTCCTCCAAAGGCTTCTGCTATACCTTGGTTAGCTGTAAAAATATGTGAAGCAACTTCACCAGGAGTATGTTTTGTTATTTGACTATCTGCATACACACGTACTTTCATAAATAAAAGGCTAAAAACTGATGACACAAATCCCAATACTTTACTCTTTTTCACACTAAATCATCCTCTCACAATTTTATTATCTAAGTATTGTCTCAATTGATTTTAAAATTCCAATAAAGCTTGGCATAAAAAAATAAGATATAAGTACTAATGTTATAACACAAAAATTCACAATTCCCATTTTCATAACTGTCCTGCTGTGAAAACAAGATCCTGTTATTATTAAAATAACTGAAATACAATATCCTAAAATAGCTAAGGGGTATATTATTTCTGAAATTGTTTTATAAAAAACCAAAATAACCTTAGTCAGTTTATCACTTACAATTTCAGGTGAAACGGGCTTTATTTCCATACAATCATCCTCCTTTACAAAAAGAGAATAGTTTAAATTCAACTATTCTTTAAACTATTCTGTATTTTTTTTAAAGCGCTATATTTAATGTTAGATATTTTTTTGTAGACATCTTAGTTATTTTAGAAATATTTTTCACTTTCTGATCCTTAATCAGTATCTCCCGTATTATATATTTCTCTAACTGTGATAGCTTGTCCGCATTTTCTTTTAAAATAACATTTAAATCTATTTTTTCCTCCACTCTTTTGTAATTTACATCCTCATAAGCAAACTTGTCTTCCTCACTAACTTTTCCATCAAAATACTTCTTCTCATCAAGATAAGCTACATTATTTAATTTACTAAGATGCATCATATCTGCATACTGTTCATAGCTCAATCCTATTCTTTCACATCCATACTTATAACATGTATCTTCTACTTTTAATTCTGAAGCTCTTCTCTTAAACTTAACTATTTTAGAAACCTGATGCTCTGGTATTTTAAAATAGCTATATTTCTTTTTTATTTCCGAAATTAAAGTAAAATTAATCATACTATAAACATAGGTTGAAAACTTAACATTCTTATCTAAATCATATGAATTTATTGCCTTTATTACAGCTATTATTCCTTCTTGCATAAGGTCCTCTAAAGATAAGCTTTTATTATTTAAGCAAAAGCCATTTGCAATTTTTTTTATATACTTCATACTACTATCTATTAAAAAGCTCTTTGCATCTTTGCTTCCATCCTTTGCCCTTAATATTAAATCTTTTACTTCCTTATCTTCCATGTAAATTTATTTTTGTTGGAAGATCATTAGGTTTACTTCCACAATTCTCAACAAATTCTAGGCTTTCATTCAGAGGATTATAGTTGTAATGATTAAGATTCATAATTATCATTCTTCTATTTGAAAGTTTAGTTCTTCTAGACATGCTTATAGCATTTTGTCTTTGAAGCATTAATAACACTTTCATTTCCTCTTCTTTATTTACACTTCTTTTTCTCCTTATGGCTATTTTTTTTCTTTCTTTATTTATTTTTATGTTTTCCTCTTTTCTCCTCAACTTCTCATTTTTGTAATCTGAATCAGCTTTTATAGTCCTCGTTACTAAAGCATTACTTATATTAAGTATATTGGCTATTTCTAAAACCTTCATATTTTTTTTATAAAACATTTCTCTTATTTTTTCTTGTCTTTCTTCTATTTTTGTTTTCTTGTTCTTTCTTCTAATTTTGCTTTCACTCTCATACCTTTCATTCTCTTTTAATATAGAGTATATATTTGTCCTACTTTTACCTAAAGTTTTTGCGATATTACTAACTGACATACCTTCATTAAAGTACATAAAAAGCACTTCATTCTTCATTCTTTATTCACCTCCTAAGCACCCCATTAGATTTACATTTGTAAATATTTTTGCTACAGATATTTTTTATAATTTTCACTTCAGACATATTTTACAATAAACATAACTTGATTTACTAATCACCTTTATTCCAACAATATACCAGTTTTATGACATAAAAATTCAAGATATATAGTTAATTCTCCAAAAGCAAATTCTTTAGATGATCTATCACTTTTTTTCTTAATCTATAATAAGTTCTTTCTTTAATAAACATAGCATCTTGTATTTCAATAACACTAAAATTCTTTCTATATTTAAGCTCAATGTATTTTTGTTCATCCAATGTGAGATTTGTTATAATTTGCTCTAAGTATTTATTCTTAAAATTTATTTCTGCTATTTTTCCTTTTATACCCTCAATTTCTTGTTCATGTTTAGTATCTCTAATAATATTTCTGTATTGATTATAATAGCTCAATTTACTATTATAGGCTTGGACATTTATTTTATCCTCATAATATTCCTTTAAAACTTGCTCAACTTTTTTGTCTTCTAATGATTTTCTCATTATATCCCCTCTTCCTTTTTTTATCTCATATTCCTTTTAATGTATGTAACTTATAATAAATATTATAATCATATTGTTTATTTTATGCAACACATTTTAAAATTTTTTTCATTGCTAATGTTATTTATGTTAAAATTTATATATAAAATAACTTACGGCAAGGAGACAAATTATGGATAATAAGTTATCAAAAATACCAACGGAAACTTTTGGAGAATACATAAAAAGAATAAGAGAGCTTAGAGGCTATTCCCAAAGAAAACTTTCAACCTTAAGTGACTTAAGTAACACAACAATTTGTAGAATAGAAAAAGGTTCTGAAAATGGGATTGAAAACCCAGATGCAGAAACCGTTGTTAAATTAGCCGAAGGTCTAAAGTTAGAGAAAAAAGCGCTTTTAATTGCAGCAGGATATCTGGATAATGAAAATGTAGAGGAAACAACTGACTTAAAAGAATGTATAAGAATTGCCCTGCAAAAATTGGGGTGGATAAACTCCTACAATGATATAAATGAAGAAACCATTACTTACGTAGAATTTTTGTTAAAAAAGTATGGAAACAAATATAAACAAATTCCTTAAAACAACATTAAGGAATTTGTTTAATTATTACTTTATATTTCTTACATACTCTATAACTCTCCTCTCCCTTTCATTTCCCAAATCTGAAAGTTCAATCAAACTGGAACTCAATTCAGGGTTAGTAACTAAAATACTTTGTATTATCCTATCTTCCATGTAGTCACATTTTAGGATAAAATTTTTAAAATCTATCCAATTCAATTTTTCTAAAAGATTGTTCAAATTTTTATATTCAGAAAAACTTCTACTATCCTCAATTCTGTTTGCAATTTTTTCTTCTAAAATACCAAAAATATATTCTTCTACATACTCTCCTTTAAATACTAACTCTTCAATGTAATCTACCAAATTTCCTATTTCATTATTGTTAATAACACCTATAGCTTTCTGAATCTCTTCTTTACTATTTGAAAACAAAAAATTAAATTTTTTTTTGACATAATATCATTCCTTTCTTCTGTATTTTCCATACATTTTCATAATATCATTTACAGCATCAATTTATCGTCTTTTTTATGACAATTAGCAATCACGTATATGACAAAAATACAGTTGTTAGTATTATAATTCAACTGTATTTTTAGTGACTTTTATTTAGTTATAAAACTGCCCAATAAATAATTTTTATATATACACTGATTATCACAATATATTTCAATTCTTCCTATCATATTATTATTTAAAATTGGACTCTTTATATCCTTAGATACTATTACCTTTTTCGAATAAATCTTGTTCTTACTGCACGGAATATATATATCACTAGGTGCTAAAAGCTTAACTTTTCCTCCCCCGTTTAAAACATTGCCGCTGTAAACTACATCTCCCTTTGATACCATTTTCTTGTATTCATAATTTTTCTTAACATATTCGTACATTCGTTTGGTCTCTTTCCATCTAGGGGTACAATTTAATACTACAAATATAACATCATGACCATTCATTTTTACAGAACTAACTAAACACTTTCCTGCATTACCTGTGTATCCTGTTTTTACTCCGTCAGCACCAGGTATTTGATATAATATTTTGTTTATATTATGATAACTTCTTGTAAAACCATATTGTCCTGAACCCACATCCTTTGAACTTACAATATCATTAAAAACCTTGTTTTCCTTTGCAACAGAAGTTATGAAAGCAAGATCATATGCTGTACAATAATGTAAATCTTTATCCAAACCATGCGGTGTCTGAAAGTGACTATTAAACGCTCCTATTTTATAAGCATATTCATTCATCAAATCAGCAAATTTCTCCGTGTTACCTGCTATACCCTCTGCAATACAAATAGCTGCATCGTTACCAGAACGAAGCATTAGTCCGTATAAAAGCTCTCTTAATGTTATCTCTTCCCCTGCCTTGTATCCAACTTTAGATCCCCTTATAGAGGCTGCTTTTTTAGATATAGTAAATTTCTTATCTAAGTTCCCATATTTAATTGCCACTAAAGATGTCATTATTTTAGTGGTACTTGCCATTGGAACTATCATATCTGCATTCTTTTCATATAATATCATCTTGGTGTTGCTATCTATAGCTATAGCACATCTAGCATTTAAGTTAAGCTTATCTGCCTTAGCAAAAGTAGCCGGTGTAAGAATACATACAATTAGTGCCAAAACTATACTTCTGTAAATTTTCATGCAAATCACCTTACTTCATTTTTATTTCGTACTCAATTATTTTGTCTATTTTTCAAATTAAATATTCTCATTATTATAAAAAGCATATATGTGGATAAAATATATAATATTATCCTTATGTGGAGGTTTATTATGTACTTGATAATTATAGTTATAATTGTTTTAATAACCCTAATTCCCATTCCAATAAAAGTATACCTGCTTTATTTTGATGGGAAATATTCAGTTTTCATTTATGGTAAAAAATTAAAATTCACAGTAAGAAGAACTGAAAAAAAAATCGAATATAATTTCAATACACTAAAATACATTTCTAAACATAGACATAAGTTTCTTAAATACTCTTCAAAAATCAAATTAACTATTGGACTTGGATTAGAGGATGCCGCACATACTGCACTTTCATTCGGAATAGTAAATTCTCTTGGTGCTGCTTTTTATAATTTATTAAATGTATTTTTTAATGTCAGGGATTATAACTATAAGGTAATTCCATTCTTTAAAAAAAACATATTCAAAATCGAATTTGAAAGTATATTTTGGATAAGTATAGCAAAAACTATATATAACCTATTTATTCTAATTTTTGTATTAATGAAATTACGTATGAAGATACTAATTAGAAAAATTAAAAATAAAGGAAGTGTTCACTATGGATAATAATCCAATTGAAAATTTCATGAGAACCACTATGGAAAATATAAAAGGAATGATAGATGTAAATACCATAGTAGGTGAACCTATAAAAAATACTGATGGTAGTTTAATAATTCCTATTTCAAAGGTATCTTTTGGTTTCGCATCAGGAGGAAGCGAATTTAAAAGCCAAGAAGATTCCCAAGAAAATAAAAAAATCTATCCTTTTGGCGGAGGTGCAGGAGCAGGAGTTTCTTTAAAACCTATAGCTTTCTTAGTAATAAAAGATGATTCAGTAAGATTGCTACCTCTTAATGCAGAAAACACTTACGAAAAAGTAGTTGATATGATACCACAACTTATAGAAATGTGTAAGGGATTTTCACACAAATCAAAAAAAGAAAAGTGCTGTAATGATGATAAGAAAAAAGATTCAAATTCAACTAATGGTAATACAGATAATGCAAATCAAAACTCTCAACAGCAAAGTTAGAGTATAAAAAATAAAGGTTGAGCCTATTCTAAGCTTCAACCTTTATTTTCATATTAAGTAAATGCATTAATAAAAGAATATAAATATTATTCCGTACCTTCTTTTACCTCTTCATCAACTGCAACTTCATCTAACTCACTTGCAATTTGCTCCATAGGAGGAAGTTCATCTATATTACCCAAATTAAAGTTTTTCAAAAATTCATCTGTTGTTTCATACAATATTGGTCTTCCTGGAACATCTAATCTTCCACACTCTTGTATCAGTTTTTTTTCTTGAAGAGTTAAAATTGCCCTATCACTTTTAACTCCTCTAATTTCATCCACATCTATTCTTGTTATTGGCTGCTTATAAGCTATGATTGCAAGTGTTTCAAGAGCAGCTTGAGAAAGTGCTTGTCTAGTATTTGTTTTTAACAATTTTCTAACGTAATCACTATTTTCATTTTTGGTAACTAATTGATATGAATCATTAATATTTATTAACTTTACTCCTCTACAGTTATCATTATATTTAAGCATCATGTTATTCAATACTTCCTGAGCTCTCTTTGTTGTGCATTCAAGTATAGCCGATATCTGTTTTAACTTAAGAGGTTCTCCGCTTACAAATAATAATGATTCTATTATTGACTCATGAAGTTCTTTCTTTGAAATTTCATCCATTTCAAGCTGACTTTCATTTATTTTATTCAACTGCACTCACCCTCTCTATGTATATATCTTTAAAGTTATTTGACTGGTATACCTTTATATCCTTAAGCTTTATAAGCTCTAAAAGTGCTAAAAAAGTTACAACTACTTCTATTTTATTTGAACATTTATTTATTATATTTGAAAAATAGATTTCTTTATTTGATTTTATAATCTCACTTATCTCATCCATTTTATCTTCAATTTTATAAATATCAGGAGCTATTTTATCTGGAAGACTATTATTTGTATTTATTCTGCTTCTATACATTTCCATAAGCTTCTCAAATAGCTTGTACATATCTAAAAGTGTAATATCTTTGAGGATATCCTTATTATCAGCATCCTCTGTCCTATCATCTATTATTTCAGGTTTTTTTGAAAATACTTCTCCATAATCGAGCTCTCTATTCTTTAAAAAATCTGCTGCCAATTTGAATTTTTTATACTCAACCAGTTTCGAAACCAGTTCCTTAGTTGGATCACTTTCTTCCTTTTCTTCCTCCTCCTCTTTTGTTTTAGGGAGAAGATATTTAGACTTTATTTCTATTAAAGTAGCAGCCATAACTATAAATTCAGAAGTTATTTCAAGATCCATTTCCTTCATTTCATTTAAGTACTGTATATACTGGTTAGTTATATCGAATATCTTTATATCATAAATATCCATTTTGTTTTTTCTTATTAAATGCAGAAGAAGATCAAAAGGCCCTTGAAAATTATCTATATTTATGTTCAATGTCATATAAAATCTCTCCCATATTTTTTGTTGAATAATCAAAATTCATAAGCATATTTACATTCCTTTTTAAAATGCCTTCTTTTATTAACCCTACTATTTTTCCATCTCTTTCTATTAAATTCTTTATCTCTTTTCCACTTATTACAGTTTTAAAGTTAAGAATATTTTTCGTATAATTATAAACTTTATATTTCAATTCCTTATTCCAAGAGAATAAAACAAGCTCATATTTTGTCATGCCATTGAAAACCTTATATATATCATAATTTCTCTTGGAGTTTAAAAGTTTATGCTCCAATTCTTTTCTTCCTACTATAAACTTTCTTATTGGGTTCAAAAGTTCCTTTTTCAGAAAAGAATTTTCCACAAGAGCCCTATTTAATATTTTATCCCTAGAACAATAGACCATATTTAAAAAATTAATATTCTGCTCTGAGAATTGTATGCTGTCTCCTAACATATCACAATCTAAATCTATAATTCCATACATGCAGCATTTTTTTAACATTTGAATCCATTTATCCTCACCGCAAATTAAATATAGCTCCTTTATGTATCTTTCGAAACTTATTGTATTAAATATATTATTTCCAATAAGGCTATTAAAAACAAAGTCATCTTCAATTTCGAATCCATATCTTATGCTGTATTTAATGGCCCTAAATATTCTAGTACAATCCTCACTATAGGAGTTTTTATGAATAGATTTTATAACCTTATTATTTATATCATCAATTCCACCATAAAAATCTATAATTCTCTCATCTACAATATCATAAGCTAAAGCATTGACGGTAAAATCTCTTCTGTAAATATCATCTTTTATAGATGAAGGTTCAACAATTGGGAGCATGCCATCTTTTAAATATGTCTCTTTTCTACATCTGATTAAATCAACACTAACTCCATTGTTAAAATATATGGTTGAAGTTTGAAACTTTTCATAATAAACATAATCCTTTAAAGATTTTAATTCCTTTATTATAATTAACGGATCTCCTTCAACACACACATCAATGTCCTTGCTTTTCACATTTAATATGGAATCTCTAACTGCACCGCCAATTATATAAGCCTTAATTTTTTTTTCTTTACATGCCCTTTTTATATCTTTTAAAACATTTATTTGACCTTCATTAAAGATTCTATACATATCCAATAAAATGCATCCCTTTACCTATAAAATAAACTGTAAAGCCATTAAAACAGTTTTACAGTTTATTTTATCATAATCTATATTGAATTATCAAATATACGTTGCAAATCACTTTTGAAATTTTGAAAAAAGCCTCCTAATTTTACATCCCTATCACAATAAACCTTGATTTTTCCCGCATATTTTCCATTTACATAATACTCAGCATAACCTATATAGGCACCCTTCTTGATTTCCTTATCTTTTTTATCTATTTTATATAAACACCTATTGGTTATATTACAATTCTCTCCTTTAGGAATAACAACAGATAAATCATCTACTGCTTTTATTAAGAAGTATTTGTCACCTTTTTTGTTTAAAGCAACCTTTTTAACAACACTATCTTTTTCAACAACTTTTTTAGCAGTAAATTTTGAAAAACCGTAATTCATAAGCATAGATGCATCTCTATTTCTAACCTTATAAGTTGGAGCTCCCATTATTATTGCAAGCATCCTAACATTATCTTTACAAGCAGTAGCACTTATACAGTATTTTGCTTCATCAGTAAATCCTGTTTTTAAACCATCACAACCCTTAAAAAATCTTACTAACTTATTGTGATTAACAAGAGCTATAGGCGTTTTTCTTCCTTCACTTATAGTCTCCATGTAAGTTCCTGTAAACTTTAAAATCTTAGGATGCTTTAATAGTTCACGTGACATTAGTGATATATCATAAGCTGTTGTCATATGACCATCTGCATTTAATCCAGTACAATTTTTAAAGCTAGTATCTTTCATTCCAATTTCCTGAGCTTTTTTATTCATCATGTTTACAAAGTTTTCCTGGCTGCCACCAAGATATTCTGCCATTGCAACTGCAGCATCATTTCCAGAAGCTATAGCTATTCCCTTTAGCAGCTCTTCTACAGTTCTAACTTCTCCTGTATCTAAAAGCATAGAGCTTCCACCCATTTTCTTTGCGTTCTCACTTACCGTAACCTTATCTGTAAGCTTTATTTTTCCACTATCTACAGCCTCCATAGTCAATAACATAGTCATTATTTTTGTTACTGATGCTGGTGCAAACTTTTCATGAGAATTTTTTTCATAAATAATTGCTCCTGTTGATGGTTCCAATAATATTGCAGATTTTGCTTCCACATTAATACCAGAAGTGTCATTTGGAACCTTACTCTCTTTGTCATTATTAGGCCCAAAAGCCTTTACGCTAAATGGTAAAAACAAAGACTGAAGAAATAATAATAGTAGAGCCATTGCCCCTATCGCGATTCCCCTTTTTTTCATTTATGTATCATCCTTTCTAACAATATCAATTTTATAAATTTATTTTTACCACATTGTTAGAAATTATCACATAAATGAATTAATTTTTTCTACCATTTTTTGCTATATATTCTTTATATATCTCCTACTATTGCCGTTACAAGCTTTGTAAACTTATCTTTAACCATATTAGAAGTCTTAATTACCTCTTTATGGTCAAGAGGTTTATTAAGTATACCAGCAGCCATATTAGTTATGCAGGAGATTCCTATTACCTTCATACCACAGTGATTTGCTGCTATAACCTCTGGAACTGTAGACATTCCTACAGCATCTCCTCCTAACACTCTAACCATCTTTATTTCTGCAGGTGTTTCATAATTAGGACCTGACATCATAAAATAAGTTCCTGAGACTACGTCTATACCAATACTTGAAGCTATTTTTTTTGCTTTTTCTATCATATTCATATCATAGGCATTGGACATATCTGGAAATCTCGGGCCCATTTCATCGCAATTTTTTCCTATTAATGGATTTATACTTGAAAAATTTATGTGATCATTTATAATCATTAAATCACCTGGTTTAAATTCTGTGTTTACTCCACCTGCTGCGTTTGTAACTATAAGCTTCTTTACCCCAATGCTTTTCATTATGTAAATAGGCAGTGCCAAAGTTTCAGCTTTATTTCCTTCGTAATAGTGAAATCTTCCCTGCATCATAACAACATTAATTCCATTAAGCTTACCAAATACAAATTGTCCTGCATGCCCTTTCACTGTTGATGATGGCAAATTTGGCACATCACTGTAGCTTATAATATTTTTTTCGCTAACCTTATCTGCAAGATCTCCTAATCCAGAACCTAATATTATACCTATTTCAGGAGTTTTATCTATTCTTTCTTTGATATAGCTAGAACTTTCTTCTACAACCTTTATATTCAAAGCAATCTCTCTCCTTTACTTCATAATTATGTCTTTAAAGCTTTTTCCTACTAAATTATTTTCAACCTGTAACAAGTCAAGTATAGTTTTACCTATATCTGAAAAACTATCTCTAATTTTTATATCCGCTCCACCCTTTATATCTTTTCCGTAGGCTATAAAAGGTATATACTCCCTAGAGTGATCTGTACTTTCTGTTGTTGGATCGCAGCCATGATCTGCAGTTATCATCAGAACATCATAATCTTTCATATTTGTTTTTATTTCATTAATTCTTCCGTCAAATTCCTCAAGAGCTTTTGCATACCCTTTAGGATCATTTCTATGGCCATATAGCATATCAAAATCTACTAAATTTGTAAATATTAATCCTTTTTTATCTGTTTTCATATATTCTAGTGTTTTATCTACACCATCCATATTATTTTTTATATGCACTGCTTCCGTAACGCCCTTTTTGTTAAATATATCTTCAATTTTTCCAACACACATAACATTTGATTTATTTTCCTTTATGTACTCAAGCATGGTCTTATTAAATGGGTCCAATGCAAAATCTCTTCTATTTGAAGTTCTAGTATAGTTACTATTCTTCCCTACAAATGGTCTTGCTATAACTCTACCAACAGTTCTATCATCAACAAGCATTTCCCTTGCCACTTTACATATTTTATAAAGCTCATCAAGTGGTATTATTTCTTCATGTGCTGCAACTTGAAAAACGCTGTCAGCAGATGTATATACTATAGGACATCCAGTCTTAATATGTTCGTCTCCTAATTCTTTTATTATTTCTGTACCTGAAGCAACCTTATTTCCTATTACTTTCCTGCCTATCTTTTTTTCAAACTCATCTATTATGTCTTTTGGAAAACCATTTGGATAAGTATTCAAAGGCTCTTCTAATATAACTCCTGACATTTCCCAATGCCCTGTTACTGTATCCTTTCCTTTAGACATCTCTTTTAATTTTCCAAAGGCTCCTATAGGATACTGTACTTTGTCTACCCCTTTGATTCCACTTATGTTTCCAAGTCCCATTTTTACCATGTCTGGTAACTTTAATCCACCTACAGCTTTAGATATATTTCCTATTGTGTCGCTCCCTTTATCACCATATTTATCTGCATCAGGCATTTCACCAGCCCCAACACTATCTAAAACTATGAGTATAACTCTTTCAACCATATTATTTCCTCCCTTTATGAATTTCTCCACTGTCCAATTGTTTAATTTAAAATCCTAAGCATTTTCTTAAGCTCTAGGATGAGTTTTCTTGTAAACTTCAGCTATTCTTGTCTTTCTATACATACCAGAATAAATTTGAGTAGTAGCCATATCACTATGTCCTAAAAGCTCTTGTATAGTCTTTATATCCGCTCCATTTTGAAGTAAATGAACCGCAAATGAATGCCTTAAAGTATATGCATTAATCTTCTTTTTTATACCAGATTCTTGTGCATACTGCTTAATTATCTTCCAAAAACCTTGACGAGTCATTTTATCACCTTGTAGATTAAAAAAAAGATAATCAATATTTTGAACATTTAACTTTGTTCTTACCTTTAAATATATTTCAAGACACTTAACTGCATATGACCCCATTGGAATTATTCTTTCCTTATTTTTTATACCGCGACATTTTATGTAAGATAGTTTTAAATTTATATCATATATAGTTAAATTCAACAGTTCCGTAACCTTCATTCCTGTTGCATACATTATTTCTAGCATTGCTTTATCCCTTATACCCTTATCAGTATTTCCATCAGGACCCATTAGCAATTTTTCAACCTCTTCTATTGTAAGAATATCAGGAAAATTCCTTCTTATCTTTGGCATCTCATATTGTGTTACAGGATTATCATCCATTATGCCTTTTATCTCCAAGTATTTGAAAAAATTTCTTATGGATACTATATTTCTTACAATAGAACTATTAGCCCGTCCATTTTTTTGCAAATACTGCACATACGACATTATCGTAATAACATCAACCTCTCGAAGCTTTTCACCTTTTTCATCTAAAAATTCATGAAATTTCTTTATATCACGTCTATATGCATCTATTGTATTTAAACTAAGATTTTTCTTTCTTATTTCAGCAAAGTATTGTTCAATTAAATTATCCATTACAATATCTCCCACTTTTTTTAGTTGTAACCTTCACAAATTCTAAAAAAAAATATATATTTTAATACTAATTGCTTACTATAACTAAATATATTGTTTACAAAATATATTCCATTACTAGTGTTATTTTTCTGAACAATATAAGTTAATATTTGATCTATAAGCCTCGGAATCAAAATTCCAAAGATTATTATAATAAAAAAACATTTAAGAAAAGTTATTATAAAATTAGTCATATCTTTCCGCATTAAAAAATACTTCTCCCAAGTTGCATTGCTGTAAGTTTAATTATATTTGGTGTACAATATGTCTCAAATAAAAATCCCATACCCATAAATATAGCTGCAAATGCAAAAACTAATGAATATGAACCTATCCTAGTAAAAATTCTGTTTCTTATTCCATCGTTAAATCCGCACCTCACAAGACCTATAGAAAATTCCATAGCAATAACTGATACGAATAAAATACATGGTATGTAAATTAAATTTTGAGGCAAAACTCCTAAAAATGCCATTGTAACTCCCTTGATACCAAGATTATTTACAAAGAATGTTATTGTAAAACCAAGGGAAAAACCTTTCAAGAGATCAATAATCAAAATTACAGGTATTCCTATCATTGTAAGTCCTAAAAACCATATGATTATTATAAGTGGTATATTATCTTTTAAGGTTTGAAATAAAACTCCATTATAATTTATAGAAACAGTACCCTTATTTTTTGTAAAATTTAAAATGTAGCTCATTAAATCGTTCTTTTCATAGCTACTCATATACTTTACGGTATATACGCTTATTACAAAACCTATCCCTATACTTAAAGAACTTATAATATACAGCCAAAATCTTTCCTTAATATGATTACTTATTGCTTCAGTTACACTAAACTTCACAGCAACTCACCCTTTCTTTCCATCACTTTAATAAATAATATGATATATAGAAAAGGTTTATGCAAAGTTTTATTTAAAATTCATCTTACCTTATAAGCATATAAATAAAGTTTACTATTGAATCTTGCATTTGTAAATGCGCATTACCTAACTTTTAGTCTATAGAAATTATTTAATTTTTATTTTTTTCACAAGAATTTCTTTCATTTTCTTTTATTTCTCTTTGTAGTTCATCAGCTTTACCCGCTGCTTTAATACAACCAATAATTCCGAGGAAAATAACTGCTACAAAAATAGTTGCTATCACAATTAAAATTCTAATTATCATAATATATTCACCAACCATCACTTTATATAATGAACCATATCCTTCTCACTATATATTCTCCAATCTTCCAATTTATAATCATATTGGCGGAAAAAACAAAAACAAACCAAGGTTACTATTCCTTGGTTATCATTAAAGAAAAATGTCACCCTGAAAATCCATTGAAATTCTACCACATACTTTATTTTATAATTGAAGTATATTATTGTACTATGTATTTGTCAACAATCAATTTTCTTAAGTATTTCTATAAAAAATAAACTTTCTCCATTCAATTTAACAATGAAGAAAGTTTATCGATATTCTTTTTAAAATTTGTACAATGTATTGATTATTAAAAGCTAACATAAAAAATTAACTTTTACCAATGTATTAATACATTTAACTTAGCTAACTTTATTTTTAAGTCTTAGCTTGTCAGCAATCATAGCAATAAATTCACTATTAGTAGGTTTACCTTTGCCATTGTTGATAGTATATCCAAATAACTTATTTATAGTTTCAACCTGTCCACGTGACCATGCAACTTCAATAGCATGTCTTATTGCTCTTTCTACTCTGCTAGCTGTAGTATTGTATTTTTTTGCAATAGAAGGATATAATTCCTTAGTAACTGCTGATAAAAGCTCCATATTATTAACTACCATTGTTATAGCTTCCCTTAAATACATATAACCTTTTATATGTGCTGGAACACCTATTTGATGTATTATTGATGTAATTTCGCTTTCTAAATCAACCGCTTTATTACCTATATTATCAGAGTAAACATCATTTGCAATTGTACCTGCAAAGCTTGCCTCTTTCTCTTCAACTTGATATGACCTTTTCTGCTCTGAATTTGATATAGTATTATTAAACATTTCTCTTATTCTATTAGTGAATACATCCATATCAAAAGGTTTAACTACATAGTAGTCCGCCCCTAATGTTATAGCTCTTTGTGTTATTTTATCCTGTCCAACAGCGGATAAAACTATTATTCTTGGAAGGTTTTCTGCATCTTTATTGTTAAGTTTTTCTAATACTCCTAGTCCATCTAATCTTGGCATTATTATATCGAGAACAACAAGGTCAGGCTTTTTATTCTCTATAAGCTTTAAAGCTTCCACTCCATCCTTTGCTATTCCAACAACTATCATATCGCTTTGGTTAAGCAAGTAATCATTAAGAATATTACAAAATTCCTTATTATCATCTGCAATTAAAACACTTATTTTTCTACTTTCCATTTTTAACTCCCCTTTATAAAATATAGAAATTTTACCATAAATTATCATTTTGTATATTTTATATTCGACAAAACTATTATTTATCCTTCTCCTATATATAATAACATATGTATAGTTTTATAATTCTATATTTTTCATATCTAATTAATTTTGTCTTTATCTTCTTTTCCATTTTATTACTAAAATGATAAAAAATCAAGAGAATATATCTTTTTTTATAAAATATTTAATTCTCTGCTTTCAAAACAAAAACATATATAGGAAACCATATATGTCTCAAATCATTATATACAGCCCATGTGCTATAATTAGCTTATACTGGTTTTCCTATATATAGGGTTATACTTAATAAACTCAATTTTTATAATATACCTGCACTTTTAAGCATCCATTCAATATAAACTCCATATCCTGTATCAGGCTTATTTATTAAAACATGTGTTACTGCTCCAACAACTTTATTATTTTGTATTATTGGACTTCCACTCATTCCTTGAACTATCCCACCTGTTTTATCTAGAAGTTCCGCATCTGTAACTTTAATCATCATACTTTTAGGATTTGGAGAACTTTGATCAAACAACTTTTCTATATTTATAGCATACATTTTAGGCTGACTTCCATCAATGGTTGTTAAAATTTTTGCGGGCCCTAATTTCACCTCATTTCTCATTGCAACTTCCATAGGTTTATTATATTGTAAACCTTCAAATTTTTCATATCCTTTTCCAAACAAACCACATATGGTGTTATTTTTCACAATTCCAATTGGCTTATTTTCATTTATGAATATACCTCTCAGCTCACCAGGGTTACCTCTAATGCCTTTATTTACAGAAACTATAGATGAATCTATTAAGCTTCCTCTACTGATATTTATTATATCACCTGTATCCACATCTGTAATAGGATGACCTAGAGCCCCAAAAACTTTAGTTTTATCAGAATAAAAAGTTAATGTTCCAATTCCCGCTGTAGAATCTCTTACCCAAAGTCCTATTTTATAATTTTCGTCACTCTTGCATTTTACTTTACTTATTACCTTTTCTATTATTTTACCTTTTCTCTCTACTGTTAACTTTACCTTTTCTGTAGAATCTTTGTTAACTTTTTCACCCAATTCGTCGGCAGTATTTATTGCCTCTTCATTTACTTTAACTATACTATCACCTATCTGTATTCCTGAATTAGCTGCTGGACTTTGCACTCTACCTCGAGATGCATCTATATCACTAAATCCAACAATCAAAACACCTTTTGTGTGTAATTTAATTCCTATAGGCTGTCCTCCAGGATAAACCTCTATTTTTGCCTGGGGCTTAATGCTAGCAGATTTTACTGAGGATATTCCAAACATTCCCTCGTTAGCTTTACTTTTTTTCTTGGAAGTTGTATTTTTTAAATCAAATTTTGATGTAACTAATCTATTTTGACTGCGTTTTATAAAAACACTCTGCGGTGTACTTATAACCTTATTATACGCTAAAAATACAACCAAAATTACAGGAGTTAAAATGTAGTATACAATATTTATTTTTTTATTTTTCACGATTTTACCTCCTTACATTTATGCTTTTGTATCTTCCACAACATTAAATTTCCCATTTTAAAATTTAATTATGCTATCATATAGATGTATTTATAGTTAATACTTTAGAAATTATCCTAAAAAATAAAAATTGAAAGAATACATGTTTTCTTTCATAAAAGCCAACATATATACAGTTATCATAATTAACATTATCTATGATAACTGTATATATGTTGGCTAACTCTAGAAACACTTTTATTCTTTCAATTCATCTAAACACAAAATTTGTAATTTATTTATACTTCCTAACTTATTCTCTTTCCTACAATTTCACTTTTTCTTTTTTGAGCAATTAATATCATTTCCTTAGCATGATCCATAGTTATTTTAGTAACTTCACTTCCACCTATCATCATTGCAAGTGCATTTGCTTTACCCTCTTTATCAAGCGGCCTTACATCTGTATAAGTTTTATCATTCTTTATGTTCTTTGAAACCATGAATTGCGTATCTGACATACAAGCTATTTGTGGGAGATGTGTAACACAAAATACTTGATGATTCTCTGAAACAGCATACATTTTATCTGCTACCCTCTCAGCTATCCTGCCGCTTATTCCTGTATCAATCTCATCAAATATAACAGAAGGTATTTTATCTTTATTTACAAAAACAGTCTTCATTGACAACATTATTCTCGAAAGTTCTCCTCCTGATACAATTTTCTCCAAAGGCCTCAAAGGTTCTCCTATATTAGTAGATATTAAAAATTGAACCTTATCACTTCCACTTTCACTAATATACCTTTCATTGAAATCTACTTCTATACTAAAAGTACTTTTACCAAGTCCCACATAATCTAATTGATCCTTAACAGACTTTTCAAGTTTCTTGGCAAAATCACACCTTATTTTATGTATATTTTTTGCTTTATGGAGTAATTTCTCATATACGCTCTTTCTTTTTCCCTCTAATTCCTTTACTATCTCTTCGCTATTTACTATTTCATTATATTGAGTGTTAAGCTTATCTCTGTAATTCAATATATCCTGTATTGTGCTTCCATATTTTTTCTTATAACTATCTATAGTGAACAGTCTACTATTTATATAATCCAACTCACCAGCATCAAAACTTATACCGCTTTTAATTGCTTTTATTTCCTCTACAACTTCACCTAAATTATAGTAGCTATCTTCAAGTATCTTTACTATATCAGAAATCTTATCATTATTATTTTCAATACTTTTAATTTTATTCACAACATAACCAATTAAATCATAAGCTGACTTAGAATTATCACTTCCATCATAAAGAACCTCACATGCCTCAGAAAATACCTTTGACAATGCTTCACTGTTAGAAACAATTGAATACCTCTCTTGAAGTTCATTATCTTCTCCAATTTTTAATTTAGAGTTATCTATTTCGTTTATTTGATATTTTAAAAAATCAGCTAGCTTCCCATTTTCACCATTTTTGCCTTTCAAATCACGTATCTTTTCATCTATAGCTTTTAAACTTTCATATGTAATTGTATAGTCTTTTTTTGCACTAATTAAGCTTTCTTCACAATAATCATCTAAATACATAATATGCTTTAATGGGTCCAACAAATTTTGGTTCTCATGCTGTCCATGTATGTCGATTAATGTTTCACTTACGTTTTTTAGCACTGACACTAACACAGATTTTCCATTAATTTTGGCAATACTTTTACCCGACTTAAATGTTTCTCTACTCACTATTACACAATCCTCATATTCTATATCCATGTTTTCGAGTTCTGCCTTTGTTTTATCATTTTCTATTGTAAAAATAGCTTCAACATATGTTCTCTTTTCTCCAGTTCGTATAAAACCTCTACTTGACTTACCTCCAAGAACATAGTTTATTGCATCAATTAATATTGATTTACCAGCACCTGTTTCACCAAATAAAACATTGAATCCTTTTTCAAAATTAATAGTTATATCTTCTATAAGAGCAAAATTTTTAATATTGAGTTGAAGAAGCATAAAACCCTCTCCTATTCATTAATCATCTTTTTCAGCTTTTGAACAATATTGAATGCTGTTTCTTCACTTCTAGAAAGTATAAAAATAGTGTTATCGCCTGCTATTGAACCTGCTATTCCATCTAAATTCAAAGAGTCTATAGCTTCCGCTGCTGCATTAGCTGAACCCGATATGGTTTTTACCACTACCATATTATTTACCCTGTCAACATTTAATACAGTTTGGGCAAAAATTGTAACGAGCTTATTTGACAAAAAACTCTCCGTAGGAGAAATAGTTGCATATTTATATCTTCCTTTTGATGAGAGAACTTTTATAAGTTTAAGCTCCTTTATATCTCTTGATACAGTGGCTTGAGTAACTTCCATACCACTTCTTCTTAATTCCTCAGCCAGCTCCTCTTGAGTTTCAATATCCTTTAAATTTATAATTTCTAAAATTTTTGTATGTCTTGATACCTTCAATATTTATCACCTTCACATTCTTCAGTTCTAAGTATTATTTTCTTTCTAAGTACTTCAAAATAATTATAATCCTTCAATTTTAGAAGTTTACATTTATAGTTAAGCTTCGAAATCTCAATAAATGAAACTCCTTTTACGTCTACAGGTTGCCTTCCATCTACAGTTATAAATACGTTCTCATTTGCATCTATTCCTGATATTGTTATATTACTTTTACCATCCAATACTATGGTACCTGCATATGGTCCTTGAGGACAAATTGGAGTAAGTGATATTAAATCCAGGTTAGGATAAATTATTGGACCTCCTGCTGATAAATTGTACGCTGTAGAGCCGGTTGGAGTAGATATAATTATCCCATCCGACTTAAATCCCATATAAAACTTATCGTCAACATCTATATTATATTTTAGTATTTTTGCCATATTTCCCTTGTACAAAACAACTTCATTTAAAGAATAGAAAACTTTTTTGCTGTTTCCCTTTATAAAAGAACATTTAAGCATAGTTCTTTCTTGAAAAAAATATTCACCCTTAAATATTTTATGTATTGCATCTTTGAAATCCTTAAACTCAATAGATGATAAAAATCCAAGGTGACCTATATTAACACTGAATATAGGAATTCCACATGATACTAAATTCCTTGCAGCGTTTAAAATAGTGCCATCTCCTCCAAACGCAATAAAGAAATCTGGTTTTGTTTTACATACTTCGTCAAAATAATTTAATTCATCATAAAATTTTACTTGAACGTCCTTTTTTTCTTCTTTTATGACTTTTTCCACATATTTTCTTATTGTACCATCAGGATCTTTACATGAATTGATATTGACACCTATATTCTTCATTTAAATCTCTCCTAATCAAGCTTCTTATGGGCATTTTCAACCACACTTTCTGTACTATCATAATCTACCTGTATACACTTTTTAGAAAAGTATACTAGATATTCTATGTTACCCTCTGGTCCCTTAATTGGCGAATATGTAATTCCTAATATTGACAACTTCATTTCTTTCAAAAAATCCACTATCGTATTTATTACTTCAATATGAGTTTCAGGTTCCCTTACAACTCCTCTTTTTCCAACTTTTTCTCTTCCTGCCTCAAACTGAGGTTTTATAAGTGCTACAATCTCCCCATCATCTTTTAGCAAATTAATAACTACAGGAATTACTTTCTTTAAAGATATAAAAGAAACATCAATACTGGCAAAATTACCAAATTCGCCTATATCTTCAGGAGTAACATATCTCACGTTAGTTCTTTCCATACATACAACTCTTGGATCTGTTCTTAACTTCCAAGCAAATTGACCGTATCCAACATCTATAGCAAAAACTTTGGATGCACCATTCTGAAGCATACAATCTGTAAATCCACCAGTAGATGCTCCTATATCAAAACAGACTTTATCCTTTAATCCTAAACCAAAGGATTTTATCGCCCTTTCAAGCTTGTATCCACCCCTGCTTACATAAGGCATCTTTTCTCCTCTAAATTCAACCTTAGAGGAGACCTTTACCTTTTGACCACATTTATCAATTCTTAAGTCATCTACATATATTTCTCCAGCCATTATACTTGCTCTTGCTTTTTCTCTGGATTCAAATATTCCTTTTTCCACCAAAAGCACGTCTAATCTTTCTTTGTTTTCAGACATATAAACTTCTCTCCTAAAATAAAACTATATGACTAATTATTTAAAAGAAATTATTCTTTTGCATATGCCTTCTATATCAAGATCATATAGTTTATATAAAATTTCGATATTTCCATGAGTTATGAACTCATCTTTAAAGCCTAAATTTAAAACATCATTTTTAAATTTCATATCATTTAGATGTTCGAGTATTAAGCTCCCAATCCCTCCATGAAGGACATTATCTTCAATAACCACAAATTTATAGTTATCTCTTGCAAATCTATTCAAGGTATCCTTATCTATTGGCTTTATAAAAGTTGCATTTATAATAGCACAATCGATTCCATATTTCAAAAGTTCATCTCTAACTACCATAGCCCTTTGAACCATTTTTCCTACTGCTACAATAGCTACATCTTTTCCATCTTTTAATATCTCCCATTTTCCGTGTCTAAATTCCTTTAAAGGTGCCAAAACATCTGAAATATCATTTCCACCCTTAGGGTATCTTACTGCAATGGGATAATTTTGCTTAACTGCCCAATTCATAATATAATTCAATTCTTCAACACACTTTGGAGCCATTATAGTCATATTAGGTATACTACTTAAATATGAAATATCAAAAACTCCCTGATGAGTCTCTCCATCTTCACCAACAATACCTGCTCTATCTATTGCAAACACTACTGGTAATTTCTGAATGCAAACATCGTGAAGCACTTGATCATATGCTCTTTGAAGAAATGTCGAATACACTGCAAAGACTGGCTTATATCCTGTAGCTGCTAATCCCGCTGCCATAGTAACTGCGTGCTGCTCAGATATACCAACATCAAAAAACCTTTGTGGAAACTTCTTAGAAAATTCACACAATCCAGTTCCATCAGTCATTGCTGCAGTAATCGCTACAATTTTATCATTATTCTCAGCCATTTGAACCATTGCCTTACCAAAGGCTTTAGAATATGTATCCTTTGGCTTTGAAAGTGCTTCTCCTGTTTTAGAATTAAATTTGCCTATACTATGAAATTTATTAGGATTTTCTTCTGCATAGCTATAGCCTTTTCCCTTTTGAGTCTTAACATGTAATATCACAGGTCCTTTAATTTCCTTAGCTTTTGATATAACACTAGTTAGTTCTTCAATATTATGTCCATCAATTGGACCAAGATATTTTATTCCTATATCTTCAAAAAACATTCCTGATACAACCATTTGCTTTATTCCACCTTTGATTCTTTCGATGGAATTAGCTACCTCTGACCCTATATTAGTTCTTTGTAATTTAGTTTTAACATCCTTCTTTAATTTGTTGTATTTAGGATCTAATCTTATTTTATTTAAGTACTTAGATATGCTTCCAACATTTTTTGCGATAGACATTTGATTGTCATTAAGTATTATTATAACATTAGTTTTCTTGTATCCAATATCATTTAAAGCTTCAAGTGCCATACCACCTGTAAGTGCACCGTCACCTATAACTGCAATAACATCATAATTATCTTTTGACAGATCCCTTGCTCTTGCAATACCCGAAGCTGCTGAAATAGATGTGCTACTATGACCTGTTTCAAATGCATCATAAATACTTTCATTCCTCTTTGGAAAGCCACTTAGTCCATTAAACTGCTTAAGACTATCAAATTTATCCTTGCGACCTGTTAAGATTTTATGTACATAGGCTTGATGTCCTACATCCCATATTATTTTATCTTTTTTCAAATTGAATACTTTGTGCAAGCTTAAGGTAAGCTCCACTACGCCAAGATTAGAGGCAAGATGACCTCCTGTTTTTGAAATCTTATCTATCAAAAACTTCCTTATCTCACTAGCAAATTCTTTAAGCTCATCACTGCTCATATTTTTTATATCATCTACATCTTCATAATTATCAAGTATGTTATACATTTTTTCATCTATCCTTTTGAACCAGGTATAAAATTTTTGATACCCTGGTAACTATTTTTCTGCTATTATTAATACCATAAGTTTTTCCTATAGCCTTTCCTAAAATAGTTCCAGCTGCTATCATTCCTCCAACCATTGCACTTAAAGCTTCAGATGGAATATTTTTATTAAGCATTTGCTGAAGCAATTTATCTGTTATCAAAGCTCCCATAGTACCACTTACAATTCCGCATATATCTCCTATTACATCATTGCAAAATGTAGCAACCTTATCTGAATTTCTTATAAGTTTTATTGCAATGGATGAACCATGAATTTTTTTAGCTGCCATAGCATGAAAGGGAGTTTCTACTGCTGTAGCTACAGAAATTCCAATTATATCAAAAACTATTCCTATAAAAATTATACAAATCAATAAAATAAAAGCTACTAATAAATTAACCCTTCTTAGTAGCAAATCAGACAACAGAGAAACACTGCTACTAATGGTAATAGACCATATAAAAATCTTAAGCAGCCATTTGTGCATATCTCTAGAATTACCTTTTTTATTTTTTGACACAATAATTCCTCCAAAACATAACATCAATGTGGTAACAAAATAAGTAAATCTTACGGCATAGGTTCAGTAGGCTTTCCCCACGAATAACTATACGTCGCCATATAGCGGTTTCCCTTTAATATCCGAGCTGAAGTGTTGCCACTTTCAGGACTGAATTGCCACTAAGTCCGCACTGCAATCCTCATTTTACCAAAACAGTCTAGGAGTTTTCCTCAACAGTTAGATGCTTTCTTAGCCTCTTTTGCAACATAGGTTTCAGAGTTCAATAGTACAAAAACTTAGGCCTAAAATTTTTGACTTGTTTATCTCCTCTCCCCATACCACTCAAGGCAGGCTACACTGCACATAGCTTTTACACCACATTGCAGGTTTACCCCAATTTCGTATATTGAATATCTCTCTCAATATACAATAATTGGCCTCCACAAAAGTAGGGTCATTTGTCGCATGCCATTGCGAGTGCCCCAGCTTTTTTAACTCCCAGCACAAGCCCAAGACTGGGCATTCTAAGGCCAGCACCAGGAACTTCATCGATGTGCCCTTTAGCGGATTTTTAGCCCCGCCTTCAAAAAGCATTTCCCTGACTAGAATACTGCACCACATTGAATATATTAATTGAAATTATAACATATAAGCTTTAAATATTCAAAAAATAAAAGCGTTCCTATATACAATTAAACTTATCTATTTCTCTTTAATAAAAGTTCTGTTATTTCTTTAAGCAATTCCGTATTGCCTTGTATTTTGCCTATTATATCTAAACATTCATCTGTTAACTCTCTGCAAATACTCTTACACTTATCTATTCCATACAAAGTAACATAGGTACATTTATCATTTTCCAAATCACTTTTCGATGTCTTTCCCATGATTTTTGTATCTCCAATAATATCGAGTATATCATCTTCTATTTGAAAAGCAAGACCTAATTTATCACCATATTGCGATAAAAGCTCCACATCATGCAAAGGAGCTCCCCCTAATATTGCTCCACTGACTACAGCTGCCTTTATAAGCTCACCTGTCTTTTTTTTGTGCATATATCTAAGCTCATCTTCATTTATCTTCTTTCCTTCACTTAATATATCCACAACTTGACCGCCTATCATTCCATCTGAACTTGCTGCCTTAGATATCATTAAACAAGCTTTAAGAGCCTCTTCACCTTTTCCAATACAATACTTAAACATTATGTTCATTGCCTCGTTCAGAAGGCCGTCACCTGCTAAAAGAGCAATAGAATAGCCAAAAATCTTATGATTTGTTGGTCTTCCTCTTCTTAAATCATCATTATCCATACACGGTAAATCATCATGTATTAGTGAATAAGTATGTATCATTTCAATTGCTGCCGCTATGTCAATTACTTCTTTGTAATCTTTATTATATATGGCATACGAAGCTAATAAAAGCAGAGGTCTTACCCTTTTTCCACCCGCATTTAGGCTATAGTTCATAGATTCATATACCCTTTTATTGTAGTTATCTTTTCCTTCAAAGTATCTACTTAAATATTCCTCTACTTCTTTCTTTATTACTTTATTGTTCATATGAATCACCTGCTTTTTTAAATTCCTCTTCTCCATTTTCCGTAAGCAGTTTTATCTTTCCCTCCGCTTTGTTTAATATTTTATACAGCTTATCACAAAGCTTTACACCATCCTCATAATTTTTCATAGCTTCCTCTAAAGGTAACTCTTCATTTTCCATACTGCTCACAATTTTTTCAAGTTCTTTTATCATTGATTCATAACTTTCTTTTTTAGAAGGCATTAATTATTCACCTCACTTAAATTCTAGTTCACCTTAAAATATCTATTTTAGCATTCACCTTGCCATCCTTAAATGTTATATGGACTTTATCTGGTTCTTTTAATTTATCTACATTACTTATATTATTTCCAATTTCATCACTTATAATGGAATATCCTTTATTTAAAATATTAATTGGGCTATTTGATTTTAAAATAGAATTATATCTTAGTATCTTTTCTTTTTCTATTTTTATCTTATTTGCTATTCTCATATCAAGTACATACTTAAAGTTGTCAATTGAAGAATATCCATTAACTATCAATATTTCTGGACTGTTTTTTTCTAACATCCTTTTAGCTATTTCAAGCTGATTACATTTATTTTGAATATATGTTTTAATACTAGTATCAAGAGCTCTTTTTAGAGAAACAAAACTATTCATTTCTTCATTTATATTTGGGACTGCAATTTCTGCCGCTGCCGAAGGAGTAGGTGCTCTTCTATCACTTACAAAATCAACTATTGTGAAGTCTGTTTCATGACCTACACCTGTTACAACAGGCTTTTTAGAATTATATACAGCATATGCAAGCTTTTCATCGTTAAATGCCCAAAGTTCCTCAATGGATCCTCCACCACGTGCCAATATTATAGTATCAATGTCTTCTCTATTATTTAAATAATCCAAAGCTTTTATTAATTCACCTGGGGCATTTACCCCTTGAACTAAAGTTGGACATATGATCATGTCTACACTCTTATTTCTTCTCGTAGCCACATTTATTATATCTCTTATGGCTGCACCTGTTGGAGAGGTTATAACACCTATCATTTTAGGATATTTAGGTATATTTCGCTTATGTTCCTCACTAAACATACCCTCGTTTAAAAGCTTTTCCTTTAGTTTCTCAAAGGCTTCATAAAGTTCTCCTCTTCCCTCAGGAGTGATTTCAGTACAGTAAAGCTGATAAGCTCCATCTTTAACATATACTGATACTCTTCCCTTTACATTTACCTTCATTCCATTTTCAGGAATAAATTTTAACTTTTCAGCATTACTTCTAAACATTATGCAGTTTATCTTCCCTCCTTCATCCTTAAGGGAAAAATAAACATGCCCACTGCTGTGAAATTTAAAATTTGATATTTCGCCTTTTACTTGAGCATTACTCAATATATAATCACTATCTACAACTCTTTTTATATAATTATTTAGTTCTGAAACCGACAAAACCTTTATATACATATTATTTCAATGCCTCACAAACATTTAATATTAACATTGTGGTTGTCATCGCCCCTACTCCCCCAGGAACTGGAGTTACGTAAGCTGCCTTTTTTATAACCTCATCAAAAACCACATCTCCACGAAGTTTACCATCTACTACTGTAGTTCCAACATCAATTACAATAGATTTTTCATTAACAAATTCATCTGTTATAAAACCTGGTCTTCCAATAGCACTTACAATAATATCAGCTTTTTTACATATATCTTTTAAGTTTTGTGTTCTAGAGTGGCATATTGTAACCGTTGCATTTTCATTTAGTAAAAGCTGCGCTGTAGGTTTACCTACAATGTTACTTCTCCCTATTACAACTGCATTTTTCCCACAAATATCCACATTTAAACTCTTTATAAGATTTATAATACTTCTTGGCGTGCATGGTATAAATGATTTTTCACCCTTGTAAAATTTTCCTGTATTTATATCTGTAAGACTATCTATATCTTTATTAGCATCTATTTTAGATGTGACTAGTTTTGCATCAATGTGATTAGGCAGCGGTAATTGAAGCATAATTCCATGAATTTTATTATCTACGTTTAGACCTTCAATTAACTTTATTAGTTCTTCCTCTCGTATACTTTCATCTAAAAATATACTCTTAAACTCAATTCCAAGACTTTCTGATACTTTTTTTTGATTGTTAACATAGTATAATGAGCCCCCATCATCTCCAACTGTTATACTGGCTATGCATGGAATATCTAACCCCTGTTTCTTTCTTTCATTAATAAATTCAATTATTTTATCTTTATACTTTTGAGATTCCGCTTTTCCATTAATTATATCTCCCATACACAACTACTCTCCTTTAAATTATCATTTTTCCTCAGAACTATTTATTAAATTTCCAATAACTCCATTAACAAATGAGAAAGAGTTCTCTTCAGCATAACTTTTTGCAAGTTCAACAGCCTCATTTGCAGAAACCTTACAAGGTATATCCTTTTCGAAGAATATTTCATATGCTGCCATCCTAAGTATGGTGATATTTATCTTGGATATTCTGCTTATCTTCCACTTCTTGGAGCTTTCTTCAATTTTAGAATCTATGTACTCCATGTTTTCATCTATTCCTCGTAGTATTCTCTCTATGTACTCAAAATCTAAGTTCTCTATTTCGTTATTTTCTTTATAATGTTCTATTGTATCTGAAATGCTATTTTTGTTAATAGATATTTCAAACAATAATTTCATAGCTACTTCTCTACTTTTCTTTCTATTCATTTAATTCTTTTCCTCCTAGTATGTATATGTTAGGTTTTAATCCATCCTATACACAATATTATGTCCTTTAATACATGGTTTTTACTCTATATTTATATGCAATTAAAACACCCTCTTAAGAGGGTGTTTTATTAATTATCTTCTTCTATTTCTTCCGTTTCCTGCTGTTTATTAGAAAAAGCCACATTTTGAACAAAAACATTTACTGCTGAAACATTGAGTCCAGTTAAACTCTCAACAGTTGTTTTAACATTCTCTTGAACCTTAACTGCAACATCTGGTATTCTTAAGCCATATTCTATTACAACATAAAGGTCTATGGAAGCGCTTTCTTCTCCTACATTTACTTTAACACCCTTAGTTAAATTCTTCTTACCGCTAAGTATCTTAGTTATTCCACCAACTATTCCTGAGCTCATACCAACTACACCCTTAATCTCGGATGCGGCAAGTCCTGCAATAACACAAACCACTTCATCGGATATTTTAACTATACCCATGTCTATATTCTTAAGTTCCTCTGCCATTTTTTATTACCTCCTCTGCTCTGAAAAAACAAAGCAATTTACATATAATCAAAATTAAAGGCTATACCAATAATTAAAACACTCATTCTTTAAGCTAAGAGTATTATATCAAAATAATTTATATTTTACAAATACACATATTTAAAATTACTAAGTTTAATTTATACTCAAAACAGAGCTCTAGTAAAAAAGATAGGGTTTCATATGTAAAGTGAAACCTATAAATCTAAAACATAGTATTTATAAGTTAACTATTACCCCTGAAACCCTATCTTTTAATGTACTGGTTGTAAAACTTCTATGTTCCTAATCTTAGTTACATCCGTAACTACTTCCTTAATATCTCTAAGTTGATTATCCGTTAATTTATCACTATCGCATTTTACTGTTACAGTTACTTTACTATCAGTTATGGAACAAAGTGCGTCCTTAAAGCCTTTACTTTTAAGCATTGTTTCAACCTTATTACACTTAGAATCCTCATCTGTTAATGTCATCATTTTTTGTTGAGCTGATGATTTTGTATCATTGGAAACATTCTTATCATCAATTATGTTCTTTAAAGTTTGTATCTCCCTTTGATCTTTTTGTTCCCTTTCAAGCCTTCCCTGTGCAAATACATCTGTCTTTGTGCTGCTACTTTTCTTAGAATTGTCATTTGTAGATACCGTACTCTTATTAGTGTTAGTATCACTATCAAAGTCAGTATCATTTACATAAAGTGGACTTCTTACCCTTGTTGCCAGCACTCCAGCACACACTATAAGTACCATCAAAGTAACAATAATAACAGCTTGTTTTTTATTCATATATTTCTTATCCTCCTTTTATTATTCATTCTAAAAAATTTATATGCTTGTTTACTGTTTTCTATGAATAATTTATTTTTTCATAGGATACACATTTACCTTATCCTCCGTTAGCTGAAACAAATCTACTACAGCATTCACAATATTAAGCTTTATTACAGAATTATCTGCTCCTTCTGCCACAACACAAACCCCTGTTATTTGAGGCTTATATTCCTTCAATATAAATGGTGATTCTTTATCTCCATCCTTTGATGTAACAATTGTACTTCCATCAGAATCCTGAGTGGTTGTTCTTTTCCCTCCAGAATTATCTGCTTCATCTGTAACAGATTTAGTCTTGTTTTCATTAGTTGCTGGCACCTGCTCTTCTCCACTTCCAAAGTAAATCATTACCTGAACCTTACCCACTCCATCTATTTGTTCTAATGTTTGTTTTAATTTTTCCTCCATATTAGTTTCATAGTCCTTTGAAGGCTTGACTTCATTTTTGGTTCCATCATTTTCAGCTTTGGTATTCTTTACATTATTCTCAGTAATACTACCAGTAATACTATTATTAGAACTATTCTTAAAAAAATCTGCAGTAATAATAAGTAGTATTCCAATAAGTCCTAATATAACTATATTAGTAACTGTACTCTTCTTAGTTTTTTCATCCTTAGAATCGAATTTAAGATTACTTAAAAACTTCTTAAAATTCATCTTATCACCCCATCAGAGTTTATAAATTTTTATATCAGAATAAGGTATTTCCATCTCATCACTTATGTAGTTAGCTATTTCCTTCTTAGTTTTTTCATCAATATCACTTTCTGTATTCTCTTTATCATTATCTATTTGTACTTTTTCAATTTTTTTCACGTTGTTATTTTTAACACCTATATTTAACTTTTTTATTAAGACAGTTTTCTTCTCGCTGCTATATTGAACATCTGCAGTCACACTATAATCATTATCCGGATACTTGTTTTTAAGCATTTTTGAACACTTATCCTCTAAATTTTTCTTAAATTCATCGACAATAGAATTTATTTCTTCTCCATCGCTTCCTTTTAATTCTTGATCATAAGTATTTTTCTCAAAAACATTTTGAGCATTAACAATATACTTATTTATGTTATCTGCATTGTTAAAAACCTTTATTACAGGCTGTACGATTACAGTCATTAAAATAAGTCCTAGTACAAATTTAGAGTATTTTTTCAGCTTATTATCTGGAAGTATTATTTCTATAACCGTAATAAATAATGCAGCAGTACATATAGTTATAACCCATTGTTTAAGCCATTCAAGCATATAGTTCACCAATCCTTATCTTAAACTATTTTTCCAGCTGCTATTATTATAGCTATCATTATAAAAAACATTACAGCTACCCCTATAAGACAAGATCCAATTAATATAAGACAATCTCCTACACTATTCAAACAATTAACTATTCTCTTATCGCTTATAGGTTCTACAAAGGCAGCTACAATTTTATGCACAAAGGCAAGTAAAAATATTTTGATTACAGGAAAAATAATCATCACTATTAAAACAATTAGCCCTACAGTGCCTATTGCATTTTTAAGTAGTATTGAATACCCCGCAACCGTTGAAATAGCATCAGAAAGGCATTTTCCAACTATTGGTACAAAGTTGTCCACAGCAAATTTTGCAGTTTTTGCAGTTACATTGTCTATAGCCTTTGCATTTATTCCTCTTATAGTTATTATTCCTATAAATACAGTCATAATTATGCCTTGAATCCATATTACAGATCTTTTTAGGAGTTTCGATAAATTGCTAATTTTATAATCCTCTGATAAGTTATTTACGAACTCAAGCACAAATGATAATAAAATCAATGGAATTAATATATCAGTAAAAACTTTTTCAGTAAAATTTATAGAGAACAATATAACAGGATCAAATACTGTAGATTCTACAAGACTCCCAGAACTTATGAGAAGTGTAAGCAAAATCGGAACAACAGCTCCCATCATATTGCTTATATCTTTCATAGCCCCTTGTGCTGTACTTACACATATTTTAAAGTTTTTAGCAATTATTATTATTATTATTGCATAACATGAAAAATATGCTATTTGAGTTAACTTTTCAGAAGAAAAAGCCTTTTGAAGATTAGTTAAAAGAGCACAAACAATACATATGAAAACCAGTGTAGATACTAGTTTTAAGCAGCTTGTTATATCCTGCATAAAGTAACTAAAAACAGCTCTGCTAAATTTAGAAACAGAAGTATTACCTTTACCATTTTTCATATAGTATTCAACATAATCTTTTATATTAAGATCCTTCAGCACATCATACTTTCCCTTTATTTTTGTCATATAATCATAAAGTTGCATAATTTGTTGCTCATTTTCTTTTGTTACATCAGAACCACTTTTATCATATGCTTGTACAGTTACAGGAAACAAGATAAGAATAACTACAAACATCAATATTACTTTTTTCATTTTCTTCTCCTATATGATATTTAAAATAGCATTTAAAACCCCCATGAGTATTGGAACTGCTAACATGAGAATAAGTATCTTACCTGAAAACTCTACCCTAGAGGCTATGCTATTTTGCCCTGCATCCTTGCATATTTCACTGCAAAAGGATGCTATATATGCAATACCAAGTATTTTTAATACAGTCGTCAAGTATACAAAATCAACCTTTGCCTTAAGAGCAAATTGCTGCAGAATCTGCATAACAGCTGTTATCCTAGGTATCATAAAAATAAATATAAGAATCCCAGCAATCATACTTACACTAACAGCTATATCATCTCTTTTTCCTTTAAAGACTAATGTAACTGCTAAAGCTACAAATGCAAAAGCTACTACTTTTATTATTTCCATAATATCCTCCTAAAGTTGAAACATAGTCTTTACAGCCTCAAACAATTTACTTATTAGGCTTATTACCATCAAGAGGAGGATCACTATGCCTGCCAAATTTGTTACTACTGCAAAATCATCTTTTCCACTGGATTTAAGTATTTTATCTATAATTATAGTAAGAATTCCAACTCCCGCAATTTTAAATAAAAGCGATATATCAAGCAAAAGGTCACCCCCTAAACAATCATGATAGTAATCATTGCACCTACACAAAATCCAAGACATCTGTACATCTTAACGTTTTTTTTCATTATTTCCTCCGCTTCCGTTATATGATTTTCAATATTCTTAATAGCAAGTTCAAATACCTTAACTTGTCCTTCAATATCTGTTTCTCCTAGGCTCTTTGACAAATTTAGAAGTATCTTCTTATCATCATTGTTTAAATTAGTTTGAAACTTATCTGTATCAAAAACGCACTTAAATGCGCTATATACATTATCAGTTTCTTTATAACAGAGATTTTCCGCAGCTAATTTAAAGAATAAATTCACTGGATAGTTTGATCTATCTGATATGTTCTTAAAAGCTTCAACAAGCGGTGTATGTGTGTATATAATTTCATTTCTAAGTTCATACAGAGAATTATGAATTTCTTTAAGCTCCTTCACTCTCTTTCTAAAATGTTCTGCATACCTAAAACCTACTATGGTAGAAGAAGTTATTATTAGGATACACCCTACAAATTTTATCACCCTATAAACCCCTTTCTCTTTCTTTTGTATAAAAATCGTAAATATACTCTACAGTCCCAACACCACTTCTGCCACTTAATACTATTGCTCTTTCAAAAACATTATTCTTAATGGCATCTTTAAAAACATCTCTACTATTTAAATCTTCAATTCCAAATCCATGTATGGTGGTTATAAGCTTAACACCGCAGTTTACTGCCGTAAGTATACTCTTAATATCATCATAAGTGCCTATTTCATCACAAATTATAACCTCTGGAGCCATACTCCTTATTGCCATCATAATTCCAATACTTTTAGGGCAATTATCCAAAATATCCGTCCTTATTCCTATATCCATTTGATTTACACCATTAAGACATGCACCTATCTCACTTCTCTCATCTATAACACATACCTTTTTCCCTCTAAATTGTATGCTGTTTATACCATAGGATATGTTCCTTGTTATATCTCTTAAAAGTGTTGTTTTTCCACAATTAGGTGGAGATATTATAATAGTATTGAGTACGGTATTTCCATAAACAATTTTTTTCATTATGCTATTTGAACATCCAGTTACTTCTTTACATATTCTTATATTTAATGAGGATATATTCTTTATAGTTTTTATTTTATTTTCTTCTAATACACAATCTCCACATATACCAACTCTATGGCCTCCTTTTATGGTAATATATCCTTGTCTTAATTCATCTTCTACTGAATATATTGAGTATCCACTCATGACATTAAAGGTTTTTTTCAAATCTTCTTTTGTGGCAATGTAGTTACTTATTATCTCCTTTTTCCCAATTTGAATTATTAAAGGCTTGTTTACTTTTATTCGTATCTCTTGTAAGTTATTATAGTCGGATATTCTTTTAACTTCTCTTTCTATTTTTTCAGGTAGTATAGAAAAGATATCTTCAAGGTTCATCACATTTCCTCCCCTTATAAAGAGTTTAAAGTTAGTTTTCACATACTAAGCCCTACAATTAATTAGTATTTAGTAATGCTAAAAATTATTACAAAAAAAACAGAGGTTTAACATAATTAATTACGTTAAACCTCTGTTTTTATAATACTTCAAACTAAGAAATTCTATAAATTCAATTTTATTGAACTCTTTCCATATATTCTCCAGTTCTTGTATCAACTCTTATTGTTTCTCCCTCATTAACAAACAAAGGAACTTGAACTACTGCATTTGTTTCAAGAGTAGCGGGCTTCATAACATTTGATGTTGTATTTCCTTTTACTCCTGGTTCGCAGGAAACTATTTTAAGTTCTACAAAGTTTGGAGCTTCTACTGAGAAAGCCTCCCCTTTGTAAAATTTAATTGTAGCAAACATATTTTCTTTTAAATACTTGATTGCATTTTCAACTTGATCAAAACTTAAAGGAATTTGTTCATAAGTTTCTTGATCCATAAAATAGTAGAAAGACTCATCAGAATATAAATATTGCATTTCTTTTCTTTCTATTACTGCTTCCTGCATTTTCGCTGTTGGATTAAATGTTGTTTCTGTTACAGCACCAGTTATAACGTTCTTAAGCTTTGTTCTTACAAAAGCTGCTCCCTTTCCTGGTTTTACGTGTAAAAAATCAACTACATTATAAACTTGTCCATCCAGCTCAAAAGTAGTTCCCTTTCTTAAATCTCCTGCTGATATCATTTAAGTATCCCTCCAAAACATTAATCAATATATAATATTATAACCTTTTAGGTAAAATTAATACACATTAATACAAAATAACTATAGACATATCAATTCCTTAGGTGATTCTGATAAACATACACACCCATCATCTTTAACAACTATTAAATCCTCTATTCTAACTCCTCCAAAACCAGGAATGTATATTCCAGGTTCATCCGTTACTATCATACCAGACTTTAGAACTGTTTCAGATGCAGGACTAACTCTAGGCCCCTCATGTATTTGTCTTCCAACACCATGACCTAATCCATGTCCAAAATTTTCTCCATAACCATGAGAAGCTATTATATCTCTAGCAACTTTATCTACTTCTCTTCCTGTAACTCCACTCTTTATAACTTTTAAGGCTTCTTTGTTAGCTTTAAGAACTACATCATAGATTTCTTTCATTTTGTCATTTGGTTTTCCTATAACTATTGTTCTTGTCATATCCGAGCAATAATCATTAAAGACACAACCAAAATCCATAGTTAAAAACTCGCCTTCTTTAAGAATCTTATCTGTAGCCTGACCATGAGGCAAACATGATCTTTCTCCACTGGCTATTATAGATGGAAAAGATAAATCCTTAGCTCCAAGTTTTTTCATTGTAAATTCAAGTTCTAATCCAACTTCTCTTTCTGTCATACCTTTTTTAATAAATTTAAGCATATGACTAAAAGCCTTATCCGCTATAGCTGCTGCTTTTTTTATAGTATCAACTTCATTTTCATCTTTAATCATTCTTAACTCTTCAACCATACCACCTAATGGTACAAGTTCTGCTTTAACACTTTTTTTATAAGAATCATATATGGAAACTGATATGATGTCCTCTTCAAAGCCTAGCTTACTTATGTTTAGCTTTTCTACCATATTCCCTAAAAAAGATGAGAATGGACCACTATACTGTACAACCTCGTAATTTTCGTTTACCTGCTGCTTTGCCTGCTCTGTAAACCTTGAATCAGTTATAAAAATTGCTTTATCTAAGGTTATTATAGAGAAACTTTCGTCTCCCGTAAAACCGCTCATGTAATTTCTATTAGGATCACTTATAAGCAAAACACCATCTATTCCTTTGTTAACCATTGCTTTTCTTAAATTTTTAATTCTCTCACTATACATTTAAGACGTCTCCCTTCTGACACCAAAAACCCATACATTAATTTTATACTATATTAAATTACAACTTAACCCATAATCTAACATGCATTAACATATTAAGTTATTCCAAAATTACACATGGTTGACCAATGTTATTTTATCAAAACTTATAATTATTTGCAAATTTATTTTTTTATCATCATCTATTAAATTTTAACTGTATTTTACAATCCTTGTTATTATCTTTGTTATTTACAACTATATTATCAATCCCACTTATACTATCATCTTTTTTAAAATTATTAATTATTTTTATGAGCCTGTCTTTGGAAAAAGGAAAGCTTATATCTACATTAATGCAATCTGTATTTTTATCATCTTCCTTTATATCATCCACTGTAACCTCATCATATCCATTTAGTTTGTGCAGTATTTTTTCATAACTTAAGCTTTGTTTTTTTACTTTTGCAATTTTTATTATATTTACACTTTTATTCTTATAATTTTCATTGTATTTTTCTATATTTAACATGCTTAAAAAAAACAAAAGACATATCAAAACTGAAAAAATCAACATTTTATTCCTCATTTTCTTTCACCCTTACACTTAAATTATAGCAATTGCTTTTATCCAAGTCTTTAGCAACATCCTTAACTATAAATTTCTTGTTCTTTTCTAAATCATAAATAACTCCCTCAATGGTATCGCTATCACATATAAGACTAAAGGTTATTATATTGTCTTTTATGCATACGGTGTCCCAATTTAATTTATCTACTGTATTAAAAAACTTCTCAATACTTTCTTCATATTTCTCATTAATTTCTTTTCTAGTTACGTCTCTTCTATTAATTACACTTTTTTCTTGATATACTCTAGCAGTATTTTGAACTTTACTATTCAAATAAAAAAAAGCTAATTCAAATACATTTAAAATAACCAAACTTAATATAATAAGAAAAATAAAGAAGTTCTTTTTATTGTACTTTTTTATCTTAATCTCATAAGGCAAAAAATTATTTTCACTCATATCTTTCCTTTCAATTACACAATCAACTTTATTAATTTACTTTTACTTATTGGTTCTAATCTACATACTTTAAAATTAGTTTTTAACAGCTTAAATATCTCTTCATCATCTGTAATACCGTTAACCACATAAGCACTTCTAAAGCATTTTTTATCCACATTATTAGTTATGAAATTTTCCATGTAAACTTTAAGGGAATATAATTTTCTATTTTTTCTACAATATACTCCGTTAGCATATATATAATCGTCTTTAATTACAATGGTATAGACATCTTTTTTATAGGAAAAGCATATAATAAAATTTTTATCCTTGATAATTTTTTTGTAATATTCAATAAAACAAAACTGTATCATTTTTACAGCCTTTAAATTCTTATTTTCCATGTCCTTATCCATATGTCTTAAGTTATCGGTATTTATGAAAAATACAATCACCTTTACCTTTCCACTTTTTTCTTCAAGTTTTCTATAACTAAAAATCAATCTTTTTTCTCCATGGTACAAAAACTTAAGTTCATGATTTATCATGTATGAGAGTTTGTTATCACAGACCTTGGGAAACTCAAAAAACTTTATATATATTTCTTCTCCTTCTATTACCACATAAGTTTTTCTACTCTTTAAATCAAAGAACTTATCTGTAGTTTTTATATCTTCCATTGTAATTTTATTTAACATATTTAAGTAGGTTTTTTCTACACAATCGTAATTGACAGCATAAATCTCTTTAAATTCTTTCATAAACTCATCCTCTCATATACCATCTTCTATGTAAATTTCACAATTATTATTTTTTGTCCTTACTATAGACTTTTGAAGTTCACTTATATACTTTTTTCTCTCGCACTCAATGTTATACAAGTAAAATGCCACAAGAACACACAGCATACCAATTATAAGAGCATAAACCATACTAAATCCTCTATTCTTTATTCTTTTATTGGAAAACACTTTCTAAGCCTTCTTCCATCATTTAATGTTGCATACACATAAAACACATTTTTATTCTGCAAAACATTGAAGCCACTAACTTTCTCCATGATATTATTGGATGTTACTTTTAAGTTTAAAATATAGTAGTCTATCACTACTTTACTCGTATACTGATTTAAACGAATTATGTCAAAGGCATTTTCATCCTTAACTATCTTTATTTCATTATTATTTTCAATTTTCACTGTACCTTCCTTTAAAAATTTATTTATAATTATAAGTCCACTTGAAAAATTCGCTTGATCATTATTACTTTTCATATCTTTCTTATACCCATTTATTAAGCTAAATAAAACAGAAATTGCAAACACAGTAAACACACAAAAAATAGCTGAAGCTGCTACCATTTCAATAAGCGTAAATCCCTTTTTCACTTTGTAAAATTGCATACAAAAATCTTTTCCTTTCCCATAATATCAGTGTAAAGCTTAAGAGTTATTTTCATTTTCCCATTTTCATTTAACTCCGATACTGTAATGTAGGGATATGTATTCAAATTAGTTTTACCAATCTTTTTTAAGTCCGCTTCATATTGGTTTTCCGATATTTCATTTTTTGATAAATACATCTTGCCCTTTTCACATAATTCCTCAACGTCATTATTATCATCATTAAAGATTATTTCATTTTTTACAGCATCAATATAATAAGTATAATTTTGAATATCATCATTAATTTTTCCCATTTTTAACTCGTCTACTTTCAAATTTACTGCAAATAAAAACAATATAGAAAATATACTAAAAGAGCACATAACCTCAATCAATGTAAATCCTTTTTTATTCCTTAACTTCCACATTTCCAGTTCCTACACATATCGTAATTATATGTGTTTCTCCTTTATTATCTTTATACAAAATTGAACATGCATTTAAAAGCATTCCACTATCATCTATTGTGATTGAACCATCATAGATTAATACTGGTTGAAGTTTAAAATCCTCTGGCAGTGTAAAGGTATCTATATTAGAATTAATGTCTCTATGAAATATTACACAATTTGATTTACTATTAAAAAACATCTTTCCAGTTATATTCCTGCTAATACAATAGTTTCTACTACTATTTATAAAGTTAATCATTTCATTATTTACATACTTAACCTCAATTCCATTTTTAATATCCTTATAGCTTTTAAAGCTTATTGCAATAACTGAACACAAAATAAGCATAATCGCTATTGTACAAAGAAGTTCTATTAAAATATAGCCCTTTTTACTTTGTCTTGAAGTCATAAGTAACTCTTCTTCCATCTATTTTAACCTCACAACTTAAGTTACTACACTTAAAATCTACATCTATATCGCTATCATCCACTGCTCTTACTTGCACTTTATTATCTTTAACACTCAAATCCTCATTTATGTTGTCTAAAACCTGTTCATTATCAAATTTGCCTTCCTTCATATAGCTTCTCATTGCACTTTGAAAAACAAGCGCTGCCATGTCCTTTGCCTTCTCATTATTTGCTCTTCTTATATAAGAATATATATTAGGCACTAGTATGGCTCCAAGTATAGCTATTATAGACATGGAAATTATAAGTTCAATGAGTGTAAAGCCCCTTTTTTTCATCACCTTAAAACTCTCCTTTATATAGAATTCATTATATTAATCATTGGAAGAATTGAAGATATTATTACGGTTCCAACAAATACGGCTAAAAATATTATCATACATGGTTCTATAAAATTTATTATTCTTTTTAAATCATCTTTAAATTGTTCTCTGTATAAGTCTGATATATTTCTCATAATTTCCTCTATGTTACCGCACTCTTCTGCCATTATAAGCATATTCTTAGTTTGTCTTGTAAAAATATTTATTTTCTGAAAGCTCTCTCTAAAATCCTTACCATTTCTTAAATTTTCAATTATATCTTTTATGCATTTTTCTGCATATGTATTTTCTAAAACCTTTGAAGCTATATGCATCGCCTTTATTATATCAATTCCGCTTTTAATGAGTATGTATAGTGTATTTGAAAATCTTAATGCTATTTTGTTTTTATAAATCTCAGATAAAAATGGAATTCTAAATTTTAATTCATCTAACTTCATTCTATTTTTCTTAACCCTAAGTAATTTCTTTGATATGCCATAAATAATTAGTATAAAAGCAATAATACCTAGAAAATCATCCTTAATAAAAAAGCTCACACTTAATATAAACTCAGTTATCTTAGGAAGTTTACCACCAAGAGAATTCAAAGTTTCTACAAATCTAGGAATAACTTTAGAAACTAAAAACACCAAAATTATTATTGTAAAAGCAAACACAATGGCTGGATAGGTTGTTGCATTTTTTATCTTCTCTTCTGTTTTCCACTGATCTTTATAATATTCTCCAAGATTCCTAAATACCTCAGATAAATTACCACTTTCCTCTCCTATAAAAAGCATGCTTTTAAAAAAATATGGTATACTATCTCCACAATATTGAACACTCTTATATATGGAATTACCATTTTCAATTCCCTTTTCTATGCACTTAATAATTCTTCTCATATTTCCTTGAAATTTATCATACATTATACTTAAGCTTTCACATATGTTAAATCCAGCATTCATCATATAAGACATTTGTTTTGAAAAAATATATAGTTCTTTACTTGATACTTTTTTATTTCTTATAAACTTTTTTTTAGCTATTACTTTAGAGGAAATCAAAAAATACTTGTTATGTCTAAGCTCCATTATTAATTCATACTCACTATTAGAAAAGCTTTCTCCCTTTACAACATTGCCTTCCATATTTATAGCTTTATACCTATACTCTTTCATGGATTAACTCCTTAAATATTATAAATTACTCTCTTAAATTCGCTAAAGGTGGTTTCTCCTCTTTTAACTAATTCCATTCCACTTTTTTTTAATGTTTTCACACCAGACTGTATAAAGTATCTTTTTATACAATCAGCTCCTTTAGATTCCGCTATTATATCTCTTACATCATCGTTTATTGATATAATCTCAAACACAGCCTTTCTTCCATGGTATCCTGAAAAATCACACTTGCTGCAGCCTCTGCCTTTATACAAAACCTCACTTGAATTAAGTCCTAAAACCTTTCTTTCATAGTCATTAGGTTTATATTCCTCTTTACAATGTACGCAAATAGTTCTAAGGAGTCTCTGAGCTATAACACCATTTAATGCATCTAGTATAAGATATTTTTGAATTCCCATATCACACAATCTATTAATTGCAGAAAAGGCATCGTTAGTATGCAGAGTACTAAGTACAAGATGTCCAGTTATAGCAGCTCTAACTGCTATTTCAGCTGTAGTTTCATCTCTTATTTCCCCAACCATTATAATATCTGGGTCCTGCCTTAATATATTTTTAAGACCTGATGAAAATGTAATCCCAGCTTCATAATTTACGTTAATTTGATTTATACCCTCTATAATCATTTCTACTGGATCTTCTATAGTAACTATATTCTTTTCTTCTGAATTAAGCTTTGATATTGCTGAATATAGGGTAGTACTCTTCCCACTGCCAGTTGGACCAGTCAGAAGTACTATACCATTAGGTTTTTCAAGCAAACCCGCGACTTCATTTTCATTTACTCCTGTTATGTCACTAAAACTTAAGGCTGCATTATTTTTATATAGTACCCTTATTACAATTTTTTCTCCAAAAATAGTAGGTATACTGGAAACTCTAAAATCACAATTTTTGTAGTACATTCTTCCATCCTGTGGAGCTTTTTTTATAACAATATTCATGTCAGCCATTATTTTTATTCTTATACAAACAGATTCATATGCCTTAAGGGGTAGCTCCATTACCTTTTTTAAAACACCATCAATTCTTATCCTCACAACCGCAATATCTTTAAAAGGTTCTATGTGTATATCACTTCCATTTTTACTAAGTGCTAAGTCAATTATTGAATCAACAAGAAGTACTGATGGAGAATAACTCTTAGCCTTTTTAACCTCATAGAGTTTCTGATTTTCTTCTTCTTTTTTCATATCATTTATAGCCTTATGACCCAATTCCAAACTAGTATATATCTTTATGTATTTTTCAATTTGCTCTTTATACCCCTTGTATACAAAAATCTCTTTTCTTAATAAAAATTTTAAATCCTTTATAATCTCCTTAGATACCTTCCCAAAGGAGGCAACACAAACCTTACTTTCATCAAAATAAAATGGAAATACATTATAGCTGCAAATTGACTTCATATCTATAGCTGCTATAAGCTTTTCCTTATTTATGTCACATTCATCTAAATCTACAATTTTTAATTCACTCACTTAACACACCACTCTTATACATTAGCTTACTATATTTGAAATTATTGACACAAAATAATTATATATACTCTTAAAGTAGAATTTATTATACACAATATAAACCAAAACTTACATTTTAGGTTATATTGTGTATAATAAGATTAGTTTAAACGTACTAGGAGTGAGGTTATGAAAAATATAAAAATACTTCTATTTAATATACTGAATTTAATTATAATTTCTATAATGTTGCTAACAGTTTATCTAAAAAACAGAATATCCTCTAAAACATTTGATAACTTAATGTTTCTATACGGATTATTGTTCTTCTTATTACTTGTCACAAATATTATTATGATAATTAATAAAAATAATAGAGCTAAATGATAACTACAATTATCATTTAGCCCTATTAAAACCTAGCATATTTTATTTTAAAAGTATTAGACAGTACTTTTTAAAAGTAATTTTTCTTATTTAAAGAGATTACAAGTAATAAGCTATACTAATCTCAATAACTATCTTATTACTTATAATTATCTACTTCGAAAGATGATATTTTATCAAATATGATATAATCTGTTTTTACAACATTAGGCTTTGAAGGATCAGTTATGTCAAATTGAAAAAACGGATCTCCACTTCCTGCAGCTCTTAACTTATACCAATCTATAAATTTGTTAACTACATCCATAGTTACATTGAACTGTTTAGTTTGACCATTCGTCATAGTTATACTAAGTACAGCCTTATCTGTATTTACTTCTTGGCTTACTGTTACTGTGCATTTTGATGTTTTACCATCAGCAGTTGCTGCTGTTATTGTTGCTTGTCCTTCTTTCACTCCAGTAATTTTCCCTGAACCATCCACTGTTACAACAGAGCTATCACTTGATGTCCATGTTACTCCTTCTGTCGAAGGACTAACATCTGCCAATAAATTATCAGTTTGTCCAACATTTATTGAATCTGTTGTTTTATTTAAACTTATAGTAGTTGAATTTATAACATTTATCGTACACTGTACACTCAAATTACTTCCATCCTGTGTAACTGCTGTTATAGTAGCTTTTCCTTCTTTTACTGCTGTAACTTTTCCATTTGAATCTACTGTTACCACATTTGGATCACTCGATGTCCATGTTACAGCCTTATTGGTTGTATCATTTGGAGTTACTGCTGCTGTTAATGTATCTGTTTGTCCTACCTCTAACGAACTTGTGTTTTTATTTAATGTTATACCTGTTGCTAAAGTTGATTCTGAATGTACTAAATAACCAGTTGAATCTATATCTATTGCATCCAAATTAAACCATACACCATTAACAACATTAGGATCTCCTTTTACATCGGTATAAATCTTTACATCATGACATTTTAACTGTAAATCTGATTTTTCATAAGCAAGTGTTACAAATTGATTTTTTACACTAGGGTTATATACTTCAATATTTCCATCAATATCTACATAAATTTTTTTACTATGATCCTGCCATGTGCATGCAATAATTCTAAGTTTACTCCCATAAAATCTAAATTTAATTTCTGCATAAGATTGATTTTTAGAAATAGTAGTGTGCGCGGTAGAATTATAGTCCCTTGAATCAGTAATGGCTCCCATGCTGCTACTGTAAGTGAAATTTTTATTATTATCGTCTACTCTTTTCCATCCTATTTCAGGATGCAATAACTGATCTCCGACTTTGGCACTATTGTCAACCGTATTGTTAAAATTAGATTTTCCAATTTCATTACCATCATTGGTATTATCCGCAAAAACACTTGTAAAACATCCAAGTATTACGATTAAAAATACCACTAAAGAAACTTTAAATTTGTTTTTCATTTTCTCTCCCCCTTAAACTTATGTATTATTTTTACTAATAACCTATATTATTATAAACAAGTATTTAAATTCAATCAAATTCTAAAGTATTGAAAAAAACTCCCCTCTTTTTTGCTATACCATATATATCTTATATACTACATTTTTCTCACTTAATTGAATTATTATTCCATATTATGTTTTTAATTTCATTCATTTTGTTGTCTGCTGTAAAATATAAGCTTTTTAATATTAGTTATATTTTTTAAAAATAGGCACATCTACACCAGAAATTAATTTTACATTAAATTCATCTGCACAATCAATATACTGCATAGTACTAGTACTCCTCGTAGTTATAAAATAATCAACATTTCTAAATAAACTTTTTTCATCTTGATCTTTTACTATCAAAATATGAGGTGAATTTGTTTCACTAAAAGCATTTTTATATACTTTATTAATTTTAAATTGATCTTTTTCCTTAACATTTGCTATTAATGTAATATCATCTTTTTTCGAAAATGTATTTATATATTCCAAGAAAACTTTTTCCCATATTGGATATCTGTCATTAAAATCCGGGATAAATAATATATCCTTTGACTTCTCCTTTAATGATAGTTTTGAAGAATCTACATTTGTATCCTTATAAAACTCATTTGTAAAGACTTCTATTTTTTTACCATACCATTTAATATTTTTATCTAATTTATCCTTACTCCAATTCCACCATTTTATGCTTTGAAGTTTTTTATCTCGATAGCATCAAATCTATATTTTATTATTTTCATGGGATTTCCAACTGCAATTGCATAGGGTGGTACATTTTTTGTAACTACAGTTCCAGCCCCTATTACTGCTCCATTACCTATTCTTACTCCCGAAAGTATGATAACGTTATTTCCTATCCATACATCATGTCCTATGATTATCTGTCCTTTTCTATGCAATTTTCTTTCTATCTCTAATATTGGAGCCGTAGAAATAGACTTATAATCATGATTTCTATCTACCAAAAGCATAACCTTGTACCCAATAGAACAATAATTGCCTATATGAATGTTTACAATCTCACTACCTGGAGACACTTGAATATCCATATCATTTATATAACTATTTCTTCCTATAGTAAGCAGCGGAAAATCCTTTTTATCCCCATTTTGAAAAACAAAACTTCTTATTGAATCATTAGATGAAATATTAATCATTTATTCTTTCTCCTTTATATTTAGTAGCCATTATCTTTTAAACACACTAACTTAATTTTGAATCTTACTCTTCTATATTAAATATTTATATGTAATTGTTTTTTAATAAAGAATTTACTTATTTCATACAATTAAACTTTTGAAAATAAAAAAGCAGCCCCTATAAGGCTGCTTTTAACATACTACTTTAAAGTTCTATATTCCAATTTATATTTTCTTGAAGAAGCTTTGCGCATTTTATTAGATATTTTTCCTCTAATTCAGTAAATCTTCCTATTTCTTCACTATCTATATCTAATACAGCTTTAACCTTACCTTCTACAATAATTGGAAGTACTATTTCTGAATTGGACGCCGCATCACAAGCTATATGTCCTTTAAAATCATGTACATTCTCTATTCTCATAACTTTTTTATCTTTAAATGCTGTTCCACAAACACCCTCACCTATTTTAATTTCAGTACACGCTGGCATACCTTGAAATGGTCCAAGTATTAGCTTGTCCCTATTTGCAATATAAAATCCACACCAATTAATTCTTCCTATTAAAGCATTCATAAGTGCCGATGCATTTGATAGCTTTGTTATACTATTTTCCTCTCCTTCTATTAATCCCTTAAGCATAATAACCATATTTTCATATTTATCTTCTGTACTCATATCTTTAAAAACGCTTATATCAAACATATTAATTCCTCTCTTCCTAAATAGCAATTACTTAAATCTATAAGCTTAATTATATCTAATGTTTACATAAAATCCAACCTAAAATTTTTATTACAACCTAATCAAAACTCTTAGAGCCAATTTTTTTAGTTGAACTACTTTCTATATAAATGTTATACTAAAAACAATTGACCTCTTACTTTTCAATGAAAGGAATTGATATTACATGGCATTAGATGGTATATATATACACAGCATATTACATGAACTTAAAGATAAATTACTAGGCGGAAGAATCTCAAAGGTAAACCAGCCTGAAAAAGATGAAATAAATTTAACTATAAGAACTACTTCAAATTCAAATATAAAATTACTTATAAGTGCAAATCCAACTTATCCTAAGATACATATTACTGATTTAATAAAAACAAACCCAATAAAAGCACCCATGTTTTGTATGGTGCTAAGAAAACATCTTTTAAATTCTAGAATATTAAAGATAGATCAAATTGAAAGTGATAGAATAGTCATAATAGACTTTGAAACTACTGATGAATTGGGTTTTAACAGTATATATAAATTATATATAGAGATAATGGGTCGTCATAGCAACATATCTCTTGTTAGAGAGCACGATAACACAATAATGGATTGCATAAAGCATATAACTCCAGAGGTAAATAGATATAGGACTCTTCTTCCCGGTTGTGAATTTGTTCTTCCTCCAAAAAGTGATAAGCTTAATCCCTTTAATTTTGAATACAATGATTTAAAGGACTACATATCTGAAAAAGACATTACAAAAAATCCAAACATGTTTTCAAAAACATTCACCGGAGTTAGCTCAACTTTATCAAAAGAACTATATTTTAACGTAGAAAAACTTAACTCGCTTGAAGCTGCTTTCGATTACTTAAAAACTATATTTGATAAAGTAAAAAATAATGATTTCTATTTTGCATCATACTTGACTAATGGATATGTTAAGGACTTTTACTGTTTAAGATTAAATTACTTAGAAGGTTTTAGTGAAAAAACATATGCAACACCTTCTCTTCTTATTCAAGAGTTTTATTTTGAGAAAGACAAAGCCGAAAGATTAAAGAATAGATCTTCTGATCTTCAAAAAATAGTAAATACTAATCTTGAAAGATGCAGAAAGAAAAATGAAATTTATGAAGATGAGTTAAATGAATGTGCTAATAAGGATACCTACAAAATATACGGAGAACTTCTCACCTCCAATATATATACGATAAAAAAGGGAGATAAGACTGCAACTGTACTAAACTACTATTCTGAAGGCAATGAAAGCATTACAATAAAATTAGATGAAAATAAGACACCTTCTGAAAATATTCAACGTTATTTTAAAAAATATAACAAACTTAAAAAGACAGAGGAAAATGCACAAATTCAAATTAAAAATAACAATGAGGAAATAGAATATCTGCAGTCTGTTTTGACAAACATCGAAAACAGCGATACTTACAGTGATATTGAAGATATTCGTCAAGAACTTATAGATACAGAGTATATAAGATTCTCCAAGAAAAATAAACAAAAGAAAAAGGATAAAATATCAAAGCCTATGCACATTAAATCCAAGGATGGAATAGATATGTACATAGGTAAAAATAATAAACAAAATGATTACTTAACTTTAAAATTTGCAGATAAAAGAGATATATGGTTTCATACCAAAAATATACCTGGTTCTCATATTATAGTGAAAAATTTTGGTGATATACCGGAAACAACTCTTATAGAAGCTGCTAGTATAGCTGCATATTATAGTAAAGCTAGAGAATCATCAAATGTAGCAGTAGACTATACAGAAGTGAAAAATGTTAGAAAACCTTCTGGTGCTAAGCCAGGTATGGTTATCTACTACACCAACAAAACCATTTATACAAATCCTAAAGAACCAATTACATAAAAAACTGCGAAGCTTTTGTTAGCTTCGCAGTTTTTCTTTTATGCAGTTTTTTCTTCTTGTCTTTCCGATAAGCTTTTCTCTGGAAGAATAAGATTCAATACTATTCCAACGATGGTTGCAAGAGCGACTCCAGATATTACCACAGGTGAACCATTGAATTTAAAGTTTATTGATGCTCCACCTATCCCTAGAACTATTATTACAGATGTTACTATAAGATTCTTTTTAAGAGAAAAATCTATTTTTCCATCTACAAACATTCTATAACCAGAAGATGCTATTATACCAAATAGGAGTATACTAACTCCACCCATTACAGGTCTAGGCATATTTGCTATTACTGATGCAACAGGACCTATAAAGGATAATATTATTGCAATTACAGCCGCTATCCCTATTACCCATACGCTGTAAACCTTAGTTATTGCCATAACTCCTATGTTTTCTCCATAAGTTGTATTTGGAGGACCTCCTACTAAACCAGCAAAAATAGTTGCTACACCATCTCCAAGCATTGATCTATGAATTCCAGGTTCTTTTGTAAAATCTCTTCCTACAACATTGTTAGTTACATATACATGCCCTATATGCTCAGCTATAGTAACAAATGACACAGGTGCCATAATAATCATAGCATTTATATTAAACTTAGGTGTCATAAATGGCGGAATTTCAAATAGTTTAGCTGATAATATAGTGTGAATTGTCTTATCTGGAACAACGCCTAAAAGTAGCGCAAGCACATATCCACATATTATAGCAATAAGTATTGGAATAACTCCTAAAAAACCTTTAAAATACATGCTTCCTATAACTCCTACAGCAAGTGTAACCATAGATACTACTATCCAAGAAGTTCTTGATGCTCCTGAAGTTATAGCTTGATGTGGATCCAGTCCTGCCCAACCAATTGCACTTGATGCCAAACTAAGTCCTATTACTATTACAACAGATCCAACTACTACAGGAGACAGTATCTTATTTAACCAATTAACTCCTGTATACCTTATAATTGTTGATACTATTATATAAACTATACCTGCTGAAATAACACCTGAAAGCATTGCATTTGGTCCATAGTTTTGTGAAGCAGTTACCATTGGTGTTATAAATGCAAAAGACGATCCTATGTAAGCTGGGAGTTTTGCTTTTGTACATAAAATGTACAAAATAGTTCCAACTCCGCTGCAGAAAAGCCCTATAGAAGGATTCATGTGCGTTAAAATTGGTACTAAAATAGTTGCACCTACCATTGCAAATAAATGTTGAAAACTAAGCGGTATTGTTTTTCCTATTGGTAATTTTTCTTCTACGTCTATAAAGTTCTTCAAAATAATTCCTCCTTTTTAGCCTCTCTGGACTATATTAAAAGTACCTCTATATAATTTTCTTGTTAAACGTTAATCAAAATATCTTAACTGAAGTTTAAATAAAAACTACAACTCATAAATGTTTACTGAATCCTCTTCATCTATTCCTTTAACATTTACCGATATCAATTCACTTTTTGATGTAGGTACATTTTTTCCAACATAATCTGCCCTTATAGGAAGTTCTCTATGTCCCCTATCTATCAAAACTGCAAGCTGTATCATCTTTGGTCTTCCTCTATGCATAATAGCTTCTATGGCTGCTCTGCATGTTCTTCCTGTATATAAAACGTCATCAACAAGTATTACTACCTTATCCTTTACATCTTCATATACTTCCTCATCTTTTACTATTGGTTGAGAACTTACCGTAGACAAATCGTCTCTATATAAGGTTATATCTACTTTTCCTAGCTTAACCTTACTTCCTTCTATTTCTTCAATTATATCCGCTATTCTATCGGCTATTGGAACTCCTCTTCTCTTTATTCCTACTAGTACTATATCATCTATACCTTTATTCTTTTCTATAATTTCATGTGCTATTCTGGTCAAAGTCCTTTGCATAGCCTTATCATCTAAAATCTTTGCTTTTAAATTCATACACTCACCTCCAGTATAAAATTTTTCAATTCAATCTATAACTTTTAAATCAAATAAAAAAGCCCAACCAAAAGGTCAGGTTTATCTCTATAACAAATTAATTAAACCTTAAGACCTCACAGGATCACTTTAAAGGAAATTTTACTACCACATATGTTAACACAAATTTAAATTTATTTCAATTCATTTCTTAAAATAGTTATTATTTTTTGAAAATGAGACGGTGCTTCTCTTTCAAATTCCATATATTTTCCCTTTGTAGGATGAATAAATCCTAGCTTTTGAGCGTGAAGCATTTGCCCTTCTAAATTAAATCTTTGCTTTTTATATCCATACAAAGGATCACCTACAAGAGCATGCCCAATATATGCCATATGCACTCTTATTTGATGGGTTCTCCCCGTTTCAAGCTTACATTCAATTAATGTACTGTTTCTATATCTCTCAAGTACCTTATAATGAGTAACAGCATTCCTTCCTCCCTTTACTACTGCAATCTTTACTCTTTCCACCGGATGCCTAGCTAGAGGTTTATCAACGGTTCCTTCATCTTCCTTTATGATTCCCTCAACAACTGCTCTATAAACTCTATTCATAGAATGTTCTTTGAGTTGATTAGCAAGATTTTTATGGGCTGCATCATTTTTAGCTACAACAAGTATACCTGAAGTATCTTTATCTATTCTATGTACAATTCCCGGTCGCAATACACCATTTATTCCTGATAAATCCTTACAATGATAAAGTAAAGCATTAACAAGGGTACCATTATAGTTTCCAGGCGCCGGATGCACTACCATACCTTGAGCCTTGTTTACCACAACTATATCTCTATCCTCATAGACTATATCAAGTGGTATATTTTCTGCCTCTATTTTAAGTTCTTCATTATCGGGAATTTCAAATTCAACATTGTCTCTAGATTTTAATTTATAATTACTTTTTACAGCTTTTCCATTTACAAAGACCTTTTTCTTTCCTATTAAATCTTGAATATGAGACCTTGATATATTTTCGAATTCTTGTGCCAAATAAACATCTATTCTTTGATTTTCATATTCCTCTTCTATAATAAAATTATACTTTTCCATCTTTTTTATCATCCTTTAATACAATAAAAATTGCAATCATTATTGTCCCAACTACAACACATATATCAGCAACATTGAAAACTGGATAGTAATATATATCTTTGTAATGAAGTGAAAACAAGTCAACCACATATTTATAAAAAACTCTATCATATAAGTTTCCCAAAGCTCCTGATATTACTAAGCTTAGAGATATTCTTGCCAATTTACTTTTGGGTCTGTATTTTATCATATAAACTATAATTGCTGAGAGTACAAGTAAAGTAACTGCTGAAAGTACTAATGTTTTTCCTGAAAAGATTCCCCAAGCTGCTCCCCTATTTTCAACATAAGTTAAATCAAAGAAGTTCTTAATAATAGGAATATCTTGAACCTTCTTTAATTTATCTAGAGCCCAAATTTTAGTCAATCTATCAACTAAAATACCTACTGCTACTACAAGTATTTCCACACTAATCCTCCTGTCCAAAAATAAATACATTGAAGAGTGGCAAGTTTTTAATAAACCCCTCTCAAACCTGCCACTCTTTATTTTTCTAAAATCAATCAGTCAGGAAGTTGATCTCTGTATTGGGAATTGCTTACTTTTTCTATAGATTCAACATACCCATAGTCTTCACTATCATCATCATCAAATTCTTCATACTTCTCTATTTTGTCAAATTCCTGAACCTTTTCATAACTATCTTCTAAATCAAATGCATTTCTTATATTTCCATCATAAAATGGATATCCAAGTACATCTTCTTCCGGTGGCCTATCATTTTTCTCTCTTGGCATTGAATCATTTAGCTTGTTTTGACACTCAACGCAATTTTCAGCATAAGGTACAAACTCCAGTCTTTCTTCACTTATTGGCTTACCACAAACTTCACAAATTCCATATCCTCCATGCTCTACCTTATCTATAGCGTTTCCTATTTTATTTAGAAGTGCTTCTTCATTTTTTCTAAACGCCATTCCTCTCTGTATGTCATTAAATTCAGATGCCAAATCAGAAGGATGATTGTCATAATAAGACAATTCTGAGGCTATTTCCATTTTAGAGTCTATAGTATCGTTTTTTCTCATCTGCTCAATAAGTTCCATTAAACTCTTTCTTTCAAACATAAGTTTATTTTTAAAATAATCAAGCTTCTTCTTATCCATAATAATCCTTCCTCCATTATACTCTATAGAAGACATAGGGTTTATGAAATTTAATTTCCCTATAAGGATTATTATTTGAAAATAATAAAATATTATAACAAGCTTATCATATTCTTTAATATTGTAGAAGAATTTTTTATAGCAATAGGCAAAAATTTCTCATAATCCATATGAGCACCATTGTTAGCATTATCTGATATAGATCTTATTACAACAAATGGTATATTATTCAAATATGCAGTATGAGCTATACTTCCACCTTCCATTTCACATGCAAGTGCATCAAACTCACTGCTGAGCCATTTAATTTTATCTATATCTGCAACAAATTGATCACCAGTTGCTATTCTACCTATATAAGCCTTTTGCTTATCAAAACTCTCGCACACTTTTTTAGCAAGTTCAACTAATCTATTACTGCATCTAAAATCAAAAGTATCCAACCTAGGTATTTGTCCTACTCTGTCACCAAAAGCTGTGGTATCCATATCATGCTGAACAAGACTATTGGCTATTACAATATCTCCTGGAAGAATATCTTTTCCAATTCCACCTGCTACACCTACATTTATTATAAAATCCACATTAAAGTCATCTGCTAAAATTTGAGTACATATAGCAGCATTGACCTTGCCTATACCACACCTTACTATAACTACATTTTTTCCACTTAATTTTCCCAAGTTAAATATCATTTCAGCCTTTTTTTCCTGCCTTTGTGGTTCCATTTCCTTTAAAAGGATTTCTAATTCCTCATCCATTGCTCCAATAATTCCAATAGTCATTATAGAGACCTCCTTATAAATTTTAAATATATTCACAAAAAAATCCCACATAGAAGTGAGATTTTAAGCATAAAGTTTACCATATAAACTTAAATTATTCATAAATGCAAATAATTATTTAACAAAGAACTTTTTAACCTCTTCTAAATCATCAGCAAAGCTTTTATCAGAATCATCAAATGTACTTTCTACTTCTACTGATGATGGTTTTACACTTTCAGGTTCAATCTCTTTTTCATTTATACTTTCAGTAGTTGACACATTATAATTGCTTTCAAAATCATTTTCAAGAGAATTAAACATATCAAGCTGAGAATTCATGAAATTTCTGTATTTAGCTCTAAATCTCATAAACTGCTGCTTAACATTATCGTAATCATCATTTATTTTTATTACATCTTGATTTGCTTTATCAATTATTCTTTGAGCCGTATCATTAGCATTCTTAAGTATCAAGTCACTCTCCGTCTTAGCAGACTGCTTTGCTTGTTCAGCAGCATTTTGAGCTAAAATCAAAGTGTTTTGAATTGTGTCTTCAATTTTCTCATAATGTGCTAACTTCTCTTTTAATATAGAGTTTCTTTCCTTAAGCTCTGAATTTTCCTTATAAAGCTGCTCATAATTCTCTGAAACCTGATCTAAAAATTGATCAACTTCTTCAGTATCAAAGCCTCTTAATGTTCTCCTAAACTCTTTATTATTTATATCCATTGGCGTTAATCTAACATCCATAGTATCACCTCAGTTTCTTAATTTCCTTATTGTTTAATAATTTTTTATAATAAAAAGCTAATAATAACCGTCTGAATTAAACTGAGTAAAGCCCAAGCAATAATAGGAGAAAAATCAATCATAAGTCCTGGTATAATTTTTTCTTGGATTCTCCTAAAAGGCATCAAAAGTGGTGCTGTTATCCTACCTACAAGTTCTCTTATCTCATATAATGAATCACTTGGTATAAAAGATAGTATACACTCAAGTATTATAAGCCATTTTAAGATTGTAAATATGCTAGTTACAGCTCTAACCAGTATAGGCATTTTATTTATCCTCCATTATTATTTAGACCAATTAAAAATGCTTTTACTTGCTAAATCATTTTTAAGATCTCTTGATATATCAACATTTGAAGGTGATAACAAATAGACCCCTTTATCAATTTCTAAAAGCTCACCATTTAATACGTAACTTGCTCCTCCCATAAAATCAAGAAGTCTTTGTGCTGTTTTAGGCTCTAAATCTGTAACATTAACTACAACTATTTTTCTATTTTTTAAATCATCACAAATTTGAGTTGCCTCATCATAATCTTTAGGTTTAACAATAACAACCTTTACAGAAGAAGCTGTATGTATATTTACCACTTTATTATTACTATTGCTGCTATTTTTATCATTTAATTTTTCATCATAGTCATAACTATTTTCTCTTGCTATTGCTTTTTCTTCCATTACTTCATCTTCATACTCATCAAAATCCTCATCATTAAGTCCTATTATTCCCATAACTTTGTTTAAAACTTTACTTGCCATTTTTTTAACCTCCTAATAATAAATACTATATTTTATTGTAGTCTCTTTTGCCGAATATACCTTCTCCTACCCTGACAATATTAGCGCCTTCTGCTATAGCAATCTCATAATCATGAGTCATACCCATAGACAAATACTTCATATCAACATTTTTTATATTCTTATGTTTTAAATCATCAAAGATAGCTTTCATCTTTCTAAAGTAATGTCTATTGCTATTATCATCACCTACAGGTATTACTGCCATCAATCCCTTTACATTTACACTATTACATTTTTGGCATTCATCTAATAAAGCCTCTAAATTTTCTTCTAAAATTCCAGTTTTACTTTCCTCTCTTCCTATATTAACATATATAAGAACATCGGCTTTTAAACCTTCATTGGTATAACGTTTTTCTATTTCCTTTAAAAGTTTTATACTATCAAGAGAATGTATTAAAAAAACCTTTCCCACTATGTATTTAACCTTATTAACTTGAAGATGACCTATAAGATGCCACCTAACATCGCTATTCATTTCATCATATTTACTCATAAGCTCTTGAACTTTATTTTCTCCAAAATCTCTAATACCTTGTTCATAAGCTTCTTTAATGTCTTCAATGGGTTTGGTTTTAGATACAGCTACAAGAGTAACTTCCTTTGGAATTTTTTCTTTTACCTTCTGCAGGTTATAAGTTATACCCAATTTTATCGTCTCCCTTATAATATATTCTCCATAAAAACAAAAAAACCTTCACACTTAACAAATTTTTAATATAATTTAATAATTTTCTTAAGAAAAATTTTGATAGTTACTTTGATTTAATATTTGAATGCCTTAACTCACCCTTAAAAGCTGGAATTTTTACATCGTTAACAGTCTTTAGATTAACATATATACTTCTTCTTTTTAGTCTCTGAAGATAATTTCCGCTTGCCAGCATATAAGTTTTTAACTTATTTTTATTTCCTATTGCCTTTATATTAAACGGAGCACTTATTTTAACCCCATTTATAAGTAGAAACTCAGCATTACAGTATATTTCAGTGTTACTTACAATTCTCTGACCATTTATAGATATAGCCTCTGCTCCTGAACATTTTATGTCATTAATTACAGCTCTCATATCAAAATCATGGATAACCTGATATATGGTTCTTATTTCTCTAAAATTAGCATCTTCACTACTAGCTGAAACTTGATTTCCACTATCATCAAGTGTAATTTCAACACCTTCTCCTACTACATCAAGTGTACCAAGTTCCATTTTATTCAATATCAACTCATCCTCCATTTGTCTTTTGGTACTTTCAAAATCCTTGCTTGATTTATTATAATCCTTTATGCTATTTTTTAAATCAAAATATTGTTCATTTATATTATTTATATCATTTAAAAGCACACTTTTTTTTCTATATGCGTCCTCGTACTGTTTTGAATTAAGATAAACTAACTTCTTTTCTTTATTTCCAAAACTCATATTTGATGATATAAGGACGCCTAAAAAAACTGAAGCAATAAATATAAAAATTGAAGCCTCATTGTTTTTCATAAAAACACCCCGTTAGCGATTTTTAGCCATCTCTATGAGTTTTCTCCTTATATCTGCGAAATTATTAAAAATTCTAGTACCAAATACAATTACAGCCGCTAGATATATTGGAAGTCCCAATTTATCTCCTAAATATACAAGTGCAACTGCTAGTACTGCATTTCCAAAGAATCCAGATATAAATATATCAGATTTAAACTGCTTATCTAATCCAGCCCTTACTGCACCAAAAACTGAATCTAAGCAGGCAAAAATTGCAACTGAAATATATGGTGAAAATTTATCAGGAATTGGAACATTCCATACCACTCCTATTATTATACCTATTAGTAGTCCAAAAATTGCAATCACAAAATCACCTCATTATTTACTTATAGGCTTAGCATAATCAAATTTTATAACTTTATTTGTCTTACCTATTTTAATACTTCCATATTTATCATAATCAGCCTTGTATCCTGATGGTACACTTGAAAGTACACCTGGATAAGAAAGTGCAGAATAAAGGAGCTTACTATCACCTATAGCTTTAATTGTTATCTTCTCATATGGAGATATTCTGTCATCGCCTACAAATATATCTGAACCTCCACTAGAACTTCTTATTCCTGTCATTGAAGTAATCCTTACATCATTTATAGATATAGCTTCCGCCTGTGAAAAATTCAATTCATTAATTAGGTACAATAAATCTTCTCCAGTTATTACATCATTATTTTGACCTGTAGAATTATTGGTAGAAGATGATATATTTTGTGGAGTTATCACTAGTATAATACCTGGGCCTGTAACATCTACACTTCCAATTAGCATATTACTTGTGTTTAATTCATTTACTATCTGTTTATTCATTGAACCACTACTAGCTGCAGCATTTTGATATCCCTTTACCTGACTTTGAAGCTCATTTACTTTTTTTTGCAAGTCACTCTTTTCTTTGCTAAGCTTATTCAATTCTTCTGATATTTCTGCACTTTCCATACCTGTATTTTGTTTTGTGTCTTGAAAACTTACAATTTTAAGTTGATGTGCTATCATAAAACCTAAAATACAACATACAAAGGCTACTCCAATCTGTGCACCGAATTTTTTCATACTAACGCCTCCCTACTGCTGCAATGAATATACAGGATTTCCCTTGAAACTTACATCCACATATCCTTTTTTATCAATTAGCTTTTGAGAAATTATTACATTTACTGCTTCATTCAGCTTATTATAAATATCGTCAGGCGTTCCAATAACTACACACATATTTTTAAAATAAACCTTTAAGCTCAAAATATGAGACATGTCCACATCCGTAATTTTTAAATTATTATCTTTTATCGATACACTAGTTATTTGATTAATTAATTCAAGCCTTCTTGAATCACAAGGAATTTCAGTTCCTATTTTTCCATTTTTCAAGGTAACCCCATCCAATTTTATTAAATTCATTCCTGATATGTTCTTTCTTATTTCCAATAATACACCATTTTTATCAATAATAAAATAGTTTTCTCCACTGTTTATATAAAAAACCGCCTGTCTTTCTTTTACAATAATATCAATAGTATTCGGCAATTTTTGCCTAATAGAAACATTCTTGATATATGGATCCTGCATAATATTATCTTTATATTTATTTAAATTTAAATAAAAAATATTATTACCTTTTTTAAGCTTAGAATTTTCTATTATATTATCAGATTTTATTATCTTATTTCCTTCTACATTTATATATTTTATATTAAAATATGGTAATTTTAAGCATAATGTTACAAGAATACATATTAATAAAAATAAAAATATTGTTATTCTTTTTCTTCTTCTTTTTTTTCTTCTTTTCACTATGTACTCATTTTCCTCTTTCATATATTCACCTTTTTCTAATATAATATAAGTTTTTGTAAACTAAATTCAAGAAAAAATTATTTATACTGTCTTTGAATTTACATTTGTAATTAAATTATAGGGTTTCTATAGTAAAACTTAACCTAATTCAAAATTAAGCATCACATAAGAAACCCTATAATTACTTATTTCCTTGAGATGAAATATTAAGTAATATCCCCATAGCTATAAGATTAAAAAGCAGTGAGGATCCTCCATAACTTATAAACGGAAGTGGTACACCTGTTACAGGCATAGAACCCGTTACAACTGCTATATTTATTATTGCCTGTACTGCTATTACTGATGTTATTCCAACCGCCAAAAGCATACCATATGTATCTTTTGCATTCATAGCTATCTTAATTCCTCTTTGTATTAACACAATAAATAATATTATAATGAAAATACATCCTATAAGGCCTAATTCCTCTCCTATTATAGAGAATATAAAATCATTGTAAGGTTCAGGTATATAATAACACTTTTGCCTTGACTGTCCAAAGCCAAGTCCCTTTAAACCTCCAGATCCTAGGGCCAACAAAGATTGACAAAGCTGATATCCAACACCTTGAGAATCCTTCCAAGGATTTCTAAATGTCATAAATCTTTTATATCTATAGCTCTCTGCTGTTATGAAAAATAATCCTGCAGGTATCATTGCTACAAATATAGAAACTATATGTCTTAATTTAGCTCCACCGACAAACATTACTATTAAACTAACTACCATTATTACAGTTGCTATACTAAGATTTTTTTCAATATAAACAAGTCCAGCAAAAAACATTGCGATTAAAAGATAAGCTACAAAATTAGGAATGAATTTTTTAATCTTATCACCATTTTTCTCAATGGCCTTTGCAAGTACAAGAACTATAACATATTTTGCTATCTCAGATGGTTGAAGATTTCCGAAAGGTCCAATTCTTATCCATCTATATGCTCCATTTATAGGTGGAAAAGCTAAAACTACTAGAAGGAGAATTACGGTAACTACAACCAATTTTGATGTTACTTTCTTAAGTAAATGATAGTCTATTTTTTCTATTATTAAGAGTATTATTATACTCCCAATAGCCCAGACACCTTGCTTTTTCAAAAAGAACATATCATCATAATTATACATTGAACTGTTGAGCGCACTGTATGAACTAGCGCTATAAATCATAATTACTCCTATCGCCACAAGTAAAAGCACAGTTGCAAAAAGCACAAAATCAACTTCAACCTTTTGAAGCAGTTTTGGTTTTGACATACATAAACCTCCCAAATATCATACTAAATTAAAGATAGAAAAGCTATTAAGCAAAGTATAACTGTCACAATTGAAAATACAGAAACAACTTTTGTTTCATGCCATCCAAGTTTTTCAAAATGATGGTGTATTGGTGCCATTTTAAATACTCTTTTTCCTGTAAGTTTAAAATAACTTACTTGAATTATATCAGACAATACTTCAATAACATATATTCCACCTACAATTATAACCAATAATGGTAATTTCAATACCAAAGCAATTGCTGCAACTGCTCCCCCAAGACCAATAGATCCAGTATCGCCCATGAAAATTTGTGCAGGATATGAATTGTATTTTAGGAAACCTAAAAGTATACCTACAATAATTCCACAAAAGACTGATAGCTCATATTGATGCCACGAAAAACTTACTACTGTGAAAAAAGTTACAACTAATATTGTCACTGATGATGCAAGTCCATCGAGTCCATCTGTAAGATTTACAGCATTGGTAACTGCCACAAAATAAAACACAACAGCTGCCATATAAACTATAGGTGGAAGCGTCCATGTTATTTTTAGAAAAGGAATAAAAGTATCACTTCCAAAACGTATATAAGCATAATATGAAATAGCTGCAGAAACTATAATTTGAAGAAGAAACTTTTGCTTCGAAGTAAGTCCTTCATTCTTTTTATGAAGAATTTTAAGAGAATCATCTATAAGTCCTATCATAGCAAATGAAAAAAAGCATACAAATGCAAATACAGCGTTACTATTAAGGTTTTTTCTCATTATAATCATTGCTATAATAGCTGTAGTTATAAATATAATTCCCCCCATAGTTGGAGTTCCAGCTTTTTTCATATGATTTTTGGGACCATCTTCACGTATTGGCTGACCAAACTTTAATTTGTGTAATATTGGAATAAATAATGGTCCTTGAAGTATTGAAAATAGAAACGAAATTAGTACTGAATAAATGATAACTCCCATTTTATATCTCCTTATCTAGTTCTTTAAGTTTTGTAACTATATTTTCAAATTTCATAAGCCTAGATGCTTTTATAAGGAATATATCTCCTTTTCGTATATCTGTTTTCACAAATTTTAAAAGCTCTTCATTTGTTTCAAACTCACTAAAGTTTTCTTTATCTTTATATCCATCTAGATAAGCTTTACTAAACTCTCCAACTACTAAAAGTTCATCTATATTATTTTCTTTTGCATAAGCTCCAACTTCTTTATGAGATTCATAAGACTTTTCTCCAAGTTCTCTCATTGTACCAAGCACTGCTATTCTTCTATTTCCCTTAAGATTCTTTGTTACATCAATAGCCGCTATCATAGAATCAGGACTTGCATTATAAGAATCATCTACAATTACTATATTTTCACCATTTACAATATCAAGCCTCATAGCTGTAAGTTCTAAATCTTTTAGACCTTTTCTAATTTCTTCAAAAGTCAAACCAAGTTTTAAAGCTGCTGCAATAGACAGCATAGCATTTTCAATATTATGTTTCCCTGGCATATTTAAAACAAGTTTTTCACCCTGAACTTCAAATTCTGAATTTCCTTCATGTAAACACAAATTTTCAGCATTTAAATTACCTTCTTTATTTAAAGACGTCTTTAGAACATTTATGCTCTTAAATTCATGTTTTTTTAACAAATCATTATCACCATTTACAATAAGTAAATTATCCTTGGTAAAGAAATCTGTTATTTCCAGTTTGGCCTTTAATATATTTTCTCTACTCTTAAGATTCTCAATGTGAGATATTCCTATATTAGTTATAAGAGCTATATCTGGTCTTGCAGCCTTTGCCATATTGTGTATTTCATTAAAATGATTCATACCCATTTCCAATACTGCAACTTCATAACTTTTATCAAGCTTGAATATCATGAGAGGAAGACCTATTTCGTTATTAAAATTTCCAGATGTTTTAAACACTCTAAATTTACTTCTAAGAACAGATGCTGTGATATCTTTTGTAGAAGTTTTTCCAGTAGAACCTGTTATAGCAACCACCTTAATATTAAGAGTACTTCTATAAAATTCAGCTAAATCTAAAAGTGCTTTTTTAGTATCTTCAACTAATAAAATAGATATATCTTCTTTAAAAGAATCTTTTTCAAAATGAATTTCATCTACAATGCAAAGAGCTGCTCCTTTTTGAACTGCATTATGTATAAACTTATTCCCATTAAAATTTTCGCCATTAATTGCAATAAAAATAGCACCCTTTGAGAGCTTCCTTGTATCTATACTTACATCATTGAATACATCTTTACTTCCTCTTAAAATAACTTTTCCATTTACAGCTTTTGCAATTTCATTAAACGTCAAATTCTCCACTTAAAACAGCTCCTTTATAAATTCTGAAACTATTTCTTTTTCATCAAAATGAATAGTTTTATCACCTAGTATTTGATAATTTTCATGGCCCTTACCAGCCAAAACTATAACATCGTCCTTTTTAGCCATAAGCATAGCTTTTTTTATTGCTTCTTTTCTATTCTCTACTATTACATAGTTATCAGTTTTAATACCTTGAACTATATCCTTTATTATTTCTTCTGGATTTTCACTTCTAGGATTATCAGAAGTTATTACTGCAATATCACTAAGCTTCGAGCCTATTTCACCCATTATAGGTCTTTTAGTTTTATCTCTGTCTCCTCCACATCCAAAAACAGAAATAAGTCTTCCCTTTGTGAATTCTCTTGAAGCTTTAAGTACCTTTTCAAGCCCATCAGGTGTGTGCGCGTAATCTAATACCACATCAAAATCCAAATTTGTATTGTGGGTAACTATTTCGCATCTTCCAGGAACTGATGAAAGTTTATTTAATCCATCTTTCACCTTCTCTATACTTATTCCTTCATTTAAGCATGCAGCTACACTTCCAAGTGCATTATATACATTATACTTTCCCGGAATGTTTATTTTCACATGCTCTCTTAATCCCCTATAACACAAATCAAATTCTGTTCCTCTTGATGTCATTTTTAAATTTTCCGCCTTTAAATCAGCCTTTTCTGTAAGACCGTAAGTTATTTTATCATTACCTGCATCTTTGAAAACTCTTTCACCATATTTATCATCAATATTTATTATAGACCTTTTACTGTTTTTAAATAATATCATCTTTGCTTTATAATAATTTTCAAAGGTTTTATGAAAATCCAAATGATCTTGTGTTAAATTTGTAAATATACCTTCTTCAAAGACGATTCCGTATACTCTGTCAAGATATAATGAATGTGATGACACCTCCATAACACAATAATCTATTTTATCATGTACCATATCACTAAATAATTTTTGAAGCTCTAATGATTCTGGAGTTGTTCTATGACTTTCTATTTTTTTATCTCCTATGTAGTTTGCTATAGTACCTATAAGCCCAACCTTATATCCCGAGCTTTCAAGCATAGATTTCATCATATATGTAGAAGTTGTTTTACCATTGGTTCCAGTAATGCCTATAAGCTTTAACTTATGAGATGGATTATCATAAAAATTGGCCCCCATAACAGCCATTGCCTTTCTTCCATCCTCAACCTTAACTACAGTACAATTAGGAAGCTTTTTAGGAACCTTAGTACATACTATAACATCAGCGCCTTTTTCTACCGCCTTATCTATAAAATCATGTCCATCACTTGTATATCCTTCAATACAAAAAAATAATCCCTTTTCATTAACTTTTCTCGAATCGTAATTTAAATTATCAATTTCTACGTTCAAATCTCCACATATAAGTTCATATTTCACATCACCAATTATTTTTTTCAATTTCATAAAATCACTCCTCAATAGGTACATAGTTTTGCTGTTTACACTTGTGACTTTTATAATGCATTAAATTCCTTTTTAAAAATTCTTCAACTAAGCTATACACTTAAAACATTAAATATAGATAAATGACTTATTACTAATCTCTAAACATAAAACTTAATTATACAGCAAAACTTGTCACCTTCTAAAGTTATTTTGCTGCATAAATTAAGTTGTTAATTAGCTTAAAACTACGCTATCAATAAATCAAATAGCTTTCAAAGGTCATTTACGAAAAATTAATCACTCGCTCATATTCTCTTCAAGTTTAAGTGTTAAAACCGTACCCTTATTGACCTGTTTACCAGCATCAATACTTTGCGATTCAACAACACCATCTCCTGAAATTTTAAAATCAAGCCCAAGACTTTTTAATGTTTCTTCTGCTTCTTTTTTACTATATCCAGTTAAATTTGGAACTATAACATCATTATTATTATAATTAGGACTGTCTCCTGTGTAAAGTACAACTTTTGTTCCTTCTTTTACTGTTATGCCTGGAATAGGAGTTGTATTGCTTACATATTCCCCATTACCGTCAACATCCGCATCTATATTAAGATTTTTAAGCGTTTTTATAGCATCTTCCTTTTTCATACCACGTATATTCGGAATAACTACATCTTTTAGCATACTCTTGGCAGCATCAGAACTTGATGTATCAGGCTTTATTCCTAGATAGTTAAATATATCATTAAAAACCTTCTGACCTACAGGCGCAGATATTTGACCTGCATAATAATTTGATGGATCCGGCTCATCTATCGAGACCATTACTGTAATTTTAGGATCACTTGCAGGCGCCATTCCAACAAATGAAGCTATATACTTTCCGTGCTCATATCCTCCTCCATTAGGATTTGGCTTTTGAGCTGTACCTGTTTTTCCCCCGATATGATATCCATCTATAAAAGCTTTTTTACCTCCACCTTCTGAGACTACCTTTTCAAGATATCCTCTTAAGGTGGCTGTCATGCTTTCATCTAAAATCCTTTTCTTATTATAATCGCTATACTCTTTATCTACAACCTGTCTATTATTCTCTACATGACTTATTTCCCTCATTACATGTGGTGTTATTAAATAACCTCCATTTGCTACGGAATTAAAAGCCTGCATGTATTGAACCATTGAAACAGTATTAGATTGTCCAAATGCTATTGTAGCTAAATCCACAGGTCCTATTTTATTAGTTGGTCTAATTATTCCCCGTGCTTCTCCTGGGAGATCTATACCTGTTTTTCTTCCAAACCCAAATTTATTTATATAATCATTAAGATTTTTAGCTCCAAGCCTTTCTCCTAGTTCAGCAAAACCAACATTACAAGAATTTTTAAGAATATCTACAAAAGTTTCTTCTCCATGCCCTGTTCTTTTCCAGCAGTGGATAGTTTTTTTAGCTACAGTAATACTTCCCCCGCAGTTAAATTTATCATTCTCATGAACTATCCCTAAACTCATAGCTGCACTAGAAGTTATAACCTTAAATATAGATCCAGGCTCAAAAGCATCACTTACTACTCTATTTCTCCAACTTTTCTGAAGTTCATCATAACTTTTACTTTTATCCCAAGGGTCATTCAAATCATAATCAGGCTTGTTAGCCATAGCAAGTATTTCACCATTTTTAGGATTCATTATAAGTATTGACACAGCCTTTGCTTTATTATTAACTAAAGCCTCTTGGGCGTACTTTTCAGCAAAATACTGCATATTTTTATCTATAGTAAGGACAACATCTCTGCCATCCAACGGTTTTGAATATTCAGATATTGTGTAAGGTAAATTTGCACTATTTTTATCTATCTCAGCCTTTCTAACCCCTGGCTTACCTTTAAGGTATTTGTTATATTTAAGTTCAACCCCTGTAAGCCCATCTCCATCTGAGTTAGTATGTCCAATAACCTGTGATAAGAAATCGCTGTTTGGATAATATCTTTTTGTATCAGGAGAAACCATTACTCCTTTTACATTTATAGCTAAAACTTTATTAGCCTTATCCTTATCTATTCTTCTTGTTAAAATTGCAGATCCCATTGGTCTTCCATCTTTAAACTTTTTGTTAAGCTGTTTAGAGACATCTTTTTTATCCATATCAAGTGCACTAGAAAGCCTATCTGCAAGTTCGTCCATTTTCATCTTCTTTTCAGCCAAAGAATTCTTTATAGTATTTAAATCCAAATCAACTCTATAAACATTACCACTTATGGCTAGTTCTTCGCCATTTCTATCTAATATTCTTCCTCTTTTAGCTGAAATCTTAACTTCACTTGTCCACTGTTCTTGTGCCATTTTCTTATACCTAGAAGATCTTGCAACCATTACATTAAAAAGCTTGTAGCATAGTAAAAAGATTACACAAGTTAAAATTAGAAATACAATAAAAATTCTATTTCTAATAGTAGCCTTATCAACTAATATCCTTTTGGGCAACCCATACCTCCTTAAAACAACTTGCTTTCGATAACCTCTAAAATACCTTTACTATTTGAATCCTCGGTATCCTTATCTATAGTAATGCTTTTCTTCTTCAAATCAGTATATGCCGCATGATTTTTATCTGGATTAACCATATGTAAATCTCCTGTTGCTTTTTTAGATACATTGTCAATGCCTTCGGTTCTAAAAATCCTAAGTTTCAAATCATCATTTTCATTTTCTATATTGCTGGATTGATTTTGAACCGCTTCGAGCTTATTTTGAAGTGAATAAATCTTAGAATATCTATATAAAACAGTAAAACCCAGTACAAAAGCAGCAACTATACCAAAAATAATTCTAGCTTGCTTCTTCATCTGAACGTGTTTTTTCATACGTTTTAATTCTTTTTCTTTCTTTCTTCTCCTTCTATAGCTCTCCAGTACCCTTTCTTCAACACCTAAGTTATTTTCCTCAGGTGCTAGCGCATTGTTACCTTTAATCTGAAATCTTTTATCCGTTATTATCAATTTATTCACCTCATTCCAATATTATAACTTACAAATTTATTTTTTCTGCCACTCTGAGTTTTGCACTTCTACTTCTAGGATTATATTCAAGTTCGTAACTAGAAGCCTCTATCGGTTTTCTTGTAATAATCTTTATCTTAGGTTTCTTTCCACATACACACATTGGTATATCTTTAGGACACATACATGGATCTTGAAGCTCTCTATATTTATTTTTAACAATTCTATCCTCAAGAGAATGAAATGTTATTATACATATTCTTCCCTCACTTTTTAATTTATCGACCGAATCCTCTATTGTTTTATTTAAAATTTCAAGTTCTTGGTTAACTTCTATTCTTATGGCCTGAAATGTTCTCTTTGCCGGATGTGGTCCCTGCCTTCTAAATTTTGCAGGAATTGCTGCCTTTATTATATCAACAAGCTCAAAAGTTGTATTTATAGCTTCCTCACTTCTCTTTTCCACAATAAATTTAGCTATCCTTTTAGCAAACTTTTCTTCTCCATAATTCTTTATTATTGAATAAAGTTTTTCTTCATCATATCCATTTATAACATCATATGCAGAAAATTCACTATCCCTATTCATTCTCATATCAAGTGGGGCGTCATTCATATAGCTGAATCCTCTTTCTGGCTCATCCAGCTGATAGGATGAAACTCCAAGATCTGCTAAAATTCCATCTACTTTATCTATTTTAAGTTCTTCTAATATATTTTTTATGTTAGAAAAATTATCGTGTACAAAAGTCAAATTTTTATACTCTTTAAGTCGCTCGCTTGCTGCCTTAAGCGCATCTTTATCTTGATCTATTCCTATTAACCTTCCTTTACTTGAAAGTCTTTTCAAAATCTCAGAGGAATGACCAGCTCCACCAAGCGTACAATCAACATAAATTCCATCTTCTTTTATATTTAAATTTTCTATAGTTTCTTCCAATAATACAGGAACATGATTAAATTCCATAACAAAATCTCCTTTTATATCCCAAGTTCACTCATTTTTTCTGCTATCGCATTCATATCCACACTTGATTCATTGTATTCTACCCATTTTTCCTTACTCCATATTTCTATTCTTGTGGATACTCCAATACTTATGATTTCCTTATTAATTGAAGCATATTCTATTAAATTTTGTGGTACAAGAACTCTTCCCTGTTTATCCAAGCTTACTTCATTTGCTCCAGAAAAGAAAAACCTAACAAAAGCTCTTGCATTGTGATTTGTAAGAGGTAACTTTTTCAACTTTTCCTCAAGTACCTTCCATTCTCCTAAAGGGTATACATAAAGACATCCATCTAAACCCTTAGTTAAAATAAAATTATCTCCAAGCTCTTCCCTAAATTTAGAGGGTATAATTATTCTATTTTTTGTATCTAAGGCATGATTATATTCACCTATAAACACACTTTCTACCCCCTTATGTATTTTTGCACCACTTTACACCACTTTAAACCACTTTTTATATAATTCTATATGAATGTTAAAATTCCTTCTTATAAAGTCAAAATTTTAAAGTTCTTAAACTTTTTTAGAAAAACTTCCATTCTTGAATAAATAACTTGCTTAGAGTATAATTTATAAGATGAATTTAATTTAGAAGGGATGTACACATAAATGAGATTGGGAATTGTAGGTTTACCAAATGTAGGTAAGAGTACTTTATTTAACGCCATAACAAAAGCAGGAGCAGAATCTGCAAATTATCCTTTTTGTACTATAGAACCTAATGTAGGAGTTGTATCTGTTCCTGACAAGAGGCTTGACGTTCTTGAAAAGATGTATAATTCTAAAAAGAAAGTCCATACAAGTATAGAATTTTATGATATAGCAGGTTTAGTCAAAGGAGCAAGCAAAGGAGAAGGACTTGGAAATAAATTTTTATCTCATATAAGAGAATCTGCAGCCATAGTACATGTTGTAAGATGTTTTAAAGATGATAATATAGTGCATGTAGATGGAAGCATAGATCCTATACGTGATATTGAGACCATAAATTTTGAGCTTATATTTTCAGACCTTGAAGTTCTTGAAAAAAGAATAGAAAAAACTACCAAAACAGCTCGCTCCGGTGATAAAAAAGCTAAAGATGAACTTGTTATATTAGAAAAATTAAAGAAACATCTTGAAGATGGAAAATCTGTAAGAACTCTTGAATTCACTGATGACGAAGCTGAATTCGTTAAGGGGCTTTTTCTCCTAACTTCAAAACCAATTCTATATGCTGCTAATGTATCTGAAGACGATATACTATCCGGTAATGTAGAAAATGATATGGTTAAATCTGTTCAAGATTATGCAAAACGTGAAAACTCTGAAGTTATTCCTATTTGTGCCGGTCTTGAAGAACAACTTTCTTCACTTGAAGAAGAAGAACAAAAAGAAATGCTTTCTGAATACGGACTTGAAGACTCTGGTCTAAATAGATTAATAGAAAGAAGTTACAAGCTATTAGGACTTATGAGCTTCTTAACCGCTGGTCCTGAAGAAGTAAGAGCATGGACTATAAATCAAGGAACAAAAGCACCTGCTGCTGCTGGAAAAATACATACAGACATCGAGAGAGGCTTTATAAGAGCTGAAATAGTTTCCTATGATGACTTGATAAACTGTGGCTCCGAAGCTGCTGCAAAGGAAAAGGGTCTTTATAGACTCGAAGGAAAAGACTACATAATGCAAGAAGGCGATGTAGTATTCTTTAGATTTAATGTGTAATATAAGTTCTCATATTAAAAGAAGACGGAAAATCGAAAAAAAGATTTCCCGTCTTTTATTTTCTCTTCTTTCAGTGCCTTCTCTCTCTTTTGATATCATATTTTTTCATCTCTATCCACGCTTTTTTAATTACATCATCCCATTGTTCATCCATTAAAACTTTCACGGCATCTTTAATATTCTCGATAGTATATACAAATAGATTTCCTTCAATAACTGCCTTTTCAACATCATAATTTAATACAATATCATCCTTATTATTATCAGGTATAGCAACAGAATATCCGTCTCTGCTATTATATGAATTGCAAACTCTGTAAAAACCTTCTATCTTATCTTTTATTCCTCCTACTGGCTGAATCTCACCAAATTGATTTATAGATCCTGTAACTCCTATATTTTGTTTTATAGGTATTTTAGTCAGTGCGGAAATCATACATAAAGTTTCCGCTACAGAAGCACTATCCCCTTCAAGCTTTCCATATACTTGCTCAAAACACAGATAAAAATCCACAGGTATTCTATCATATCCTCCAAATATTTCTCCCATAAGTCCCTTTAAGATACTTATTGATTTTGAATGAATATTTCCACTCATAGAATTTTCTTTTTGTATGTCAACTATATTTCCACTTCCTTTATGACAAGTACAGGTTAATCTAATTGGCTTTCCTACATCTTTATTGCCCAAGCTTACAACAGATAATGCATTTATTTGACCTACTTTACTTTTTGAAAAATCCATGAGTATCTTCTTTTCTTTATAATTTTTTATAATTTCTTCTTCTATGATTTCTCTTTTGCAAACTACTTCTCTTACATTTTCATCATTTATATATTTATCATCAGTTTTATTAGCATTATTGCAGGTTAATATTAATATTTGCTTTATATCCTTAGGAGATATATAAAGTTTATTTCTATTATCCGCTTTTCGTGATAACTGTCTACATATTTCTTTGAATGCAGCTGATGATATTTCTTTGCCTTTTTCACAATTCAAAAAAGACTTAACTATTTTTTCTACATATCTTATTGAATTGTCATTTATGCTTACTATTGGATTATATTCTGCCTTTATTTTAAAAAGTTCCCTAAAATCCTCATCTAAGTTATATAAAATGTTATAGGTTTCATAATCTCCAATTAGTATGATCTTTAAATCCACTTTTATAGGCTCCGGATTTAGTCCTCTAAGTGATATAAGTTCAAGATGATCCTTTGTATAGTCAAGTCTCACTGTCTCATTTAAAAGTACTTTTTTTAGGTAATAGTAAGCCATTGGTTTTTCAATTAAATCTTTAATTCTAATTATTACACAGCCCTCATTTGCTTTTAAAAGTGAGCCTGCTTTTATTAAACTCACATCCGTAACATAATTTCCACCATGATTTTTATATTCAATGCTTCCTAAAAGATTAGATAGCTTAGGATCATCCTCGTAAATGGTAAGTGGTTTATTATTAGTACTATTATCTACTATAACATTAACACAGTACTTAAAAAGTATTGCAATTATTTTTTCAGAGTCTTTTTCATAGCTTGAAGTATAATTTTTTACAATTTCCTCTTTTATATCATCAAACACCTTATAAATGTATACCACGGCTTCTGGAACACCTTCAAATTCATTCATATACGAGTATTTCTTTTCCTCTGTCTCATTTTCTATATAATCTTTGAAACATTCCTTTAAACTCTTTATTTCTTTCTCCTCTATATCCTTTAGCTTTGTAAATACAATCTTAGTACTGCTTTTTAATTCCTTCATTTTGCTCAATATGTCTTCTTTTTGCGATTCGTGAAGCTCATCATACTCTTCTTCTGTAATTGGTTTTCCTTCCTTTAGTGGTATAAAATTAAAGCCAGCCTCTGAAGGCTTTAATTCAAAACCTTTTTCTTCTGCTTCACTTAGTATTTTGTTTATTATAGCCTTTTTTTCATTTCTTGCATCTTCTATTATAAAATCCCTTTCTTCTATATCTAATGCATTATAAAATTTATATATTATGTCCCTATATATTTTTTTTATTTCTTCAATACAGTCATAAAGCTTTTTTCCAAAACCATTATTTATAATTATACTTTGAGGTATATCTCTATCTTTTCCTGTAACATAACATATATCCTTAGGACTGCTTTTTCTACTTAAAAGATAATTAACATAACTTTTTATATCCTTTAGCATATCAGTGCTAAAATCATCTACTACGTATATATTGTATCCCCTATCCTTTATATCAATTCCATTCTTTATATCAACATACATTTTATCATAAATATTGTTTTTATCTGCTCTCTTATCTCTGGGACTAATATTGTAAATAACATCTTCAGGAGTCAACTTTTTAACCATTCCACAATCCCTCCCCTATATTAATATTCTTATAAAACCATTTTAGGAACATTTTTTTGGTAAGCTTAAGATTTACATTCACAAATATTTCAACCTATGCTATAATAAACGAGAATAACATATGTACTTTTAAAACCAACATAAAGGAGTTATTAATATGAGTTTTAAAGATAAAATTTCAGAATCTTATACAAAAAATTTCTTCAAAAAATATGGTGATAGACTTACCAACATTCAGGGAAATGTACTTTCAGTCAAAGTTGAAAGAAAAAGTATTTTATGGATTTTCAATAAATTGATTGCAACAATTATTATAAAGCCAGATAGAAGTAAAGCAGTAGTAAAATGTGTATACAAAAGAAATCGATTTTTTAAAAAACCTGATTTTATGAACATATCTCAAGGTAATCTAGTAATTATTCAAGGCTTAAAACCTGATAAAAATGCTAAAAAGTCAAAAAAATCTGGTGAGGCTGTTTCAATTATGAACATAAGAAACTTAAGTACAAAATGCGACTTAGTGCCTGTCGATGATGGTGGAGTAAAAACTGCTAAAAAAATTCAAAGAATAAAATAAAATCAACACTTAAGCTAAATAAACAAAAGCTTAAGTGTTTTTTATTTATATATTTTTGCTTTTATTATGATACAAATATAGACTGTTTATCAATGCTATAAAGCTTGAGAAAAATAGTACTATAATCCATTGAGTAATACTTAATGCAGAAGTATGAAAAAGCACTTCCATAAATGGGATATAAACAACACATACAAGCATTATTACAGAAATACTGACTGCTCCTAGAAGGTATATATTAGTAAATAATTTTATTTCAAATAGGGAGTGCTTTTCAGATCTACATTCAAAAACGTGTACTAATTGGGACATGATTAATGTACCTAACGCCATTGTTCTACTTGTCTTTAATCCAAATCCCATGTATAGGCCTACCAAAAATGATAAAATTGTACAAACTCCTATAAGACATCCTCTTATAATAATTTTTTCACTAAGTCCTCTGGAAAAGATTCCTTCCTTTCTGTCTCTAGGCTTATCATCCATAATATCCTTATCTGGTGGATCTACTCCAAGCGCTAATGCTGGAAGACCATCTGTTGCCAAATTTATAAGCAAAATTTGTATAGGTAATAGAGGAGTTTGTAAATTAAATACTGATGATAGGAACATTGTTAATACCTCTCCTAAATTACATGACAAAAGATATCTTATAAATTTCCTAATATTATTATATATAACTCTTCCCTCTTCTACTGCTGCTACAATTGTAGCAAAGTTGTCATCCAAAAGTATCATTGAAGAGGCCTCTTTTGTTACATCTGTACCTGATACTCCCATTGATATCCCTATATCTGCTTCTTTTATTGCTGGTGCGTCATTTACTCCATCACCTGTCATTGCAACAACTTTATTCTTCTTTTTAAATGCCCTTACAATTTTAAGTTTATGTTCTGGACTTACTCTTGCAAAAACTCTTATTTTGTCTGTTTTTTTATATAAATCCTTTTCGCTTAACTTATCAAGCTCTTCACCACTTATAACTTCAGATACATCTGAACATATATTCAATTCCTTTGCTATAGCAAATGCTGTATTTTTATGATCTCCTGTTATCATAACTGGAGTTATGCCTGCAACTCTACATTTAAGAACAGCATCCTTAACTTCTAATCTTGGTGGATCAATCATTCCTGCAATTCCTAAAAAAATCATGTCTCCATCTTTATTTATGTTCTCCTTTTTGTATGCACAAGCAATGCATCTTAATGCTTTCCTTGACATACTTTCAAGTACCGAATTCACTTTGGATTTATATGTTGAAGTAAATAATTCCACCTTATTGTTTATATATATATACTTACACTTTTCTATTACCCTCTCTGGAGCACCTTTTAAGTATAAACTTGTTCCATTTGCACCTTTGCTTATTACAGTCATCATTTTAGTCTTAGAATCAAAAGGTTCCTCTCTTATCCTCTTTTCCTCTGAAATAAACTTCTTTAGTTTTCCAGTATCTTTAAAAAATGCTCTTATTAATGCCGTTTCTGTTGGATCTCCAAAAAGACACTTATCAATACCTTTTTCTTTAAAATTGTAATCACAATCATTACAGTATATGAAAGTTCTCTTAAGAAGTTCAAATCTTTCTTCTGAATATAGTTCTTTTTCATAAATCTGATTATTAAAATACATAGCTTTTACTGTCATCTTATTTTGAGTTAAAGTACCTGTCTTATCACTACATATTATAGATGTACATCCCAGCGTCTCAACTGCGGGAAGTTTTCTTACAAGTGCATTTCTTTTAAGCATTCTAGAAACACCAATGGCTAATGCTACAGTTACTATAGCTGGAAGTCCTTCTGGAATTGCTGCAACTGCTAAACTTACTCCTAAGAGGAACATTTCATATTTATCCTCACCTCTTATTATTCCAAGCACTGTAACAACCACACATATTACTATACACAGTATAACTAATATTTTACCTAAAGATGCTAACTTCTCTTTAAGCGGTGTCTTTTCTTGATCTATGTTATCAAGCATATTTGCAATCTTGCCCATCTCCGTTGTCATTCCTATTTTAATTACTCTTGCCTGACACCTTCCTGTAAGTACTGTAGTTCCCATATACAAGTTGCTATCCTTATTATTCTTAGATACTCCAATAGATTCCCCAGTAAGTAGCGATTCGTCCACCATCATGTTTGTCCCATCAATTAATATACAATCAGCAGGAATTCTATCTCCTGTATCCAAAACAACTAAATCTCCTGGAACTAAATTAGCTGCATCCATTATTCTTATGCTTCCATTTCTTATTACTTTTGTTGTTGGTGCTGTAAGTTTTTTTAGCGCCTCTAATGATTTTTCTGTTTTAAACTCTTGCACAAATCCAATAATTGCATTCATTATTATAATTACAATTATGGTTAACGCATCTGCCTTTTCTCCCATAAGTCCTGAAATAATAGTTGCGGCTATAAGTACCCATATCATAACATCGTTAAACTGTGATAAGAATATCTTTATCATTGAAATATTCTTCTTTTTTTGTATTGTATTATAGCCATATTTTTTTCGTAATCTTTTAGCCTCCTCTTCTGACAAACCGCTTGCTGCCCTATTTTCATTAATCAATTTATCACCCCACATTGTAAACTATATATTTTATATACTACTTACTCTTACACTTTATGCTTATACACACAAAAATTATGACGTAAACAAATCATTATTTACACTATGTAAAAATCCAGTTAAGTTTTACTCTACTTTCCTTATATAATCATTTATACTTTACAACTTACAATTTAAATTATAAAATATATAAAGACCGAAATTTATATACAATTTTTCCGGTTGAGCAATTAGAGTACATAATAAAAACGAAGGGATGTTGAAAAATGGAAGATATTATTTATATAACTGGACATAAAAACCCAGATACAGATTCAATTTGTTCAGCAATAGCATACTCTGAATTAAAAAACAAATTAGGTTTCAATACAGTTCCAGGAAGGCTTGGCAACATAAGCCGTGAAACAGAATTTGCTCTTAATTACTTTAAAGCCAATGCTCCTAAATTATTAGAGAATTTGTCTAGTAATCAAGATATAATAATAGTTGATCATAATGAAAGAGCTCAATCAGTAGATAATTTAGAAGATTTACATTTGCTTGAAATAATAGATCATCACAGAATAGCAGATATTCAAACAAGCTACCCTATATTCTTCAGAAATGAGCCTGTTGGTTGTTCAAGTACAATTATAGGTTCAATGTACTTTGAAAAAGGTATAGAGCCTTCAAAGAGAGCTGCTGGTTTAATGTGCTCTGCTATAATATCAGATACTCTTTTATTTAGATCTCCAACTACTACAGCTAGAGACAAAGAAGTCCTAAAAAAATTAGCTAAAATAGCAGATATAGACCCTGAAAAGTATGCTTCAGAAATGTTTAAGGCTGGTACTTCTTTGAAGGGAAAAACAGTCGAAGAAATATTCAACAGCGACTACAAAGCATTCAACCTTGGAGATAAAAAAATAGGGGTTTCTCAAGTCACAACTATGGATATAGAAGGTTTCGATGAATATAAAAAAGATATGTTAGCATATATGAATAAAAAAGTTAAAGACGAAAATTTTAATGCAGTACTTTTACTTCTTACAGATATTATAAAAGAAGGTTCTCTTATAATAGCTACCGGAGAAAATACTGACCTTGTAAATAAAGCCTTTAATGTTGAGCTTAAAGATAATGCAGTATATGTTCCCGGAATACTTTCAAGAAAAAAACAAGTAATACCACCTTTGACTTCTGCCATAGAAGGAAAATAAAAAAAGCACTTTTACGTGCTTTTTTATTTTTTCATATTATTTACAATACTCCACATATTATCACCTGTCTCTAAACTCTTTGAATTTATCTGATATGCTCTTTGAGCTACTATCATATCAGTCATTTCTGTTCCTAAATCCACATTTGAGTTTTCTAGATAATTTTGATATATTACTGACTTGTTATTCACAAACATCTGTGCTCCCGCCTTAGGTACAAATAAACTTTTTCCTACAGATATCATAGAATCATTTCCAGTAACATCATAGATATTTATCTTACCAACATTTGTTGTGGTCTGTCCGTTTTGAATACTTATGGTACCATCCTGTGCAACAGCAACATTACTAGCTGTGAATTTAACTGTACTAGGATCTACACTATAATCTATATTCAGGTAATTTCCATTTGGATCAACTATTCTTCCATTTGCATTTACAGTAAAACTTCCTGCTCTTTCATATGCCTCAGTTCCATCCGGTGTTGTTACCTTAAAGTATCCACTTCCATCGATTGCTAAAGCAGTCTTAGAATCGCTTGGTGTCAATGATCCTTGTGCATTATTTCTAATCCACTCATTTGCCTTAACACCAGATCCAGTATAACGATTATTATCGTCATTTGTAACTGGATATCCCTTTCTATTTAGTGTTTCATATAATAAATCACTAAACCCAACTGTTTCACTTTTATAACCAGTAGTGCTACTATTGGCCAAATTGTTTGATATGGAATCCAACTTTTCCTGCTCAGCAGCCATTCCACTTACACCATTCCACATAATTCTAAGCATAATTCTTACACCCCTTTAAACTTCCACTAAACCTTTCCTACTTCATTTACAGCTTTCCCAACAGTTTCATCAATAGACTGTACTGTCTTTTGATTACTTTCAAACACTCTCATAGTAGTCATCATATCAGTCATTCCTTTCATGACATTCACATTAGATCCCTCTAGAGCTTTGTTTTCTACACTAGCATTAAAATTCTGAATAGGATTATCTCCCTGAAAAAGATTATCTCCAATCTTTTTTAACTTAGTATAATCATTGAAATGTACAAAATTAAATTTATATTTCGCTGGTCCATCAACACTTACATTTCCATAAGGATCACAACTAACGATTCCTTTACCCAACTTTATTGGTTCAGTAGTATTTGTAGCTAAGTTAGTTCCCATTATATAATCTCCTGAATCATCAAGCATATATCCATCCATATTTACATGAAAATGTCCATTTCTCGTATAATAATTTTGATCTGATCCATTATTTTTCCTAACAGTGAAAAATCCTCTTCCCTGTATCGCAAAATCTGTGTCTATATCTGTTGCTTGTATATTTCCACCTGTAAAATCAGTCGCAGTATCATTTATCCTAGAACCTAAATTAAGTGTTCCTAAAAGTGTTCTCTCAGGTACTCCATTTTCTCTTTTAGAATAATTTTGAATGAGTACGTCTTCAAAGGATTGAGATGATAAACTATCACTTTTAAAACCAACCGTATTTGTGTTTGCAAGATTATTAGTTATAACATCTTGCTTGGCTTCTTGAACAACCATTCCGCTTATAGCAGTATAAAGTCCTCTTACCATATAACCACTTCCTCCATCATTTACTAACCTTCATATCAATTGGATATTTCATTCCATAAGAATATGCTTTCTGCTCTATTTCACCTTTGGACATAGAATTATTAATTTTAACAGTATACATAAATAATGTAGATATAAGCATTCCTATACCTATACCAAAAAGTATTTTTCTATCACACATAATTGTAAAAATTGATTTTAGTTTGTATACAATTTTTGAATTAATAATACCTCACCCTTTCCTAAGTCTAGCTTTTCTGATATTTGATCTACGGTATTTCCATCTTCAAGCAGTTTTCTTACTTTACTTATTTTTTCATTCTCATTCTCTTTTATAATATCATCATCTTTATCTATTAAAACATTGATACCTTGATTTTTTGCCCTATATTTACTATCGTCTATTTTTTCATTAATTTTATACGTATTTGTATCTTCACCATTACTAAGCTTTTCTATTTCCTGCTGCATTTCAAGAATCGTTTCTGCAAATTCCTGCCTTAACTCACCTATTTTTAAATCATATTCATCTGTATTTTTTATTCTATTTTCAAAATTAGTTTCAAAAGAAGTATCATTTTTTATTGCTTTTACATTCATAATAATAAGTATAATTCCCATAAATATTAAGATAATGCCTGCCATTAAATCAACTCCAATTTATTCATATTTTAGCTTTTTAAGTGATTTTCTAAGGTGCATTATAGCTCTAGTATGAAGCTGACAAACTCTAGATTCAGACACATTTAAAATATTTCCTATTTTCTTTAAAGTCAATCCTTCATAGTAATATAGTGATAATACCATTCTATCTTTCTCATTAAGAAGTTCTATTCCCTTAGCAAGGTATTCAATTTCTTCTTTCTCTTCTAAAGCCTTTTCAGGGCTTGGACTTTTCTCATCTTCTATAGTTCCTATTAAAGGCATATCATCGTCCTCTGAAAATATTAAATCTTCTAAGGATACTACTGATATATAATTAATATATCCTTCAATCTCTCCAACTTCTTTTCTTCCAACACCTAAGCCACTTGCAATTTCTAATTCCGTAGGTTCTCTGGATAGTTCCTTTTCCAATCTCTCTACTACTAAATTGTATCTGTTAAGCTTGTCCATAGCTCCTTTAGAAATGGGACTATTCTTTCTTAACTCATCTATCATAGCTCCTTTTATTCTTATAGATGAATATGTTGAGAACTTCATCCCCTTACTCTGGTCAAATTTTTTCAAAGCATCCATAAGACCTATCATACCATACCCTACTAAATCTTCGTATTCAATATATTTACTCTTACCAATTATTACTCTTGAAGCTATATACTTAACAAGAGGTATATATTTTTTTATTAAAGCCTCTCTATCATCTACAATCCCATCTATTGCCATATAAAAAATCCTCCCTATCTTTTTTTCATGTGCTTTCTCATTATATTAAAAGTATAGTTTATTATATGCTCTCTAATTCTCTCATCTATATCATCATCAAATTCAAGTCCACAAAGATACTCCCCATTTACTTCTCTTATTGCTCTAACACAAGTACTTATCAAAAATAACTTTTGATCTCCAATAGGCAAATTTACAAAAATGCTATCACCAACATTAGGCTTTTGTTTTATTCGTATCTTTAGTCCCCCACCACTTAAATCAATCATGTAGCCATCTGAAAATTCTTCTGAAGCTTCTTTTAATTTTTCTATTTCAGTTTTAACTACATTTTTATTTAAAACTTTATATTTTATACTTTCAATTAAATCAACTCTGAAATTTTTTCTTCTCTGTACCCTCTTTATATTCTCATAACTTGGCTTTGATATTAATATTAATTTTATTGCATCTTCTTTTTTCCTCTCTATAACAGTAGACGTAAAGGAATAGACTTGATTATCGTGATAACACCAAATTTCTGTCATATCCCCTTTATGCATAATAGCATAGGTTCCATTAGCTACTGGTAAACTTATAGCAATGTATTTCTCCTCAATTCCCTGTATATTACTTTTATAAATTTCATTATCTAGTACCACTTCACATTTGTCATTAATAGCTATAAAACTAAGGTCACCCATAACCACAACTCCTTACGAAAAAATCTTAAATAATTTTTTAAATAATCCTTCAATTCCAAGGCCATTATCCTTAGTAGTGGTTCCCATGAGCTTATTTGCTATATACTGAATATCCTTAGCAGCATAACAATTGGGATTTTCAACAACAAAAGGTGTTTGATTTCTAACAGCTTTAACTATCCTTGAATCCTCAGAAATACTACCTAAAAATTCTGTATCTGCCTTTAAAAACTTTTTTGCAACACTTTGGAATTTTTTATAAGTCTCCAAACCTTCCTTATTATCCACCACTCTATTTATAACTACCTTAGCATAAGACTTTATCTTAAAATGAACAACTGCTTTAAAAAGGCTATATGCGTCTGTAAGTGACGTTGGTTCAGGCGTTGTCAGAATTATAAGTTCTTCACAACAGGAGATAAATCCTAAAACACTTCTATTTACTCCAGCACCTGTATCCATTATTATATAGTCAAAATTCCCAATAGAAGCAAGCTTTTTTACAAAGGCATTTATTTGATCCTCTGTAATATCTTTAAATTTAGTAATGCCAGAGCCTCCTGGCAAGAGCTTAACTCCAAAAGGGCCCTCCACAATTGCATCTTCAATTTTCATATTATTATATATTACATCAAATACACTATATTTAGATATACATCCAAGCAAAATATCATCATTACCCATACCAACATCTGCATCAAAAATTAGAACTTTTTTATTCATTTGTTGAAGTGTTATGGATAAGTTAACTACGAAATTACTCTTACCTACCCCGCCTTTACCAGATGTGACAGTAATTATTACAGGCCTCTTTATCTCTTCTCCAGCGTTTTTTTTAAGAGCCATATTTCTAAGTCTTTCAGCCTGGTCTAACATACATTATCCTCTCCTAGTACTAAGCTTACAATTTCGCCTTTAGCCATTCTTCTTATGTCATCAGGAACATTCTGTCCTGTAGTAACATAGCTTAAAGGCTTGTGAGCATAATTTAGTATATTAATTATAGAACCATAAGTTGTAGTTTCATCAAGTTTAGTAATTATAACATTTTGAAAATCAAGCTGCCTATAACCATCAATTATAGCTTCTAAATCCCTATTTTTAGTAGTTGCACTTATTACGAGGTTTATATTTAAGCTATTTGTCTTACTTACAAAAGCCCTTAGTTCTGATATTTGCATTTTATTTTTGCTGCTTCTGCCAGTAGTATCTACTAAAATTATATCACAGTTTTGCATGCTTTTTATAGCCTCATCCATTTCCTTTAATGTCAAAACTACTTTAAATGGAAGATTCATGATATCCGCATAGGTTCTAAGCTGTTCTACAGCACCTATTCTATAAGTATCAACAGTTATAAGCCCAACTTTCTTTTTTTCAATAAGAGAAAACTTACCTGCTAACTTTGCAATAGTTGTAGTTTTACCAACACCTGTAGGCCCTACAAATGTAATTATACCTTTCTCCTCTGTTTTAGAAATTTCTATATTTTTTTCTAGGGCACTTTTTAATTTTAAATTTAAGTCAATGTCAGATTTGTCATCCATTATATTTTTGACAATCTCTTTTATGTATCCTTCATTTATATCAGCTTCCTCAAGCTTTAACTCTATTTCAGACTTTTCTTCTTGATCAGCATTTGAGGAAGAAATGTTACCTATAAGCTTTTTCATTTCTTCCATTTCCCTAAGAATTCTATCTTCCCCACTGCTTTTTACATCTTCTAAGACCCTTCTTTTTTCGACCTTAGTAGTTTCCTCATGTTTTTTCATTGCCCTTTTTAATGCTTCTACACTCTCATTTAAATCAGAATTTTCTTCTGTGTACTGGGGCTTAGAATATATATTTTCTCTCTTTTTTGTATCTTTTGAATTATCAACTGCTGCCGTTACCTCTATTAGCTTCTTTGAAAAAATCCCTAAAATTCCCCGTTTTTTAACTTTCCTTTGACTTATTATAACAGCGTCACTGCCAAGATCATATTTTATTTTCGCCATTGCTTCATTCATACTCTTAACAATATATTTCTTTACCACCATTATAAATTCACAACTCCTTCAGTTCTTATCTGTATATCATTTGGAATTTCATTAAGTGAAAGAACTGCAACACCTGGAAATACCATTTCAATAAGTTTTCTAAATGCAGGTCTTATTTTAGGCGAAACTAAAATAGCTGGTTGACCATCATTAAAATTAACAGTACTTACAACCTGTTTTATAGAATTCAACAAATTAGTTGTCACATCAGGACTAATGGCTGGGAATGAACCTTGTACTGATGATTTTTGAATATTGTTAGCAATTAAATTCTCAACCTCTGGAGATAAAGTTGCAACAACCATACTATTATTTTCATCTACAAGATTACTACAAATAGTTCTACCTAATGACATTCTAACATATTCAGTTAAAAGTTCAATATCCTTTGTGTTTCTTGAATTATCCGCTAAGCACTCCATTATTGTTACCATATCCTTAACAGGTATCTTTTCCTTAAGAAGGTTTTGCAGAATTTTTTGAAGTTCTCCTATAGTTAATAGATCTGGTATAAGTTCTTCAACTACAGCTGAGTACTTTTCTTTCATTGAATCCACAATTTCTTTTACTTCCTGTCTTCCTAAAAGCTCGAAAGAATGATCTTTTACTGTTTCAGTTAAATGAGTGATCATTACTGTTGTAGGATCAACTACCGTAAGTCCCCTTATTTCTGCATCTTCTCTTTGATCTTTATTAATCCACATAGCTGGAAGACCAAATGTAGGCTCAATAGTTCTTATACCTTTTATATCAGAGTTTTCATTAGCTGGATCCATGCATAAAAGCATATTAGGCATAAGTTCACCCTTTGATACTATTGTACCTCTTATTTTCACAACATATTCATTAGTTTTAAGTTGAAGATTATCTCTTATCCTTATAGGTTGAACTACTACTCCCATCTCTATGGCGCATTGTCTTCTTACAGAGGCTATTCTCTGAAGCAAATCTCCTCCTGAATTTTCGTCTGCAAGTGGGATCAATCCGTATCCAATTTCTATTTCCATTGGTTCAACAGATATCAGTTTCATTACGTTCTCAGGTTCTCTCTTTTCCTTCTCCATAACCTGCATATTTTGAGTTTCTGCCTCAATAATTTTTTGAGACATTTCGTCTTTAAATAAAAGGTAAGCTGAGACTCCCATTGCTGTAGCAAGAATTAAAAATACCAAATGTGGAAATCCTGGAATTATAGCAAGGGTAAAAAGTACAACAGATGCTAGAGCTAAAACCTTAGGAAAAGCTGTAACTTGTCCTAAAAGTTCATTTCCAAGACTTTCATTATTTTTACTTCTTGTAACAAGTATACCTGTTGCTACAGATATAAGTAATGCTGGTACCTGACTTACAAGACCATCACCGATAGTTAGTATTACATACTGCTGTGCTGCCTGGGCTATACTTAGGTTTCTCATAAGTACTCCCATTATAATTCCACCTATAATATTTATTGCACATATTATAAGTGATGAAACAGCATCTCCCTTTACAAACTTAGACGCACCATCCATAGCTCCAAAGAAATCTGCTTCAAGCTGCAGGTTTTTTCTTTTGGTTTTAGCTTCTTCTTCAGTAATCAGCCCCGCATTAAGATCTGCATCTATTGTCATCTGTTTTCCTGGCATAGCATCAAGAGTAAATCTAGCTGCAACCTCCGCTACTCTACCTGAACCATTGGTTATTACAACAAACTGAACTATTATAATTATCAAAAATATAATTATACCAACAACATAGTTTCCACCAACAACAAAGCTTCCAAAGGCACTTATTATGTCCCCTGCATATCCATTAAGTAAAATAAGCCTTGTAGATGAAATATTAAGTGAAATTCTAAAAAGTGTCGTTACTAGTAACAGTGTTGGAAACACTGAAAATTGAAGTGCTTCCGTAATAAACATAGTTAGAAGTATTATGATTACTGACATAGTAATATTAAAAGCTATAAAAAAATCAAGCACCTTAGCTGGTAGTGGAACAATCATCATAATAACTATTCCTACAATAGCAAGTGAAACTATGACATCTCTATTGTCTTTAACATTAAATTTTAATCTCCTACCCTCTTCCATAATTATCACCCTTGTTTCTTATTTAATTTATATACCAAAGCTAAAATTTCAGCCACTGTTTGATACATTTCAGCAGGTATCTGTTCGTCTACTTCAACCTTTTTAAATATCAACCTTGCTAGTGGCTTGTTTTCCATTATAGGCACATTGTTTTCTTTTGCAATTTCTTTTATTCTAAGTGCCGTTCTATCTGCTCCTTTAGCTACCACTGTAGGAGCTTTATCAACTCCCCTCTCATATTTAATTGCAACTGAAATATGAGTAGGGTTTGTAATTACAACCGTAGCATCAGGAACCTTACTTAACATCGTTCTTGTTACGATTTCACGCATTCTTTGTCTTCTTTTACCCTTTATTTCTGGGTCTCCCTCTGCCTGTTTAAATTCTTCTTTAACCTCATGCTTTGTCATCTTCATGTCTTTTTTATACTTATACCTGTTATATACAAAATCAAATCCTGCAATTACTATCATTATAAGAGCTACTATTCTGAAAATACTTATTACATAACTTAAATATGCCTGAGGAATATATTGAACCATTAAATTATTCAGATTAGCTATATCGCCATAGTTAGACATAAGAAATTTGTACCCAACAACTGATAATACTGCAACTACTACTAAATCCTTTAAAAGATTTACTATTGTAGTCATAGAGAATATTCTTTTAAAACCAGAAATAGGATTTAGCTTTTTTAAATCAGGTTTTATAGGCTCAGTTGTTGTTATCCATCCAGTTTGAGCTATATTGGCTACGATTCCAACGACCATTACTGGCACTCCAAACATAAATATAAATTTACCAGCATTCAGAATTACAAATATAATAATCCTTCTTAAATCAAGCTCTGTAAGATTACTGTGTATATATGATTGAAAAAAAGTTTGCATCATAACGCCAAGACCATTAAAGAATGTTTGTCCACCGAGCGATATAATAAATGTAATAGCAACAAGTGTTGCAGCAAGAGGAACTTCCTTACTTCTAGCAACCTGGCCTTTTTTCCTAGCTTCACTCTTCCTCTTAGGGGTTGCTTCTTCAGTTTTATCCGAATCTGCAAAAATAAGCCCTATGGGAACTAATTTATAAAATCCTTTATATATATCAGGAAGAGATGAAAACGATGTTATTAAAACCTTTGCTATAAGTGGTAAAATTATCATAAGGCAAGTAAGTCCAAGTAGTATCTTTATTGGCATACCTAATATCATTACATTTAATTGAGGCACAGTTCTAGACATAAGCCCCATAACTATATCTGTAATTAAAAGCACTAATACAACTGGTAGTGCTATTTTGAAACCTATAACAAAGAACTGTACAAATACATTAAATGCCACCATGACACTTTGATCATTTATAACAAATGTACCCAACTTAACTGAATTAAAGCTGCTTACAAGCTCTTTTATAACTACTTCATGTCCACCTATAGAAAAAAATAAAACCACAGAAAACATATTTAAAAATCTTTCTATCAATGATGCATTACTTTCACTTGAAGGATCATAAGCTGTCATCATACTGTATCCTATTTGAAAGTCTAAAAATTGTCCGCCTATTTTAACTCCTAAAAACATTAAATTAGCAAAGAAGCCAAGTATAAGTCCAGTCAAAATCTCACATATACACTGCCATGTATATAGAAAACCATTATTTAATGCACTAACCTGTGATAAATTTATATATGGCATTACGAAAAAAGATATACACAATGATAACATTACCTTTACAGTATTTGGAAGCGACTTTGGAAACATAACCTGTAGTGCTATAAAAAATGCGAAAACTCTTAAAAACACCATAAAGAGCGATGTAAAGTATGCAATATTCATATTATCACACCTAACGCGTTATATTAGCAATTACATCAAACATCCTAGTAGTTAGCCCCATCATCATATGGAGCATCCAACTTCCAGCCAAAAAGCCAACTGCTGCAATAGCTAGAAGTTTTGGAAGAAAAGTAAGTGTTTGTTCCTGAATCTGTGTAGTTGCTTGAAATATACTTATAAAAAGACCTATTATTATAGACACTATGAGCATAGGAGCAGAAACAATAAGACCTGTAGTTATTGCATCCTTCATTATTTTAATTATCATATTCTCACTCATTTTAATCACCCTCCAAAACTTAAGACAAGAGATTTAACTATAAGATACCATCCATCTACCATTATAAACAAAAGAAGTTTAAATGGCATAGAGACCATAACTGGTGGAAGCATCATCATACCCATTGACATAAGAATACTTGCAACAACCAAATCTATTATAAGAAATGGTATATATAATAAAAATCCTATTGTAAATGCAGTCTTAAGTTCACTTATAATAAACGCTGGAACTATATCGTGAAAAGGAACTGTGTCCTTTGTAATTTTCCCTGACTGATTATCTAAATCAATAAATAATTTCAAATCCTTTTGATAGGTTTGCTTGTACATAAATGTTCTAAGAGGCTTTTCCATTTCTAAAAGAGCCTGCTGCTGACTTATTGACTTGTTTAAATAAGGCTGAATTGCATTTTTATTTATTTGTTTATATGTTGGCATCATAATAAACATAGTTAAAAATAAAGCCAAGCCTATAAGTACCTGATTAGGTGGTGACTGCTGTGTTCCCATAGAAGTTCTTAAAAATCCCAATACTACTATTATTCTTGTAAAACTTGTCATCATCATTATTATTGAAGGAAGTAAAGTAATAACAGTAAGTACTAAAAGAAGTTTTATATTATCTACAAAATCCTTAGGATTGTTAGAATTCGCATTGTCAACTGAAATATTGACTTTAGGTATCTGTATTGTACTTGCAGTATCAACTGGTGCTGCATGAGCCCTAGCTCCAAGAAAAGCAAGGAATACCAAAAATACAGCAAGCATGATAAAACTTTTCTTTTTCATATTATTCTTCCTTTTTATTCTTAAGTTTGTTTTTAATACTTAAAATAAATTCATTTAAATTTTTATATTCAGGAATGCTTTTACTTTCATTTAACATACAAAGTTCCTCATCGGTAAGTTCTTTAAGAATCTCAACCTTACCTTGAGTACTAGAAAGTACATAAGCCTTATCACCCATTTGAGCAACTAAAATGCTATTTTCCTTAGAAATAGGTGTCTTCTCAAGTATTTTTAAAAACCTACCATTTTGCATGTTTTGAAGTTTACTTCCACCATATTTCAACGATAAATATATTAGGAATATAACTAGTGGTAAAAATATTATTATTTTTAGTAGCATAAAAAAGATTTCCATTGCAATACCATCCTAATTTATTCTATTATTATTGCTGAATAACTAAGTTTGAAAAATAAACATTATCAATTTGACCATTTTTAAGATGAGGGTTTATTCCTTCTTTTATTTCTTTTTTCATTTGATCAATTCCTGTAGGAGTAAAATCAGCTGCTTTCTTACTTCTCAAAACATTAACTATTATATCTCTCATAATTGGTGTTTTAATGTCTTCCTTCGTATCTTCAAGTTCTTCTTTAAGTTTTGAGTTTTTAGAACTATATCCAACTGCAACTGTAACTTTTATATATTTAGCTCCATCTGTATCTGCAAGATTGGTTAAAATCTCTTCAAAGCTATAGGTATTTTCTTCAACATTTGCTTCAGTAGTAGTTGCTGCATTTGTTGCTGTTGTGTTTGTCGATGTTGGAGATTTTTTTGAAAACACAAAGAAATATGCAAGTGCTGCTGCTATAAATACTACAATTATTACCATAAGTAGTATTATTATGATTTTTGACTTTCCTCCACCTTTTTCCCCTTTATCTTTCTTTTTTTCACTCATAATCACTCGTTCCCTCCTATAGTATACATATAGTATACATAATTTTTATGTCTAATCCTATGCTTATTTAAAGGTTCCGCTAACTATTTTTTTCTTAAATTCTATAATTTTATTTATAACCTCATCTATACTCTCTTCAACAATATACTTGTTGCCGTTTATAAGCGTTATAACTGTCTCCGGTACCTCTTCTATTTTTTCTATTTTTTCATCATTAAGTATCAATTCTTTTCCATTCATACCAGTAAGATTTATCATTAACTCACCTCTATATTTTTGAATTATGGAAACTTGATAAAAAAATTTTTATCAAGTTTCCTTTAATTTGATACTCTAACTATCTCTTAAGATTTACTAAATCCTGAAGTATTTCGTCACTTGTAGTTATTATTTTACCATTTGCTTGATAAGCTCTACTTGCAACTATCATATCTGAAAATTGTTGAGCTAAATCAACATTTGACATTTCAAGTGCTCCACTATACATCTTTCCATAACCACCACTGTTATCTTCCTTCTTTGCTGAAGAAATGAAAGTAGGATCAAGTTTATTACTGTAAGCACCACTACGTACCATAGGCTGACCAGAACTTGCTGAAGGCTTAACATAGTTTCCACCTTCTTTTTCAAGTCCTCCTGCATTTGTAAATGAAGACATAGCTATTTGCCCTATAGCAGCTGCTGATCCATTATCAAGATTTGCTGTTATAACTCCATCTTGCCCTATAGAAAATCCTTTTACCTTTAATTCCTGTGTTGAATAAACAGCATTTCCAGATGCATCACGGGTTGCTGTTACCTTTGTAACTGTAGGTGGTATTTTTAAGGTATGAAGATATCTATTATCTGCTCTTAAATCAACATCATTTGCATCTACAAAGGCAACGTCTCCTTTTTTTATTGTAGCTGTACCAGATCCAGAAGGATTTTTATCTACAGCGGCTACGATTGATTTATTTAAATCGTCTCCTCCTTCTGCAGCTATATAAGTAGCAGCATTTTCATCACTACCAGCCATTGTTGTCTCATCTTGAGCTCCTGATATACTTACAAAGTTACCATATATATTCTTTGTTTTATCTGCACTGTCCTCATACAATGTATTTCTTCCTACCATAGAATACCCTAAAACTTTTCTACCATCCGCAGTAACCAAATTTCCTTCATTGTCTAGATTAAAAGATCCATCTCTTGTATATGAAATATCTGTACCTGATGGTGTTGAAGTTATTGAGTGATCAGTTGTAGAAACGTTAATGCATTCTGATTCATCAGCCATATTTGCACCAGAAGCAACCATGAAGTACCCATCTCCATCCGTGATTGCAACATCCAAATTTCTACCTGTTGTATTAACGCTTCCAGAAGCTGTATTAGTGATTATTGCTGAAGAATTAACTCCAAGGGTAATCTGCTCTGGATTAACACCACCATAGTTTGCTGTTGCTCCTGAAGCTCCCTTTATAGTTTCACTAATTGCATCTGAAAAATTAATTGACTGACTTTTGTAGGCTGTTGTACTTGAGTTTGCTATATTACTACCTACTATATCTAATTTATTTTGGTTAACTTTAAGACCACTTATACCTGAAGTCATTGCTCTTAACATAAATTCTACCTCCTAATTTTTATATGATAAGCATAGCTTTAGTTTTGCTTCCTTCATTCCACAAAACAAGCCCCCTATAAAGGTCCAGCTATAATAAAACCACGCTATCTATATTAGTAAATACATTCCCTTTACTACTGCCTTTGTCTACAGCAGTAACTATAGTTCTATTTTTTATGCTAGCAACCAACGCCACATCCTTGTAAAAAATCAAACAGTCCTTTGCTCCTTTATCGTGTGCCTTATTGATTCCATCATTTATCTTTTTCATATCAGCTTCAGTAAAATCAATATTCCTAGATTTTAGTCTTTCAGCAGCATGATGTGAAATAGTAAATTCATTCTGCTTTTTAATACTGCTATCTAAAATACTTTCAAAGTCATTTAAAGAGTTATTTGAAGCTTTTATGTTCGAAGTATTATTCACATAATAATTAGCTATATCTTGTGTTTGAAACAACTTTCCATTTACAACTCTATAACTCATATATAATCACCTGCACTTAAGCTCTTCATAGATAATCTAGTATACCCTTATGTCGAAGAAGAAGTATTACTTGTAGTACTCGATGAACTTGAGGTATCGCTCTTTGATGCAACTTGGTCATCTATTTGCTTTTGAGTTGTATCATATATATTATCCTTAAGAGCAGAAACGCTATTAACCTGACTATAATCAAAAGCTATTACCTTATATACATCTTGAGTTTTATACATAATGTTGCCATTTGAATCCTTAACAACATTTCCATTTGAATCTGTTTGTGGTACCGTTTCTGTTTCATACTCAATGTTTCCCTTTGAGTCTCTAACTACATTTCCATTTCCATCAACTTTTTCTTGACGAACATAATTACCATTACTATCAATTAATTTAACATATATTTGAATGGTATCCCCATTTTTAGTTACCTTTTGAACTTCTCCTCTATATGGCACGCCATCAGGGTCATACTGTTTTAAAGTAACCGTTCCTCCCATAAGTGATGATGCACCACTAAAGGTCATGGTTCTGTTCAAATTAGTCATTTGTTCTAAGTTTGAAAATTGAGCTAACTGAGCTATATACTGTGTTGAATCCTGCTGACTTGTAGGGTCCTGGTGAGACATTTCCGCAATAAGTATTTTTAAAAATGCATCTTGCCCTAATGTATTACCCGCATTACGAACTATTTGGGTTCCACCAGCAGTTTTACTATTTTCCGTAATAGTGACTGTACTTAAGTCATTAAGCGGATTAGTAGTATTTGCCATTAAAACACCTCCTATGCAAGCATATTTAATTTATTAAGAGAACTATTGTCTGATGAATTATTTATTGCGTCATCACTTTCAGTATCTATTTTTATATTCTTATTACTGTTATTTTTCTGATTTTCTTTATTTTTCTCGTTAGATTCTTTATCTTGTCCAGAGAAAAAAGTAGTATCATCATTATACACATTCACAGAAAAAGCTTGTATTTTTATATTTTGTTCATTTAAGTTTTTATTCATTTCATTGAGATTTGAATTTAAAAGATTATAAGCATCTTTATTTGAAGTTGTAAGCTCTGCCTTCATAACTCCAGCCTCAGAAGTTAGCTTTATAATAACTTCTCCAAGTTCTTTAGGATTAATTTTTACAGTTAACTCTTTGATGTTATTATTCTCCATAAACTTAACTGATTTTATCATATCCTCTACAAAAGTAACCCTATTTGCAGTCATTACCTTTGCATCTCCTTGAACTTCAACTGCACTACTAGAAAATTGATTCATAAAAGCAGTAACCTTTGAAAATTGACTTTCAGTGTTGTCATCCTTTGATATAAGGTTTTTAAGAAAATTTTCGCTAGAATCTCCACTCTTAGCTTGTTCATTTGTACTATCTGAATCATAAGAAGCCTTTGTATTTTCCTTATTGCTTCCTAAAACACTACTGCCAGCCTGATCCAACGTTCCTTTATCTTCAAAATCATTATCAAATTTAGAAGAGCTAGAATTTAGAGCATCACTACCATTTAGTTTTTTCTTTAATGAATCAATAATGTCTCTTATTAATTTTTCTTTCTCAGCTAAAGATGAATTGTCTGTTCCACTTAATGCACTATCAAGAGTTTTTAATAAATCTTTACCAGAATTATTTTTTAGTAGTTCTTTAATATCATGCATTACCTTCATTAGCTTATCCTGCACTTCATCTGAAATACCAAGTGCTTTCATAGCTTTTTTTAATTCATCGTCACTACAAGCGCCATTACCTTTAATCAACATTTCAAGCATCTGCTGAATAAGTGACATATCAGTTTTACCATCTTTAATATCCTTTAACAAATCCTCTAAATCGCCATTAAGCTTAGACACTATCTTCTTAATTTCTTTTTCATCAGCATCATTTGCCTCCGATACATTACTATGCTTATTAGAAGCAGTGCTTGTTTTATCTGATTTTGAAGTTTTATCGCTGCTTAAATTTCTGTTTGAATACCTATCATTATCAGATTCATTATCGGAATCAGTATCTTTTTGATTAACATTTTTTGTATCATCATTATTTTGTAGAGATTTAACTTTTAAAACATCTTCAAAAGATGTATTTTTTGAATTGCTACTATCTTTAGATTTGAATTCATACGAATCTTTTTCTGAAATCCCAATACCTTTAACATTAACCATAACCATTCTCTATCCTCACCCCCTTTCAATGTTCCTAATAAAGCTATATAAAGCTAATTCATCATTAACTCTCTGCTCTTTTAAATTCTCATTTTTCTCAAATTCTAACTTTTGCTTGTCTTTTAAAACTTCTACAGTTTTTCTTTCGACCTGCTTTTTTATAAGAACATTTCTTTTATCTTCAACTACTTTTTTCTGTTTTTCAAGATTATCACTAGCTTCGTCAATAAGAACATTTAATGCATTTAGATAATTTTGTGTTATCTTTTGTTCTATTACTGTACCAGATAATCTTTTAAGGGAATATTCATGATAATTTTCAGTCATACTTAGTAAGTTCTTCTCAATTTCCTTTTTTACATCCTGAGATTTTTTAAACTCTATTTTACTCTCCTCTTCCTTTTGAATCCTTAGATCCAAAAGTTTTTGAAGTCTAAAACCAAATCCAGCCATAATTCACTTCCTCTACTGTGTTATATTAAACATACTTTTTAGTGAATTTATACTTTCCTCAAAAGATGATTTTTCTTCTATACCCTGTTTTAGATAGCTAATTATTCTATCATTATAATTTATAGCTGCATCAACCTTATTATTAGTACCTTTTACATAGGCTCCTATATTTATAAGGTCTTCATTTTTCTTATATTCTGCAAGAAGATCCCTTGCAAGCCCTGCTGCTTTTTTATGATCACTATCAGCAATTTCTGACATAAGTCTGCTAACACTACTTAAAACATCTATAGCCGGATAGTGATTTTGTGCTGCCAAATTTCTTGAAAGAACAATATGTCCATCAAGTATACTTCTAACCGCATCCGCTATAGGTTCATTGAAATCATCACCATCAACAAGCACCGTATAAAAAGCTGTAATTGAGCCAGTCTCCGCCATTCCCGAACGTTCCATTAGTCTTGGGAGCATAGCAAAAACAGAAGGTGTATATCCTTTAGTTGCTGGTGGTTCCCCTGTAGCTAGTCCAACTTCTCTTTGTGCCATAGCAAATCTTGTTACAGAATCCATCATTAAAATTACTTTTTTGCCTTTGTCTCTAAAATATTCTGCAATAGCTGTAGCTGTAAATGCACCTTTAAGTCTTACAAGCGCCGGTTTATCAGAAGTAGCACATACTATTACTGATCTTTTCATGCCTTCTTCTCCTAGATCTTTTTCTATAAAATCTAGAACTTCTCTTCCTCTTTCCCCTATAAGCGCTATTACATTTACATCAGCCTTTGCCTCTCTTGCAATCATACCTAGTGTTGTACTCTTACCAACACCACTTCCTGCAAATATTCCAATTCTCTGTCCTTCTCCACAAGTCAAAAACCCATCTATTGCTCTTACACCAGTCTCAATAGAATTTTTAATTCTGCGCCTTTTAAGTGGATCAGGTGGTTCTCTATCAAGTTGATAAAGAACTCCACTTTTTACTTCTTCTCCTCTTAATGGAGCGCCTAAACCATCTAAAACCTTACCTAAAAGCTCATCAGAACATTTGACAGAGAGAGGAATTCCTGTTTGAACAACTCTACATCCAGGAGATATTCCTTCAAGCTCACCAAGTGGCATCAATATTACACGCCCCTCGTTAAAGCCTACAACTTCGCATTTTATTGGCCTATTTCTTTCATTATATATTATGCATACTTCACCAACAAATGCCTTTATTCCATCAACTTCGATTGTAAGACCTACAACTTTATTTACAATTCCTTCAACATATTCAGTCTTACACTCCCTTATTTGACTTATGACTTTGTCGAAATTAATATCTATCATATAATCACCTGAACTATTCAGTTTTTAATAAAACTTCCTTTATCTTTTCAAGAGCGTCGTCAATACTAACTTTAACTTTACCACTATCACTTTCAATTATAGCTGAACCTTCATCCATATATCCATCATCAACTACAAAGAAATCTCCTCTATATGGAAGAGTACTTTTCCAATTATCAAGTGACTTTCTAATGCCTTCAGAATGGTTACTACTACACTTAATTATTATTGTTTTGCTCTTTTTACATATCTCCAAAGCTTCATAAATCATATTATCTATGCCATCCGCTTCTTTAATTCTTTCTTTGAGTATATGCTGAGCAATTTCGATGGAAAGACTCTTTATTTTTGCTTCCATATCATTAAAGTATTCTTGAACTTCAAATTTAGCACTCTTAATCATATTTGCTACATTCTGTTCTGCAAGGGACTTTAGATTTTCAATCTCCATATTTCCCTTAACAACTGTTTCATTATAAGCATCTTCATATCCCTTTTTTCTGCCCTCTTCAAGCCCCTCATCATAGGCCTTTTTATAAAACTCTCTTGATTCCTCAAGTGCTTTATTTTTGATATATTCTGCTTCATGTCTTGCCTTTTTTATAATTGCTTCTCCAATAACATTATAGCTTTCAGATTCAGCTCTTTCACCTTTAGAAGTCCTTTCAACCTTAAAATTAGCTACAGTAATAACCTGCTTTTTCTTTTCATCAAGTACTCTATCATTATTTATAATATTAGAGAATAATTGCATCTTCTCCACCTCTTGAAATTACGATTTCACCAGCATCATCAAGTCTTCTTATAACAGAGACGATCTTTTGTTGAGCCTTTTCAACATCTACAAGTCTTACAGGTCCTAAGAATTCTATATCCTCCTTAAGTGCAGCTGAAGCTCTCTTAGATTGGTTTCTATAAATAGCTTCTGCAACTTCTTCAGAACATCCTTTAAGTGCCATTCCAAGATCTTTATTATCAACCTCTCTAAGAACTCTCTGAATTGCTGCATCATCAAGGGTAATAACATCTTCGAATACAAACATAGATTCTTTGACTTTTTCTGCAAGTTCTGGATTTTCCTTTTCCAAACCTTCTGTAATGTTCTTTTCTGTAGTTCTATCAACTTGATTTAATATATCAACAAGAGTCTTAACTCCTCCTATAACAGTAAGATCTGATCTTACTACTGAAGATAATTTACTGTTAAGAACCTTTTCTATTTCCTTTATCACCATAGGTGAAGTATTGCTCATATTTGCAATCCTATAAGCCACGTCATTTTGAACTTCCTCTGGAAGGGAAGACATTATTTGAGCAGCTTTATCTGCTTGAAGATAACATAATATGAGCGAAATTGTCTGAGGATGCTCATTCATTATGACATTCAAAAGCTGATGAGCATCTGCCTTTCTAGCAATTGCAAACGGTCTATACTGTTCAGTTTCTTCTGCCACTTTTTCAAGAATTTCTTTTGCCCTTTGGTTACCTAAAGCTTTAGCAAGAAGTTCTCTTGCATAATCTATTCCACCCTCTACTATATAATCTTTGGCCTTGTTCATTTCTATAAACTCTTGAAGAACTTCTTGTTTATATTGATTTTTGACACCAGAAATATTTGCTATCTCATAAGTTATTCTTTGAATTTCTCTTTCTGGTAGTTTCTTTATTATACTAGCTGAAGCTTCCGGTCCAAGAGTAATGAATAGTATGGCAGCCTTTTGAACCCCGGTTAATTTTTGTTCCTTACCAGCCATATACTATCACCTCTCCTCATTAGTTAACCAAGCTTTTACAATATCAACCACTTGTTCTGGCTTAGTTGAAGCATACTTTTTGATTTCTTTCTCAATGTGAGTCTGTTCATCTTCCTCACCCTCAAAATCAATTGGTGCAAACTTAGTTTTTGACTTTTTAATTTCATCCCCAACTACTACATCAAGATTTTGAGTACTATCTAAATCTTCATCAAATTCTTCTTCATCAGCTGCTTGTTTTCTTCTTCTTATCATAATTACAACAAAAGTAATTATCGCTAAAGCAAGAACTCCAGCTCCTATTGCTATTGCCATGTACATTTTCTGCTTATTTGCAGCATTTTGAGCATCTTGCATCTCTTTAAGAGCTTTTTTAGCCTCAGTTTCTGCTGTGTTATCAAAAGGTAAACCTTCAACACTTATAGTATCTCCTCTTTGTTGATTATAACCAACAGCATTACTTACTACATTAGTAAGAGTAGACTGAGTATCTCCATTGATCTTACCATCCACAATAACTGATATTGTAAGTCTCCTTACATCTCCTGGAGCCTTAACTGTTTTGTTAGTCTCACTACTAACATCATAATTAGTTGTAACATCCTTACTACTAGAAGTAGAGTTACTATTATTATTAGCAATAGTGTTAGAATTAGTATTATTGTCTAATGGGCTTGAAGAAGTACTTTGAGGCTGAGAATTAGTGCTTTCCTGACTATGTTGACTAACTATAGTAGGATTTTTAGGATCATTAGGATTACCCTTATTATCATAATAAGTTTGACTATTAGTCTCCTGTGCATCAAAATTCAAATCAGCATTAATCTTAACCTTAACTTTTCCCTTACCATAAATACTTTCAAGAGAATCCAAAGCCTTTTTTTCAAGCTCACTTTCTACATTAGATTCCATTTTATTTCTATTTTCCGCAGAATCTGTAGTATCACTGCTGTCATCTTTTCCTTTACTATTATATAAATCCTTACTAAGAAGTGCCATCTTATCATCAACAACTTGTACATTTTCCTTAGGTAGATTTTTAACACTTCCAGAAACTAAAGATATTATTGCTTTTACTTGGTCTTTACTTAAAGTTTCCCCAGCTTTCATCTTAACTGTTACAGAAGCACTTGCTGGGGTTGAATCTTTAACAAATGCAGAATCCTCAGACATAACTAAATGAACTCTAGCGTCGCTAATTTCATCAAAGTTCTTTATTGTTCTCTCAAGTTCACCTTGAAGAGCTCTTTGATACTCGACATTAAATTCAGAATCCGTTGTTCCAAATTTATTAGCACTATTGTCAAAAAGTTCAAATCCAGTACTTCCACCCTTTAAATTTGTGGCATACTGAAGTCTAAGTTTGTCAACATCTGCTGCCGGAACGTAAATAGTATTTGTAGAAGAATCTTCTTTATGCGCAATCTTATCACTGTCAAGTTTACTAATAACTGTTGCTGCATCACTTGAATCCAATTTTGAAAATAAAACAGCATATTTAGTTCTAGTTGTAGACACTAAAAAGACTACTAATGACGCTATAATAGCCACAACAATTATCAGAAAAACTATCTTCTTTCTCTTACTAATTTCGCCCCATTTATTCCGCAAGTTTTTTAAACTTTCCAATAGTTTTTTCATCACCAGCACTCCCAACTATAACTGCGTTCTATTTAACTCCTGATATGCGTCAACTAGCTTATTTCGCATTTGAACCGCAAGTTCTAGTGACAACTTAGCTTCTTCTGTTGACAACATCACTTTATGAACATCAACGTCGTCTCCCTGGATAAAAGCATTGGTAGTGTTATCAGCATCTATTTGTTTATCATTTACCTCTTGTAACTTCTCATTTAGTATATTGCCAAAATCCACACTGTTTGTACCATTAGCATCACCGCTTGTCTGGTTTTCATTAATAACATTAGTATTTGACGTATTCTTAGTCAAAATACTTTTCATACTATCTGGTATAAATTCATCAACTCTCATAAATATTTACTCCTTATTTACCAATTTCTAAAGCTTTTGTATACATTCCCTTTTCATCATTCATTGCAGTTACATTAGCCTCATACGCTCTTGTAGAAGCCATCATATCCGCCATCTCATTTAAAATATTAACATTAGGCATCGCAACATATCCATCAGCATTTGCATCAGGATTACCAGGATCATATTCCATCCTAAATGGGGATTTATCCTCGTCTATTTTAACAGCTCTAACACCTAAAGGTTTATTCTCATATTTACCAGTTTCTTTATTAAATAAATTCTCAAAATTATCTTGAAAAACTGCTACTTTTCTTCTATATGGTCCCCCATCAGCTGTTCTTGTGGTGGAAATATTAGCTATATTAGAAGATATAGTATCCATTCTTAATCTTTCTGCCGAAAGACCACTTGAACTTATATTGAGTGAACTAAAAGAACTCATAAAGATTACCTCCCATTTATAACATTTCTCTCCATGTTAATTCTGCTGCTTATCTGATTTATAAGTGTGTAATATTCAAGTGTATTCTGTGCATCATTTGACATTTCTGAATCAATATCAACATTATTTCCATCTTCATTTACACTACTTGCTGTATCTTGCTTTAACTGAATATCTCCAAAAGACGCTCCATCATTTATATGTCTAGAATCTGTTCTTTCCATCCCAAGATTATCCATTGAATTCTTCAAATTATCTTCAAAACTAACATAATATCTCTTGTAATCTTTAGTGTTTACATTTGCTATATTATTTGATATTGCTTTACCTCTCTCTGATGTTGCATCAAGTCCCTTACTAAGTAAACCGTAAGTATATTGGTTACTTGATATACTGCTCACATCCATCATAATTCTCTCCTCTCTTTTATAGACTTTTATACCCTTTATTATTTAATTGGACAAATTTTTTCAAATTCCTTTTAGAATTTAAAAATTAAGTCGTTTTATAAAAACGTGTAAAAAAAAATTTAACACATGAAATCATTATACTATATTTCAGAACATTCTAAAAGGTTTTATAAAAATTTTTAGATAAATTAAATAGCAAACTAAACACAATTTGCTATTTAATTGTCGAAGCAAGCCAAGACTTGGTTTCAGCTATTCCTTCTTCCAATGTATAATGAGGTTCCCATCCCATTAAATTCTTTGCTTTAGAATAGTTACATTTCAACTTCATAATTTCACTTTGAGGATGAATATGCTCTACATGGTTAACAGAAACTTTTTTACCAGCTATAAGGTTAGCAAGCTCATTTATAGTTATATCATTTCCTGTGCCTGCATTTATTATTTCTCCATCAACTTCACTTTTATATCCTGCATTAACTACAAAATCAGCACAGTCTTTTACAAACAAAAGATCTCTTGTTTGCTTTCCAGATCCATAAATATTTATAGGCTTATTGTCAATGAAATTCTTCAGGAATATAGATACAACTCCTCCTTCACCATTCGATTTTTGAAATGGTCCATATGTATTAAACGGTCTTATAACCACAGCCGGAAGCTTATACGCATTAAAATAAGAAAGCACCATGTTTTCAGCTGCTATCTTACTTCCTCCATAAGGTGATACGGGTTTTACGCTGTGCTGTTCATCAATTCCAGTTTCTCCTGAAATGTCATAAACCATGCAAGTACTCATAAATACAACCTTGCATGGGTAAACTTCATCGTTTTCATCTATATTCCATATACTTCCATTCATTTTCCCATGCTGTCCAAACATTTGTTTTTTAGCTCTCTCAAGGATGTTAAAGGTACCCACTGTATCGTTAAAAAAAGTTTTCTCTGGATCATCAATACTCTCTTGCACTACAATAGATGCTGCAAGATGATAAATTATATCATACTTATCCTCGAAAATTCTATCTAAATCATCTTTATTTTTTATATCTCCTTCGATAAATTTAAAATTTTCACCTTTAAATTCCTCAATGTTTTCAATACTTCCATTAGATAGATTATCTAATGCTGTAACCGTATTCCCATCATCTAAAAGCTTCTTAACAACCCATCTTCCAATAAATCCTGCGCCTCCAGTTACAAGTATATTCACCCTACTCATCTCCTATTCAAATTTTATTTTTGGTTATTTTTACTCAATATTGTAATTAATGAAAAGTATCACTCATAAACATAATCTGATTAGGCATTTATGCCTAATCAGATTATGAGTAATAACATTATTTACTTCCTAATACTACTTAATATATTTAAGATGTCTTTCGGAAGTTGATTTGCTTGAGCAAGCATTGCGTCACCAGCGTTCATAAGAACACCCGTTTTAGTATATGTAATCATTTCATCCGCAACATCTGAATCTCTAATATCGCTTTCTGCTTGTTGAACTCCCTCTGAAAAGCTATTTAAGTTATTATAGGTATCTTCAAATCTATTTTCGATAGCGCCATACTGAGCTCTTGCATCTAAAACAGTTGAAAGAGCACTATCAATTGTAGCAAGATTAGCATTTAGAGAATCTGCTTGGAGATTTACATTCCTAATACTACTTGTTACATTTCCATTTGCATCCTTCTGCCCTAAACTTTCAGAACTTAAATCATAAAAAGAAAACTGTACAGTCTCTCCTACATTATTTCCTATAGTAATTTCACTTTTTTCATTAGAAGCCAAAAGAGGTTTGCCATTAAAGTTAGTATTTTTAGTAATATCGTTTATTCCATTTTTTATTTCGTCAATTTCAAGCTGTATATTCTTTTTGTCTGAATCAGTTTTGCTAGAATCTCCAGATTCAAGAACAAGATCTCTCATTCTTTGAAGCATATCTGATACATTACTCATTCCACCTTCTGCTGTCTGAAACATGCTAATGCCATCTTGAACATTTCTAGCTGCCATTTGCATTCCTCTAATTTGCATTCTCATTTTTTCACTTTTTTCTAAAGCTGCTGGACCGTCTTTTGCACTATTTATTTTTAGTCCTGAACTAATTCTTTCTAGAGAAGTAGCCTGCTGCCCTTCAACACTTTTTTGTTCATAGAAAAGCGACAATGCCGCCATATTATGATTTATCCTCACTATATATCAACTCCCAAAATTTTTATAAAATCTTGAAAAAACTTCCTCAAAATTATGCTATCGATTTTATTATCGTTATATTTTTTCTAGCCTTTAGAAAGTATATTTCAATATTTCATAAACTCCTTTGCAGCCTCTATTATATTATTATATAGTATAAGATTTCTTTCAAATTTTATTTTAAGTTTTTCTTCACTTTTCATACCTTTTTTTTCTCTAAAATTAGGATTACCAAGTATATTTATTATTGCCGGAGACAAAAGCACATTTATAAATTTAAAGCTGCTAGCCATACTAAATATACACTCATTCGTCAGATTAAAATTATGTGCTAAAAAATCCTTATCACTCTCACTTTTTCCTCCAAATGCCAAATAACTATTATACTGTTCTACTGCAGAAGTGCACATACTGCTTATTACTTTTATATTTTGTCTAATTCCATCCAGTTTAATGCGCATATTATCATCATCCATAAGCACATTATTACTTTTTATTATATTACTTACAGCTTCTGTATTCTTTATACTTTCGCCGAATTTTTCTAGTGCATCCTTAAATTTAATAAGTGGTGCTCCTTCTATATTTGCTCCACCCTCTGTACAATTTATGAAGTCCACATGTTTTTTTACTTGTATAAATTCCTCCATTGCCTTCTTATAAAAATAAAGTGTTCTATCGGTTTTTACCTTTCCCCCATACACATCATCAACATAGAAGAAATTTTTTATGTTACTATTTCCACCAACATTCAAATCACAAGTTACATCATTAGTATACGCAAAATCTTGACCTACAAATATTATCCTATTACAGCCAATATATTCTGCTAAAGAAGCACACACATGTGCAACAGATCCCCCTTCATACAAGTTATCTATATCCTTCTCAAAAAAATCTTTAGAGGCATCATTGACCCCCGTATCCGTGAAAAAAATTTTATCTCCCTTATAGTTCTTAATTACCTTGTAATTTGTAAATTCAGAGTAAATTATGGGTACTGTACAATCAAGGGCATCCTTCATAATTTCAAACGCAGGTTCATCAGGATCTATAACGCACACAAAATCAGGCCTTATTCCCTTATCTAATAAAAGCTTAAGCGTCCTTCCTCCCGTTATAACGATAAACTTACTTTGATAATCCTTCAGTAAATCTATATTTTTAGAAAGTGAGGGGCCTGCTGAAACAATAACTGCCGGCATACCCTTATAAATATTTTTAAAATGATTTATTATTGTACTTTTCTGAATGAACTTTAAATTATTCATATAGGAACTAAAAAAATGTCTTGAATGAACTATATGTGTTCCCATATTTACAAGTAAACTATTTTGAATGTCTATATAACTTTTATAAAGATTAGATATTTCTTCATAGTATGTATCTGCATAATTAGCAAAAACACCACACTTTGTATTCGATATATTGAATTCATCTAGAAACAAACTAAGTATTCCATTTAAATCTTCTTCATTATATAAGTACAAATAAATTCTATCATCATCTATTATCTTGTTCGCATAATTTAATTTTAAAAATCTCGATATAACATCTTCTCTTGGTTCTACAATCAAAATTCTCATTTTTTTCAAGTTCATATTTATAAGCTTTAAAATATGTTCTCCGCATCCAAGTCCAAATATTACAAAGTCACTTTCTGTATTTTCTATATTTAATTTTTTTATAAATGAATTTATGTCTTCCTGAACGTTTTCTCTATTTCCAATATACTTATTATCTAACTTAAGTATATTTTTATTATCCAAGCTTTCTTCAATAACTGCATTAATTTCTGAAATGTCTCTACATCCCATTACAGTATTAAACGTTATTATATTCATCAAAACCCCTCCATACTAAATAGTTAAAAAAAAGCAGGACTTCTCCCGCTTTATAAATTGCTATTTAAGCTTATCAACAAGCTTTATGGCTTCATCTACAACTACATCCATATTCATATATCTATATTGCCCAAGCCTTCCTAAAAAATAAGCATTTTCTAGATTCTCTACTTGCTTCTTATATTCTAAATAAAGCTTTTGATTTTTACTCTGAGGTACTGGATAATAAGGTTCACCATCAGAACATGAATATTCTCTTACTATAGTAGTGTTATAACATTTTTGCCCTGTAAGATGTTTAAATTCTGTTATTCTAGTAAAATCATAATCATTAGGATAGTTAACCGTACCAACCTTTTGATAATAATCTTGGTTTAGAGTTTCAAATTCAAAGTTTATTGATCTATAAGGCAGTCTTCCAAATTTATAATCAAAAAACTCATCTGCACATCCAGTATATATAAGACTTTTATACTGAATTTCACTTTTTATAAATTTATAATCTGTATTAAGCATTATATGTATATTTTCATGATTAAGCATATTTTCAAACATCTTTGTATACCCATCAAGTGGCAGCCCCTGATATACATTAGTAAAATATCTGTCATCTCTATTTGTTCTTATAGGAATTCTAGCTGTAACTTCTTTTTCTAGCTCTTCCGGCATAATTCCCCACTGCTTTTTTGTGTAGCCTTCAAAGAACATTTTATAAAGCTGAGACCCAACCTTAGTCACTACCATATCTCTAGCATTATTTATTTCAATATCCTTTTCTCTTACTTTATCAAAAAACTCACTAATAGTATCATTAGAATAATTTGTACCATAAAGCTGGTTTACAGTATCCACATTAATTGGCATAGGTACAAGTCTTCCATCTACATAAGATAAAACCTTATGCTGATAAAGATACCATTTAGTAAATCTAGATAAGAACTCCCATACCCTTTTGCTATTTGTGTGAAAAATATGAGGGCCATATTTATGTACGAGTATGCCATTATCATCATAATAATCATAGGCATTCCCACCTATATGATTTCTTTTATCCACAATTAAAATTTTTTTTCCCTTTTCAGCTAAAAGCCTTGCAGAAACAGCCCCTGAAAATCCACAACCAACTATTAAATAATCAAACATAATTTCCTCCTATAAAATTCATTTAAATATACGCACTTAAAAAACTTCATTTTTTCTTAGCTGCTCTTAATTTAAAAATCAAAAAAGGTACTGATACAATTCCAAATAAGCAGGTAAAAAATCCTGATAGTATTTTAAAAACAAAACTCGAAAGCTCCATAATGTATATTGAGAGCCTATCTCTATCTTTAAATTCAGAAATAACATTACACATTATAATTTTATCACTATTAATAGATAATGCATACTTAAAAACATTAAAAAAACCTGCTCCTGATATATTGGTAACAGGAACAATTACTACATCAAATTTTATGTTCTCAATTTCTTTAACTTTGTTTCCCTTTTTAAAGGATTCCTTATACGGATAGACATATATGTTATGTATATTATTATACTTTTCAGCTAATTTTACTCCATGTTCATGAGTTAGTATATCTATTTCATAGTCTTTATACTTCTTCTCTATAGCTTTTAAATTTAAATCCAACTGCTGAAAGCTTGCTGAGCGAACTATAAGTAATTTTTTCATGCTGCACCTTCCTCACTTAAGGTTATTTATAAAAGGTAAATGAAACATTTAAGGGAATCCTTAGATTTTCCTCAATGTACTTATCAACAACCTTCCTTTTTCCCTTTATTTTATTAAAATTCATGAAAGCATTCCACATTGCCTTTAAATATATATTAGTTTTTTGCTCCATTGAATAATAAAAACAATCATATATAAGTTCTATAGTTTTCTTTAAAGCTGCTTTTGTAGAATAATTTTTCCATACAAGAAAAAAAGCATTTCTTGTATAATAAAAAGGCGCCCTCCAGGAAGCTCTATTTTTAGGTGAATACTTATGATACGCTATAACATCAGCAAAAAACTTTATTTTATATCCCATATCTAATATTCTAAAAGCTGTATCCTGTTCATTCCAGTATAGAAAAAATTCCTCTGGATAAAAACCCGCTTTTTTAAGTACTTCAGTTCTAACACCTGCTCCAGCTCCATTAAAAGCCATAATATACTCATCAGATTCAGCTGCTGTATCATTACTAGTTTCTTCTGTATCAATTTTCTTAACCTCATCATAATTATAGTAATTTCTCACATCAAAGGCCACCATACCAAGCTTATCATCCTTTTGAAACTTTTTGACCATTCTTTTAATAGAATTTTTTTCAGGGAAGGAATCATCATCAAGTATTACTATGTACTCTCCCGCAGCACTTTTAAATCCAACATTATATGCCTCTATTCCTGCGTTTTTAGGCATTTTTATAAGCTTTACCTCTTTAAAATCTTCCTCTATTTTTTCTACAGTTCCATCCGTAGATCCATTATCAACAACTATTATCTCTAAAGACTCATAATCTATTTTTCTTATATTATTAAGACTTTCACATATTTCATCTTTTCTATTCCAACAAATACTTACAATACTAACTAATGGAGTCTCCATTTTTTACCTCCCGATATTAAATATACTATATTATTTTATCGTATAAGTAAATTGAAAATTGATACCAAACACAACCAACCTTATATTATAAAAAGTTTGAGCTGTTATTAAGCGCAAACTTCCTTTATCTACTTATTCAATTTTCTGTTTAATACTCTCATTTTACTTAACAAATTAGGATACCATATATTCTTCATCAAACTATATGTATTATCATAGTTTTCTATGTATTTTCTATCATCCCCTGAAACTATTACATTAAAGAATTTATCCACATAAATCAAATTATTTGAAAGCTCATTTCTCATATCAAATATATGATTGCAAATTTTAATTACTGTCTCATATTTTTTTAAGCTTTCACTTTTTAAACTTAGTACTTTATATTCCTCAAACTGCTGCTTAATATTCTTTACATTACCTGAAATCAAATTTATTTCAGTTTCACTGTTTGTCGCTTTAATCTTATTTACAATATTTCTAAGTACTTCTATATTAGAATCTCCTGTAAGAGCTATTTTATTTTTATTTTCAATTAACTCTCCAAACCTATCTTTAACCTTTTCAATTTCTAATATTTTATCCTGACTAGCCTTTCCTCTAACGTCATTTAATGCATCTTCTACTGCTGCAATTATAGTTCTAGCACTGCTGTATTTACCAATATAATTACAGGAATAAATCGCCTGAAAAATTTCATCAAATATTCTGAGACAAAAATCCTTAATTCTATTTTCTTCAATATACTTAGCAAAAAAGCGAATCCTATTGCGCCAAAAATAATATGTTCCAAAAGTATTTGTTTTCTGAGCTACCCCCATTTTATGCCATACTTTTGATTTTCCATAGGTCACAACCTTGTATCCAGCTTTTTTAAATCTATATCCCCATTCTATATCATCCCAATATATAAAATTATCTTCATCCATTATGCCAACTCTTCTTAGGGCTTCAATCCTTACCATCATAGAACAAGCCGGTACATAATCACACTCAACCACTTCTGGAAGTTCAATAAAATCAATGTAACCTTTGTAAAATGGGTTAATATAAAAATTTTCAAAATCAATTTTCGCTCCCATTTCTTGAATCTTATCTCTGTTATCCATTGAATATATTTTTGAACCTACTACAGCAGTGTCGTCATTTTTTTCTAAATATCTATATGAATTGTTTATAGCCTCTTTATCTAAAATAACGTCATTGTCTAAAAGCATGACATACTTATAGTCCTTCTTCAATACTTCCCTTATTCCTGTATTAAATCCACCAGATCCGCCTAAGTTTTCAGTATTACTAATCAACATTACTTTATCCTTAAATTTATCTTTTATAGCTTCTACTGAGCCGTCTTCTGATGCATTATCCACCACATAAATATCTAAATCCCTATATGATGAATTTAGAACTGAGTCTATACAGTTTAATACATATTCCTTTTTATTGTAATTACAAATTACTATAGATAATTCTTTCATTTTTTATTACTCCTATCTGCAGCATTATACAGTACTCAAAAAGTCCTTTATACATTTCAAACCCATGCTTTTCAAACTGCTCATCGCTTCCTCTTTTCCCGGTTCAGTTGCAATAAAAACATAATCAAATTTAATATGATTTATATCTTTTGGATGAAGAATTCTAATTTTTTCAAATTCACCTGTTTTAAATTTATCTACAAATGCAATACATTGAGATTTCTCAAAAAATTCGTCTAAAACCTCTTTTGTAATTTTGCCTCCATTACTTGCACCCCATACTATGTATTTAAAGTCTTTCTTGAACTCTCTCTTAAAAACATCTATTAATTTTATTTTTATTCCATCTTTTAAACCTTCATAATTTTGATTATCTACTCTAGTCTTTGACTCCTCGTGCATCCTAAAATATATAAGTTCTTCCTTTAGCTTATATATTTTAAATCCGCTTTCTATAGCTCTTAGCCATAAATCTAAATCCTCTGATTTAAAATCATTGTATCCTTTTAGCTCTCTCAATATATCTTTCCTAAACATTACTGAAGGATGTGCTAAACAATACCAATAATTTAATATTTTTTCTCTATTATCATCATAAATATCAAATTCTATATTTAGCTTATTTTCATTTTTTTCTTTTATATCATTAGAAATATTGCCCACCACTTTTACCTGTGTTCCCAGTATATCTATATCTCTGTGGCTTTTTAGAAAAGAAATTTGTTTTTCTATTCTTTTGGGTGCGGAAATATCATCAGCATCCATCCTTGCTATATATTCTCCTTTTGCCAATCGTATAGCTTCATTTAACGAGTACACAATTCCTTTATTTTCTCTTGAAATCACATTTATTCTTTTATCTAATTTGGCATATTCCTTAATTATTTTAAAAGAGTTATCTGTAGAGCCATCATTTATTATTATAAATTCCAAATCACTGTATGATTGATTTAAAATACTTTCTATGGACTCTTTCAGATATTTTTCACTATTATAAACTGGCATTACAACGCTTACCTTGGCCATACTTTAATATCACCCCGAATACATATCGTGTTTACTTCACAGCTTAGCTTTTATACTAGACTTATATATTCCTTGAATTTTTTAAGTCCACAATTTTTTAAGAACTCATCAGCCTCTTCTTTACCTGGCAATGTGGCAATGAAGACATAATCACTATGTAATTTCATTAAATCCTCTGGCTTATAAATCCTACATTCATCAACCTCTCCTTCTTTATATTTATCAATAAATCCAATTAAATTAAATTTATCAGTTGTGCTCTCAACAACCTTTTTTACAAGTTTTCCTCCCGTACTAGCTCCCCAAATTAAGTAATCAACTTTGTCTTTTTTATTGGTATCATTTATATAATCTATCTTTGCTTTCATAGTATATTCAACCATCTTAGGATTAAACATTTCCACTGCTGTTTTAGATTTATTGTGAACCCTATATTTAATTAAGCATTCATCCATTCTCACTATCTTATATCCATTTCTTATAGCCCTTAACCACAAATCATAATCCTCTGCAGTATCATATTCTTTTCTATATCCTCTTAATTTTACGATACTATCCTTTTTAAACATGACTGAAGGATGAGGTATAGCACATGAAGTTAAAAAAACCTGTTCTATATTTTGTGAATCAAATTTTATTGAAAATGCACTATTATAAATTGTTTTTTGCTTCTCATCTATATCTCCAAAAGCCTCTATTCTAGTACCTAATATATCTACATCTTTGTTTAATTCTAAAAACTCAAATTGTTTTTCGATTCTATTATTAATGGATATATCATCCGCATCCATTCTTGCTATGTATTTTCCTCTAGCTATGTTTATACCTTCATTTAATGAATCGACAAGTCCCCTATGTTCTCTTGAAATCACAATAATTCTGTTGTCTTTATTAGCGTAGCTAGATATTATGTTATAAGATTCATCAGTAGAACCATCATCAACTATTATAAACTCAAAATCATTATAGGTCTGATCTAAAATACTTTCTATAGCTTCTGCTAAATACCTCTCACTATTATATACTGGCATTACTATTGATACTTTAGGATACACCTTCATCTAAACACTCTCCTTAATATTCTTTAGCATAATACTAAAAAATCTTTTATTGGAACAAAATTATTCTTTGTCAAGATTCCTTTAGCTTCTTTACATCCTGGTAAAGTAGCTATGAATACATAATCAACTTTCATTTTACTCAAATCTTCTGGATAAAATATATCTACACCCTCAAATTTTCCTGTTTTAAACTTATCAATATATCCATTTAGCTTAGCATTTGGAAAAACTTCTTTTATCTTCTCATATGCTATTTTGCCCCCATTGCTGGCTCCCCAAATAACATAACTAAAATCTTTAAGCTTAAGTTTTTCCTTTACATACTCAAGCCTGGATTGAATTATATCTCTTATACTACTAAAACCTTCAGCATCCCTATGTATCTTAGAATCATTATGCAAACGAATTTTCATAAGTTTTTCTTCTAACATAGCTATTTTATATCCCTTAGCTATAGCCCTTAGCCATAAATTATAATCTTCGGTTCTTTTATAGTTTAAGTTATACCCACCTAGAGCCTTAAGAACACTCATTTTCATCATAACTGAAGGATGTGCAATATAACAATTCTCCAAAAATAAGCTTTCAATGCTTTCAGAATTATTTAAGTCAACATTGTACCAGTGCTCTCTTTCAAGTTTTTGTTCTCTACTAACATCTCCAAAAGCTTCTACCTTGCACGCTAGTATATCTACATCTTTATTTTTATTAAGATATTCTATTTGTCTTTCAAACCTTTCAGGAAGAGCTATATCGTCCGCATCCATTCTTGCTACATAACTTCCTTTTGCTCTATCGATTCCCTCATTTAGAGAATACACCATTCCCATGTTGTTGTCCCTTGATACTACAACTATTCTATTATCGTCATTTGCATATTTATTTATTATATCTATTGATTTATCATTTGAACCATCATTTACAATAATAAATTCAAAATCTCTATACGTTTGTTTTAGTATGCTTTCTATAGATTCTTCTAAATATTTTTCACAATTGTAAACAGGCATTATAACACTTATCAATTACTTCAACTCCTTCGCTTGTGAATCTTTAAATAAAATTATGGAAATAAAACTAAATAACTTAAATGATTTTTTGATAAAAATTGCTCAGCCTCATATCTTCCTGGAGAGGTAGCAACAAAAACATAATCTACGTTAAGTTCTTTTAAATCTTCCGAAGTGTGTATGTCATATCCATCAAATTTACCTTTTTTATATTTATCTATAAAAGCCACTAAATTAAATTTAGGCAGTGCTTCATCTATAATTAGCTTAGCAATTTTTCCAGCATTACTAGCTCCCCAAATAGCATAATTCATGGAATTTTCATTATTCAATAGAGTATTAATTTGCTCCTTAACTCCTACAAAAAATTTTTCAAAAACTATATAATCATAAATATTAATTTTTTTTACTATATTTTCATGTACTTTATCCCAAAACTCACTATTAGAATCTAAGGAATATGTTTTTTCCACCATAAATTCATTGATGCTTTTGTTGTATCTCTCAAAAATCATGCATGCAATTTTTTCACCATTACTAGTATCATCTTTTAAAGTACTATAAAGGTATGGTATCTTTAAGCTTAAAGCAGTATCATCAACTAAAGGTATCTTACTCTCTGAATGAAATATTCTAACATTGCTTTTCATCACTGTATTATTAAATTCTTCATTTTTGTTACTTACGCCATCATATTTAATAAAATCTACATTTATGTCATTCTGTGAGCATATCTCGTATACATCTTTAAATTCATCTCTATTTAGACCTAATATATATACATTAAGTTTAAAACCATAGTTTTTCATTAGAAGAGCGTACCTTAAAATGTCACTTTTCCTATATCTAAAATCACGTGAAAGTATAAAACCTATAGTTTCCTTTTGAAGAAAAGCATGAATCCTTAAAGCTTCTATTACTGATTTGAATTTATATATTTGAGATTCTGTAGAATGTTTTTTCATTATTTGTTCTTTTGCATTATTAAATATTAATTCTCTTTCATTAATATTCATGCCTATTATCTTCCTTATTTTTTTAGCTAATTCACCTTTTTCATTTTTAAATTTAAATCCGTTTACACCATCTTCTATAGTTTCATATGGCTTTACATTAGAATACACACCAATCGCTCCACACACAGCAGCCTCAATGTATTTAGTTAGTCCTTTTGCCAATTTAGGCCCTACATTGAATAAAGGAGATACAACTATATCAAAGTTTTCTTCACTTAACCTATTCATGTATTCATAATAACTTGTTGTGAAACCTTCCGTGTATACTTTACTATGCTTGATACCGCTTATTTCCTCAGGTATATACCCCCAAAAATAGAATTCTACTTTTTCTCTAAATTCATTTGATATCTCTAAAAAGTCTTCCCAAAAAAACTTTATCTCCGCTCTTCTTGAATCTGTACCGATAAATGCTATTTTAAAAACACTATCATTTTTAGAAATATATCTTTTTATATATCTAGTCATGACGGTGAGCTTCAGCTCCATTATCCTATCATTATATAATCTCACTGAATCAGAAATTTGAGGACTATAGCTTACTACAGCATCTGCATTTTTTAGTTGATACTCTAATTCCTTATAAATAGATGTTCCTGGTACTGAAAGCTCAAATTTTTTGTTTGATGCTTCAGCTGAAGATAGATCCTTATATTCATCTTTGAGCTTATAAAAATTTAATAAATCATCATCTATCCAATATGATACAGGTATATTCATTTTCTTAAGCTTTACTAAAAAATGATTAGTTGCAAAATCATATGTTCTATGAAAAATTGCAGCATCAATATTTTCCAAAAATTCTTCTTTTAATTGTGAAGATGGTATATAAATCATATTGTATTCATCATTCAATATCTTGATAAAATTAGTAATCATAATATCTAACGATGTATCAAATTCACCTTTTACAACTAATAAGTTTTTCTTCAATTTTGACACTGATGTTTCTTTATCATAATCTCTTTTTATATTCTTATACCAAGGCAATATGCACTTTGTTAATATTTCTTGTCTGAAATTTTCACCATTTATTATTCCTATATCATCAACTATATAATCATTAACTTTATCTAACTTTAGGCAATCACTCTTATTTACATATTGTACATTTCTAAATACTCTTAAATTAAAATTATCTATGTAGATATTATTATAAACTTTTGAAAAGCTTTCATTTGTTACCACAACCTTATCTACATAAATGAATTTTATTTTAGAAGCTAATCTCAATAAAAAATCCCAAAAAAAAGTTTGTTTAAGCATCACACTGCAATCCATAATTTCATATTTTTTTATAATACTAGCATTATGCAAAATTGCATTATTGGGAATAATATTATCACCATAAATTAAATCACTGTATTTAAATGAATTTCCCATGACATAGTTACTATCTTTACCATTTTGAAGCTCACTTTTTCCGTAAACCAAACACTCACCATGGTATTTTTCAATTTCTTTAATAAGTTCTTTTAAGTAACTACTATCTACATAGGATTCATTAAATTGATATGTTATGTATTCTCCTCTAACATAGTTTAGTGCTTGATTAATACGAAGAGCTGCCAAACCTGACCGATTATTATTATGTACATAAACTATTCTATTATCTTTATTAATATAATCTTTTATCTTTGTATAAAGTAACTCATCATCCTGACCGTCATCAACTACTATTAATTCAAAATTCCTATATTCTTGATTTAATATGAGACTTATAGATTTATCCAGTTTATTGTAATCTTTTATATTTATAAGGCATAAAATAATACTTACATTAGGACTCTCTATTAAATTCCTTGACCTTTCTATAGAAAAATCACTTACAAAATCTTTTACCTTTATCATCAAATAGCTCTCCTTATTTTGAACCGTCTTACTCTAACATATGCTTTAATCAATTATTGATAAAATACTCTTGCATGTTATAAGACATTTTTTTATTAAATTATGGCAAATTTATTCAATATGTATATTATCGTTACGCATATATGTTTATTTATATGTCTTTTAATGTATTATTATAAATAAATAATAAAAAAAAGACTATTCATAATACTTCATATCTATGAACAGTCTATAAAAAACATTATTAGCCTTTAATCTGTAAACAAATTCTCCTTTTTATCACCATTGTATATTTTCACAATATTGATTCCCGATGTAATCTCATTTAAATACTTGAATATATCTTCCTCATATTCATAGCTAGAAATTATAATCCTATCTAAATTAAGCTCATCTATTTCCTTTGGTGAATGTATAATGCCTCCTAAATACTCTGTCCCCCACTTTAAAGAGTTAGAATCAAAATAATATGTATTAAACTTTATATCTCCTATTAATTTTTTATAGTATTTTATTAAGTTTGTAGTGTGATCGCCTGAACCATATATTCCTATATTTTTTCCCACAGCATTCTTAAAAATTACTGATAAAACATCCGCTTTCTCCTTATAATTAAATCTATAAAAGAGATCATCCATTTTCTTGTTTGTATCTTTTCCATCCTTCAATACAATTTTAAATATATCATTTAACCTGTTTTCATATGTATGCTCTTTTATAGTTCTAATATATCCAGCATTTGCTATAGTTCTTCTTTTTTCCTCATTAATTAGAAAATACTTTATTTTATCAACCATATCATCAAAAGAAGAATATACAACTACCTCTTTACCTATTTCATAATAGTGACTGAGCCCTTCCACATCACTAGTCAAAATAAATGCCCCACAGGCTGGGACCTCAAAATTTCTTCCTTTAATTTGCTGTGGTGCATCTAAATGTGATGAGTTTGATAAGTTCAAGTTGATTTTACTACTATTAAAAACATCAATCATTGAATCTTGAGATATTCTTGAACTATTTGGATCCTTCTCATTCCATCCATATCCAAAACATGCTACTTCTATTCCTTTTTGTTTTAGTTTATTAATTATTTCTCGCCTATTACTATGTGGCTGTCCTACAAAGGATACATCATATTTAAACGGTATATCTCTTTTAAAATAGTTGTATTGATTACAAGCCCACTGAGAAAAAATTATATTTTCATATCCTAATTCTTTATACTTAACTATTGCCTTTTTATAAGTAGTAACACAGTAATCAAAACACCAGCACCATTTTATTGATGTTGATTCAAACCTCCATTGATCGTCACAAAACCAATTTACTAATATTGTTTTGGTGTTGTTTTTTATATACAAAAAAGTTTCTTTTTTTATCTGATCTTCATACAATATATTAAGTAAAATATCCGGCTTTTCTTTCTCAATTAATTTTATTAAATTATTATTATTATCCTCTCTTTTTTTCTTATCTCCAAAATCACAAATATCAAAAAATAATAACTCAATACCATCCATCTTAATTAACGTTTTATAAAAATTTTCATACTCAAAACTATATCCACGTGATTTATCATTATAATCATATTTTAAACAAGTCAGTATTACTTTTAACACTTTCACACCTTCTAACTATTTCCTCTTTCCATAAGAACTAATTTTGCTGTTTCTGTTCTCATAAAGAGTTTTACATTATTTTATCAAGAATTGATTCTAATTTTTTCAACCTAATTTCATCAACAAATTGGTTATTTCCTATGTAAAATCCATTATCATGAATAAGATTAGCGTTTTTAAATTCATTTTCATTATGATATTTTTTTAAAAAAGGCTGTCGTAAAAGATTACCACTAATTATAGGCCTTGTTTCTACACCTAATTCATTTAGCTTTTTTTCAACAATTTCCCTTAATCTTTTTTCCTTAAATATAAATGGCAAAGCTAATGAAGAAGTCCCTTCAACTTTTATGGTAATTAATTTATCTTCATATTTTGTGCATGTATCAAAAAACATATTGTAATTTTTATCTCTAATTTCAATGAATGCATCTAAGTTTTTTATTTGTCTTAGCCCTAAAAATGCATTTATTTCTGTACTTCTAACATTAAAACCATCCGTTAAAAATAAAAATTTAAAATCAATGTCTTTATATTTATTTTTATAGTATTCATGGTATTTAATAGGAAGTTCTCTAGCTAAACCATGTGATCTTTTAAGAAGACAAAGCTTATAGAATTCTTCATTATTAGTAGAAATCATTCCTCCCTCAATAGTCGTCATGTGATGCCCCCAATAAAAACTAAAGGTACCTCCTAAACCAAAATTTCCAACTTTAATGTTTTTATATTTTGCTCCATGACTCTCACAGCAGTCTTCAAGTATTACTATATCTTTTTCTCCAATTACATTTTTTATTTTCTCCATATTAGCTGGAAAACCCAATAAATGCGTTATGAAAATAGCTTTTGTTTTATCTGTTATTTTCTTCTTAAGTTCTTCATAATCAAAAGATAAATCCTCTAAGTTTACATCAACAAATACAGGTTTCAATCCACATTGAAGTATGGGTGATATATTTGTAACCCAAGTAACTGCAGGTACTATAACTTCAGACGTATTATCTAAGTTATAGTAATCCTTAACTGCACTTAAAAGAACTAAATTAGCTGAGCTTCCAGAATTAACAAAAACGCTGTACTTACATCCCTGCCATTTTGACCATTCAGCTTCAAATTCCTTTACTTTACTCCCCTGCGTAAGTCTATCTGCTGTTTTAATAAATTCTGCTAAGCTTTCAATTTCTTCTTTTACTAATGCATTTTCTTGAAGTTTCCATTTCATATTAACAGCTCCTATCTAACAATTATTTAAATACCACCTATATGTTTTTGTAATTCCTTCATCAAGTTCAACTTTATAATGCCATCCTAAACTATTAATTTTAGAAACATCCATAACCTTTCTAAACATTCCATCTGGCTTACTCTTATCAAAAATTATATTTCCTTTAAATCCAACTACATCTTTTATTTTATAAGCTAAATCTTTTATTTTAATATCCTTGCCACAACCTATATTTAAAAAACCCTTCACTTTTTCGCCATGTTCCATCAGAAAAATAATTCCATCAGCCAAATCCTCTATATATGTAAATTCTCTATACTGTTCTCCACTTCCCCATATGGATATTTCCTGAGACCCGGAAACCTTTGCCTCATGAAACCTTCTTATTAATGCCGCCATAACATGAGAAGTTTTCAAATCAAAATTATCTCTCATACCATACAAATTTGAAGGCATAGCACTTATGTAATTTAATCCATACTGCTTACTATAATATTCGCACATCTTTAGCCCTGATATCTTAGCTATAGCATAACCTTCATTAGTTGGCTCCAAATATCCTGAAAGCAGATATTCTTCTTTCAAAGGCTGTGGTGCTTCTTTAGGATATATACAAGAACTCCCTAAAAATAGTAAATTTTCAATTCCTACCTCAAAAGAATTTTTTATCACATTATATTCTATTATTAGGTTATCCATAAGAAAGTCCACAGGATTCGAAATATTCGCTTGTATTCCACCAACCTTTGCAGCTGATAATACTACATAATCAGGCTTTTCTTCTTCAAGGAACTTCTTAACACTTTCTTGGTGCATCAAATCAAGTTCTTTATGAGTTCTCACTACAACATTTTTATATCCTCTACGCTCTAAATTTCTTAATATGGCAGAACCAACAAAACCAGTATGACCTGCTATATATATTTTGCTATCTTCCTTCATATTATGCTCCTTCCTTATGTTAACAGTTCTCTCACCCTATCTACATTAGTTATACGTGTTTTCTTCAAGTCCTCCTCAACCATCATGTAAACAAGTTCCTCAAAATTCACTTTGCGCCTCCACCCAAGTTCCCTTTCAGCCATTGATGGATCTCCTAAAAGAAGTTCAACCTCAGTTGGCCTGAAATATCTAGGGTTTACATCCACAAGTGTTTTACCTGTTTTTAAGTCTATTCCCTTTTCCTCAATTCCCTGCCCAATCCATTTTATCTTTATTCCTGCAAATTTAAAGGCTTTTTCTACAAATTCACGTACAGTATGAGTTTCCCCTGTTGCAATTACATAATCTTTAGGTGTGTCTTTCTGAAGCATTAACCACATAGCTTCTACATAATCACCTGCATATCCCCAGTCACGTTTAGCATTTAAGTTTCCCAGTGAAACTTTATCTTGGTTTCCTTCTATAATATTTGCAATCGCCCTAGTTATCTTTCTTGTTACAAAAGTTTCTCCTCTTCTTGGGGATTCATGATTAAAAAGAACACCATTGCAAGCGAAAATACCATATGCTTCCCTATAATTTACAGTAATCCAATATGCATAAAGCTTAGCTGCTGCATACGGGCTTCTAGGATAAAATGGAGTTTTTTCACTTTGAGGCGCTGTTCCTGGCATTCCACCAAAAAGTTCTGATGTAGACGCTTGATAAAACTTACACTTAATTCCTAATTCCTTTATGGCATCTAAAAATCTTAAAGTCCCTACTGCATCAGTTTCTACTGTATACTCAGGAACCTCAAATGAAACTTGAACATGGCTTTGAGCAGCTAAATTGTATATTTCAGTTGGCTGAACCTTCTCTAATAGCCTGTTAATATTACTTGAATCTGTTAAATCTCCATGGTGAAGAAATAATAACTTATTACCTATCTTTGGATCTTCAAACAAATAATCTATTCTTTTGGTATTAAAAGAGCTGGCACGTCTTATTATCCCATGAACCTCATAACCCTTTTTTAATAAAAACTCTGTTAAATAAGACCCATCCTGCCCAGTTATTCCGGTTATAATAGCTTTTTTCAAATCAATTCCTCCTTAGTTAAGCTTTATAAATTTATTTATTTGCGTTAATATTATTTTCAAATTAGTATTTATTTATTATAAAATTTAAATTGCGTATTTTTTTCTGCATTTTAAAACTTTTTTCTTAGTTAGGACATTATGAATTTTATATATACGTTATTGCTACTAAAATTTATTTATATATCTCTTCTACATTTTCATAGACTGTAAAATAAATAATAAAAAAGCTGCTTATGACACCTTAATTTGTCATAAGCAGCTTCCTTATTATTTATTTTTTTGATTTTTATACTGACCTAACTTACCATTTAACATGTTTATTTTACTTTTAAAAACTGGATACCATGTGCTTTTCAGTAAATTATATGTATAATCATAATTACATGCATATTCTCTATCACTCTCAGACAATATTACATTAAAAAATCTATCAGTATATAATATATCCTTTTTATCTCTAATTAGTTTCTCAAATCTATCTTCAATTTTTTCAAGCTCAAGTATTTTATTTTCCAATATAGTTACGGTAATATACAGCCTGCATAACCTCATCAAATATTTTAAAATAAAATCTCTCTATTTTGATATGTTGAATCAGTAAAATTATTATCTGATATAAAAAGACTCCAGTTCTGATATGTTCGCCTGATAATTGATTCTATAGCATACTTTATACGCTTTCACCATTATACACATGCATACCAATAAAAATTTTATGTTCATCTTATTCCTTTCCATTATTGATATCCGTATATATATATTATAATTGCTATTTAACTTAGCTTTTTTCTTTTTAATATATAAATCTCTTACCTGTTACTTTGTGCTAAATATAAGAGGTTTGTTCTTTTCATAATCATAACATGTGAAAATATCATTGTTTATATTTATATCTGGAATCTTTTTTATTTCTACATATTATATCTATTATCCATGCACCCATATATAATATAGTATTTATGACTCAAGTTACTATATGAAACTTAAGCATAGCATGCTAATAAAAATATATTTCATTAGCATACCATAACAATAATTTGCTAGTTGTTAAACTCTAATATCGATATTATTTCCCCTATTAGGATCCATAGCTTCTATCATATCTGCCGTATTTTCTCCATTTTGTTTACAATTATTCATTGCCATTTTAAATACAGCAAGATTTGCAGCTTCATTTACCTTTTCATTACTATTAATTGTTGCCAAAAGCGCTATATCCATAAAATCCCTCCTTATACAATTTAATTATCGTTATAACATATTTTATCTTTATAATCAAATTGTTTCACATATGCTATAATCATATGTTTGAATTATTCGATAATATTAATAGTTTTGTACTTAGGAGGAGATTCAATGTATAAATGTTTAATTTGGGGAGTTAGTGATGAATACACTATGGCGTATGATAAACTGTTATTTGAAATATTAAAGAAAAATTTATCCATCGAAGCACTAATATCAAAGGATAAATACGCCGAATATATTGACGGAAAGAAGGTAATAGATAAAACAGAAATATCAAATTATCAATTTGACTACATAATAATCTTTAATAAGGAGAGATACTCAGATATTAAAAATGAGGCCCTTGAACTAGGTATACCAGAAAGAAAAATACTAAATGGTAAGGTTTTTTTTACTTCTAATTTTGATTTTAAAAGATACTGCAAATTAATCGAAAACCCTATTACTATTATTTCTAATAATTGTTGGGGTGGAAAAATAAGTAATCATCTAGGATTAAAGTTTAATTCACCATTCATTAATTTATTCTTAGAACTTGATGATTATATGAAATTTTTAGAGAATATGGATTATTACTTAGATCAAGAATTACAAGTTGACGATGAGGGAGATGTCTACTCATGTGATATACCCAAAGGCTCATTAGGCTCAGGTGATAACAAAATTATAATAAATTTTAATCATAATGCATCATTCGAAGAGGCAAAAAATGATTGGGAAAGAAGAAAAAAAAGAATAAATAGAAAAAATTTATTTATAAAAATGACTCTACCGGCAAATAATGAAGAACTCGTAAAAAGGTTTGATAATTTACCATATAAAAATAAAGTTTGTTTTTATCCTAGACCTATGAAGTATAAATCCATTGTATTCTGTCCTCGTTACATTTGGAAATGCAAAAATATGGCTAGAAAAACATCGAATTACGACTTAGTTTATTTTGTGATGGATACAAATTGGTTACAAAAATCATGTGATATTTTAAAAATGCTTTGTGGTGAAGATGATTTTATTCGTGAGAAATAAACTATTATATATGTAAACAAAAGTGGTATTGCACTAATCTTAGAGCAGCACCACTTTTTATATTAATGGAATAACTTTTTAATTCTATACTCTAACATCAATACTATTTACCCTATCTCGGGTTCATAGCTTCTATCATATCCTTCGTATTTTATATTTTCCTTATAATTACTCATTGCCATTTCAAATACAGCAAGATTTGCAACTTAATTTACCTTTACTTTCAAATCCTTTCACTGCACTTTCATATAAAATTTTAAGCTTTAATCTAAATAGTAATATTTTATTTCATTTAACGATTATATGTAAAATTATTCTATAGTATTCATAAGTTTATTTCACGTATACTATAATTATATATTAAATTTATTCGATAATATTAATAGTTTTGTAAGTAGGAGGAGATAAAATGTACAAATGCTTAATTTGGGGAGTTAATGATGAATACACATTGGCATACGACAAACTATTATTTGAAATATCAAAAGGAAATTTATCCATTGAAGCACTAATATCAAAAGATAAATACGCTAAATATATTGACGGAAAGGAAGTAATAGATAAAACAGAAATATCAAATTATGAATTTGACTATATAATAATATTCAATAAAGAAAGATACTCAGATATTAAAAATGAGGCTCTTGAACTAGGCATACCAGAAAGGAAAATATTAAACGGTAAGTTTTTTTTCATTTCTAATTTTGATTTTAAAAGATATTGCAAACTAATTGAAAACCCCATTACTATAATATCTGATGACTGTTGGGGAGGGCTTGTAAGCAGCTATTTAGGATTTAAATTTAATTCTCCTTTTATTAATTTTTATATACATAACGATGATTATATAAAATTTTTAGAAAATATGGATTACTATTTAGAACAAGAATTAAAGGTTGAGCAGGAAGGAAACGTATATTCATGTACTATGCCAAAAGGTTCTTTAGGCACAGGAGATAACAAAATTATATTAAACTTTAACCATCAAGCTTCATTTGCAGAGGCAAAAAACGATTGGGATGAAAGAAAAACTAGAATAAATAAAAAAAATCTATTCGTAAAAATGTTGATAAAAGACGATAATGAGAAACTTGTAAAAAGATTTGATAATTTACCATACAAAAATAAAGTTTGTTTTCATCCTAAGCCTATGAAATATAAATCAGTTGCATTTTTTCCTCGTTACATTTGGAGGTGCATAAATTATGCTGCGCGAACATCAAACAGTAATTTGGAACAATATACAATGGATATGAGTTGGTTAGAAAAATCGTGTGATATTTTAAAAATGCTTTGTGGTGAAGAAGATTTTATTCGCGAGAAATAAAATCTTATACATTTAAATAATCCATTTTTTACTTGTAATATAAAATCCACTGGTGAAACCAGTGGATTTTATATTTAGACTCTATTAAACTGTGTACCTACACCATATCTAGTATTTTCTCAACTATTCTTTGAGTTCCCATGCCATCAATAATCGATTGAGAAGTCATGGAAACATTTTTTCTTCTATTATAATCATTACTTAAACTATTTATTTCTTCTAGTACCTTTTCTCTTGTTAATTCATTGTGCCAACCAAGATTTTTTATTATCTTAAGAGCATCAAATTTTTCTGCTGCCTTGCTTTGATTTTCAGCTACCGTAATCGAAAGAGACGGAACACCTACGCTACAAAGCTCATATAGTGTACTTCCTGCAGCTGATATACATGCATCACATTTTTTCATTAATTCCTTCATATTTGCATTATAATAAAAATTTATATTTTTTAACTCCTCATAGGTTTTTAATTTCTCTACATAAATGTCATCAAAAGAGGAACCAACAACTACATGAAAATTGTAATTTTCCTGTTTCAAATAATAAAGGAGCTTAAGCGTCAACAAAAATGGATCTGCACCTCCGGTTGTAATCATTACATCACGAACTTTTCTTCTTATTATTTTTGCTCCTAAATCTTTAAATTCATCTCTCAGCATTACGTATCTACACCCTAAAAGAAGTGACTTATTACCTGCTGCATCATACTTTAAATTATCAGCATTTATATTTTGATTTATAATCATGTCAACATCTTTAAAATCGTAAAGGCACATATCATCTATGTATATGGTCTTATGAAACATTTCACTAGTTTTTTTAAAATATTCTTCATTTACATCATAACTGTCCGTTATTAATATATCGCCTTTAATTTCGTATAAATCTTCCACCATATTATTTTCTCTTACAATCTTTACCTTAAATCCACTGGATAAAATTTTGTGGATACCCTTTGCATATTTTCCATTAACACTAGTCTTCCTGTCCTCATTTTCAGTTTTACAAACATATATAACCTCAAAATATTTATTAAGTTCTCTTGCTAAGGTAAGGGTTCTCATAATATGACCCATACCTATATCCCTGCCTCCATCGGCTCTGATTAAAATCCTCAATTATACCACACCTTTTTAATTATTATTCTAGTAAGTTCCAGTCCAAAGGTGTACCCTTTTTAACATCTACTCTGGCCTTTTTCCCAATTACCTCTTCTATATACTTTGTTTTTAATCCAAATGCTGGTCTTATACTCTTAACATTTTCTTTTGTAAATGTCTCGCCTTTTTTTATATCTTTTACAACAAACAAAGACCTTGAATGTTGTCTGCTGTTTTTTTGTTTTTCTGTAAGTTCATATGTGACTTTTCCTAAAGCCTTTTCTACTTCCCTTATGCTTTTAACCATGGCTGAAAACTCTTCTGGCTCCATTGAGAAAGCAGAATCTGGTCCTCCATCACTTCTTTTAAGTGTAAAATGCTTTTCTATTACAGTTGCTCCTAATGCAACAGCTGCTGTAGCAACAGAATATCCCATAGTATGATCAGATAATCCTACGCTGCAGTTAAATGCTTCTCTCATATTGGGAATAGTCTTAAGATTAATATCCTCTAACGGAGATGGGTATGAGCTGCTGCACTTTAGCAGTATAACATTTTCATTTCCTTGCCTTCTGCAGGCGGCCACAGCTTCGTAAATTTCCCCCATTTCTGCAATTCCTGTTGACATTATAACAGGTTTACCCTTTGAAGCTATATATTCAATAAACGGTATATCCGTAAGCTCAAATGAAGCTACCTTGTAAGCTGGCACCTCCATTTTTTCTAAAAAATCTACAGAAGTATTATCAAAAGGAGATGAAAAACATATAAGTCCCTCTTCTTCAGCTATCTCTTTTAACTTAGGTTGCCACTGCCATGGTGTATATGCCTCTTCATAAAGTTTGTGAAGGGTTGTACCGTCCCATATGGTTCCCTGCTTTATTTGAAAATACTCATTATCTGAATCAAATGTTATAGTATCAGGTGTATAGGTTTGAAGCTTTATAGCATCTGCTCCTGACCTTTTAGCTGCTTTTATTATTTCTACCGCTCTATCAAAATCCTGATTATGATTTGCAGACATTTCTGCTATTATAAAAGTTCTTTGTCCTTCACCTATTTTTTTTCCTCCAATGTCTATGACTTTATTCATTTTTTCCCTCCTTTAGCTTTTAAAAAAACAGCTTACTATTTTCTATAATTTCTAAGTTTCTTTTAAGTTCTGCTTGTGTATCTAAAAGCATGTTTGCTCTATTTTTTGCTTTTTCAGACATGAGCTTATAGTAATTTTTATCTTTTATGAATTTTACTAAATTATCGGCCATTTCTTTTAAATTTGAAGAGCAAAATTCTTCTCCTGCGCACACAGCGGTGTCTCCATAGTTTAACGAAATCACTGGAAGTCCCTTATACATAGCCTCCGCTGCCGATGTTTGTCCGCCTACCCTTGGTGGATTTACATATAAATCACATACTTCGCACACAGCAAGCATATCTTCTTGAAAGCCTAAAAATGTAGAGTGCTTAGAAAACAACTGATTTCTTTTGATAATTTCATAATACTTACTGAAATATCCTGCAAACACAAAATGTCCTCCATAATTAACTGCATCTTTTAAAGCGTCAATAAACTCTTCAGTAATCTCTAAATCCAATCTTACTCCTACAATTAAAATTAGAAATTTATCCTGTGGAAGCTTCAAATCTTCTCTAGTATAATGTTTACTTTGCTCTTTAAATGCAAATGTAAAATTACTTTCTATAGCATGCTCATTAGTTTTACCAAGCACCTTTAAAAGATTTATATCCTCTTCAGTTTTCCTTTTTCCCATTAATGCGAACTGTGATTCAGTTATTGGTATCCCCATCACTGTTGCTTCAGTTATTACAGGAACTATTTTGCTGCATAAATCAGATATTATGTTTCCTCCTCCTATATTTAAAATAAAATACGGCTTTTCTTTATTTACAAAATCTATTATATTTATAATTTCGTTCAAATCTGGCATTATGCCCCTACATTGATAAAACTTCATTTTACAGTCTTTATACTGAAATTCCTTATCACCATCATACTCATTTAATATATTAGGTGGGCTTATATCATAGAACGGAATAACACCTTTATAAGTAAGCATATCCTTAGTATTTATTAGTATAGCTCTTTTATTCATTGATTTTATTAATGTATAGCATCTGTCCAACGCCGTTTTTGTTGGTCCATGCCCTAAAGAAAGAAATTGTGAAACCGTAACTATTACAAAATCTTTATTTCTCTCATTTTTATAAATGCGTTTTAGCTTATAAGGAATTATTTCTTTAAATCCCCTTAAAATATTGCTATATAATTTTCTTAATAAAATTGATGTAGTACTATCCCCTTTACTTTCATTTAAAAACTCAAGCCTAATAAGTTGATAAAAAATAAAATATTTTTCGTTACAAGAAAGCTTTCTACTATTAATAGCGCATTTCAATATATTATTTATATAGGTATTACTTCTATTCATTCTCATTATAATTGAATTAGCAAAAATGTAAACATATTCATCAAAGGATACTGTTAGACTTTCTAATTGCTTTATATAGAACTTTTTTTGAAAGTGTTTAAGCTTAAAATACTCATCTTTTATATCAGTCGCAAGCTTAAAAAAAGCCTCATAGTTTTCCATAAAACATTTTGTTGACTTCGATATATTTTTTAAAGCTTCTATAAATTTATCCAAAGCAAAATTGCTATTTATAAATATAGTATTATAGTAATTAATTTTTTCATTTTTACTGCCATTATCTAACCTTATTATGTTCTTCTCTCCATCATAGGGTTCAAACATATAGTACTTATCCTTGAAATAGTAATATCTTTGGAATTTATCTTCTTTGGCCTCTATTAATATTTCTTTTGTATCCTCTAATTTTTTTACATTTTCTCCACAAATATCATCAATAAATGGATTTTCATTAGAAGTTATGAAAATATTTTTTGAAATTTTATAATCTATTTTTTTATTTATAAGCAGATTTAAATATATCTCATCTAATTGAACATTATAACGAGCTTCACTGCTTTCATAATATATAAAATTAGAGAAAACCCTATTATATAATTTATATGTTAAAATAAAAAGTTCTTTTATATTGGATAAAAAATAAAACCTGTTTTCTTCAATATCATCTTCAAAGAAAACATCCATAACATTTAAAACATTATGAGGTTTTATACTATTTTCATTTATACCATTGAAAACATGTATCTCAAAACCATCCTTTTCAAAACTCTGAATACAAGCATTAAACTTTTCATCCTTTGTTTCTTCAATAAAACACAATAATATATTTTTCATAATATTAAACACTGCCAAGCAGCATTGTTTTCAACTCCCCTATTTTTCAAACATATACAGCATCATCGTACCTTAACATGGTTAACTCCTCAAAATCATCTAGCGGCTCTACCTTTAAATCATTACTAATATCTTTTAAATATCTTCCATAATCTCCTCCTGCTTTAAAGGAAAGCGGTACTCCTCCTCCAAAACGAGGATTTATTTCTATAAAATATATCTCCCCTAGATTATCCACAATACATTGTATAGTAAGTGGTCCAATTAAATTTTCCCCATTTCTTGAAGCTGTGTTTTGGAGCTTACTGCATAAATCCTTAACTGCTTCTATAATTTTTTCATTCTTTACCGTTCTACTTTTAGAAACTTCACCTGAACGTACTTCTAACCTTTCTCTTGGTATTGCAAATATAACATTTCCTTTAAGATCACAAAGGGTATCTATAGTATATTCCTTCCCTTCTATAAACTGCTGAACTACAGGATTTTCAACGTATTCAAGGAAAAATTCCAGCTGCCTTTTATTGTTAACCTTAAATACACTGCTGCTGCCCATACCATCAAATGGTTTTACAATAAGTGGATATTCTATTACACTTGGAATTTCATCTCTTAAATATGTGATAGGACACTTTACTTGATTTTCTTTAAAAAATTCATAGGATTTCCACTTATCGTTGCAAATCTCAATTATAGTTTTTCCGCTTAATAGAAGCTCTGTGCCAACTTTTTTAAGCTCCTGTCTATATGAACAAAGATCTAGAAATTCCCTTTCAAAAAGAGGAATAAGAAAATCTATATTTTCATTTCTGCATATTCTTATAATATCTTCAATATATCCCGGCTCGTTATATTTTTTTACCTTATAAAAACCATCCACAAATTTAGATGCCGGCGCTAAACTTGAAATATCACACCCATATATTTTTGCATTTTCTTTCAAACATTTTATAAGCTGTACTCTCTTTCCAACAGCTGTCAAAAGTATGTTCATTTCAAACTCTCCTATTTAAACTTCTTTTTGTTTTATATCATTATTAATTTGTGCTATTTCACTATTTCTATCAAGGTAATTAATTACATTTTTTGAAGAAACAAATTCATCGTTAAAATGCTCGTATATATTTTTAACTAACTCAAAGTCCTCTTTAGTATCAACACAAAGTCTATAATCCTTTGAATAAAACTCGTCTCCTTTTACGTAACCAACCTTAAATTCATTAGGATGCTTATACATATAAAGCGTTACATGTTCTTTATACATGTCTGCCTCTTCTTTTGGAATTTTCCCTCCATTTATTAAGCTATTTACTGTTTTAAGTGCCTTCATTGAAAAGATTTCAACATCAAAGCCCCTTACAAAGGTATTAGGAACATCTAACCTTACATAATCGTAATCACTGCTTAAAAACTTAGTCACTACATTATCAACTATTATAGGATCAATTAAAGGACAATCTCCTGTAACCCTTATTACTGCGTCCTCAATATTCGCTCCGTATTTTTCCGCTGCTTGTTCGTACCTTTTTAAAACATTTGCCTCTGAACCTTTAAATACATCATATCCATATTCTTCACAGCTTTCAACAAGAGGAGTTTCCCTTTCCATCGATGAAGTTGCAAGGACAATTTTATCTATGTATTTTGATTTCTTTAATCTATCAAGAGTATATATAACCATTGGCTTTTTTAAGATAGGTTTTATAACTTTTCCCTGAAGCCTTTCTGAACCCATTCTAGCTTGTACTATGCAAAAGATTTTTCCCATACTATCACCCTCTATATATTCTTAATTATATTAGGAAGCTCCAGCAGACTCTTAATAGAAGTATCTGCTTCATATCCCTTTTTAGCATTTAAACTCATATTGTCACCAAATTCTCTTATTATTCTTATAGTATATAACCCTACCTTCCTTGCACCTATAAAATCTTTGTTAGGATTATCACCAACATAAACAGCCTCTTTTGCCTCACATTTAAGAGCTTTTATTATTTCTTTAAAAGCAAACTCATTTGGCTTCCAGAACTCAAATCCAAAATCATCTGTTACTATTATTTTATCAAAGTAATTTTTGATTCCCAAACTATTTATTTTGTTCCACTGTACTGATGCCTTTCCATCTGTTATTATTCCCAGTTTATATTTATCTTTAAAACAATCTAATATTTCTTTAGCATCAGAGTAAACTGTAAGCCTTGACTTACTATTCCTATATATTTCAACTAGCCTTTCTACATCTTCATTAAATTTATACCTATCACAAATAATATTAAATATCTTTCCTCTTCCATATGCTTTTAATATATCTAATATTTCACTTAAAAGTTTATCTTTATCCATATTGTATTTATTTGAAATATAGGTTGCAACACACCTAAAACCTTCCTTTACAAAATCCATCTCGTTATATAAAGTATCATCTAAATCAAATACAACCGCCTTTATTATTTTAAACGCCTCCTACTTTTCTAATAATTCTATCAACCCTATATCTGTTGAAAATAGAAAGGCTACCTTTCGATTATCAATGGCTGGAGCTATTTCTGCTTTTTTGAAAAGAGTATATCCTATTTGTGACATTTCTTCAATAGACTTTTGTATGTCCTCAACTTCATAACATATATGATAAGGTGTACTTCCTTTTTTTATTGTTTTATTGATTGGTGAATCTTCTCCATCTGGAGCTACTAGTTCAACCCTGTACCCACCATTTATAACAAATTGTATATACACCTTTCTAACTTCATCTCTGACAACTTCGCTCTCTTCAACATATCCAAGTCTTTTAAACTTTTTAAGTGCCGAATCTATATTCTTTACAGCATACCCTATATGGTGTACTTTCACTCTAAAGCCTCCTACTTATAAGAATTTTTCTCAACAATGTTCATCATGTCTTTTAATCGAACTTCATAATTATGATATTTTTTTACCTTTTCATACCCGCTTTCAGCTATTCTCACTCTTTCATCTTCATGGCATATATAATATTTAATTATATCACTAAGGTCCTTAAAATCCCTGTATACAACCATGTCCTTACCATCTACAAAAAATTTTTCTAAATCCTTTTTATAGCTGCTTGCCATAAAACCTTTACTTCCCATAATATCAAATACTCTCATTGGAAGCCCTGACTCAAAACTAGATCTTATTAGGTTTATATTTACTTTTGAAAATTTAAATACAAGAGGCATTTCTAAGTAGTGCTCTGCATTTCCAATGTAAACTTTGTTATCATGAAATACTCTTCCCCACAATGAATCTCCATAAACCTTAAAATCAAATTTTTCGGAAATCACTTTTGCCATGCCTATTCTTTGAAGTTCATCAAATTTTCTAGACAATATAAAGTACATGAATCTTCTATCTGACATAAGCGGCATTTTTTCCTTACTAAAAAATTTTTTCAGTTTTTCTACTAAATCATCATTTAAATTTTCATCTATCTTATTCTGATTTAAACATTTTTTCTGTAAGTTAAAAATAGCATCTATCGTATTGAGCTCTTCATCTTTAAGATCATTTGCTATAGAATTAAATTCATTTTTCATTATGGTATTTCCAACAAAACTTGCATCACATGAGTATTTTAGAAAAGCATTATCATCTGCCTTTACATTATCAAGTCTATTTGTATTGGCCGCTTGAGGAAGATAATACGCATTCTTCACACCAAGATTCTTTATTTCAGAGATTATTCCCTCATCAAAATGAAACAGATAATTTACACTATTAAAAACTTCTTCCTTATAAAAACTATAATCAGGTATGTCTACTGTCCAGGATATATATTTTACACCTATACTGCTGCAAACATTTGACAGTGCTGATATAAAATTTATGGTAAAAACATAGTCAGGCAGATATTCTCTTATGAAGTTAAAAATCTCCTCAACTTTATATTCTCTAATATTTTTAAGTCTGATAACCTTGTATCCAAGCTTTTCAAATGCCTCCATACAATCTCTCGCTATAGTAACATGGTCAAAAACCATTATTTTCTTACTTTTTATGTCTCTATTTTTATTCTGTATAAAATTAAACACCTCATAATAAAATTCCTTATACAAATCAGTTACTTTATCATTATAAAAAATACAATAATTTTCTATTTTACAAATATCCTTATATTGTTCACCTATATACAGGTGTACATTCTCTTTATCTAAAATCTGATCTGTAGCTTTGTTTCTCATTGTTTCTTCAACAAAACTTTTTTCACATTCTATAACATATATTTCACCTGAATATGTATCTAAAATTTCCTTTAGCTCATACCCAAGACCTAATCCAAATATGATTAGACTATTACTATTGAAATTCTTTTTAATACTTACTTTCTCAGGAGAATATTTTGAATAAAGATATTTTGCTTTATTACTTTCCTCAATTTTGCAAGTAGTATTGCCATTTTTAGCCTTCTCAAAAATAATGTTCACAAAATCACCTCTATTAAAGAAGTCCACAGTTTTTCAAAAGTTGTCTTACTTCATCTAATGTAATAGGTTCAATACTAGAGGAATTATAGCTTCCAATTTCTGCTTTCTTATATTTACTATATTTAGACTTATAATCTGTTATATAAAAGCTTGATGGAATTACAACGTAAGAATGCCCTAAATCATACGCATTTACAGATTCTTCTCTTGTCATAAGTTCCTCGTAGCATCTTTCTCCTGCTCTCAAGCCTATTTCTTTTATTTTTATTCTTTCAGGATTTATATCCAATTTTCTTGAGGTTTCTTCTACTACAACCTTAGCCAAATCAATAAGCTTTATGACAGGCATTTTAAGTATGAAAACCTCTCCTCCAGTTGCCTCTTTTGCTGCTGTCATTATAAGCTTTACAGCTTGACTTAATGTCATCATAAATCTACTCATAGTAGGATCTGTTACTGTTATAACCGCATTCTCTTCAATTTGCTTTTTAAATAGGGGTATTACTGATCCTCTCGATCCCATTACATTACCAAATCTAACTGCAACAAACTTTGTTCTGACATTTCCCTTACTATAATTAGCTGCCTGCACTAATTTTTCAGCTAAAAGCTTAGTTGCTCCATAAGAATTAGTAGGATTTATTGCTTTATCTGAACTTGTGAAAACAACACACTCCACATTATGATATGTTGCTGCTTTTATAACATTCTCCATACCTGTTATATTAGTTCTTATAGCTTCTTCTGGATTATACTCGCAAGCTGGTACATGTTTCATAGCAGCAAGGTTAAATACCACATCAATGCCGTTCATTGCCCTCTCTACTCTATCATAATCTCTAACATCACCTATCAAAAATCTAAATTTTTCTGCAATCCCTCTAAATTCATTCTGCATTAAGAATTGTTTATACTCGTCTCTGCTAAATATTCTTATTACTTTTGGATTTTCTTTCAAAAGTTCATTGATAAGTCCATGCCCTATGGTTCCTGTTCCTCCAACTATTAATACATTTTTTCCTGTAAAGTATCCCATTTTCAATACCTCCTTTGTATTCTATACCAATTTCAGAAGTTCTACCCTATAAAGAGCGTCTGCAGCATATTTTATTCTCCTAAACTCCATGCCTGATTTATAGGCTATATCTAGTAATGAATTTTTTCCATCGCTCATATTTAATACCCAAAACATTGCAAATTCATCGAAAGGATAGTCGCTTCCTCCTCCAATCATTCTGTAAATCCCTCTCTTTCCGAGCTGAGGTTCACACTTTGGATTTAGATTTAAATATGTTCTATTATTTTCAATTGTATATATAACTTCAAGATAAGTTTTATAAGAATCTGCCAGCCCATCTTTATTCATATAACAAAGATTATCTGCTGATGTATGATATCCATCAAAGCCATAGCATGATCTCATTAAAGACCCTACTGGCAAATTTATTCCTGGAGATGAAAACTGCCTTTCATCACTTCCCCATGGAAAGAAATCTGCTACATAATACTCACTTCCACAATGCATTAAAACCTTCTCTACTATTTTATCTATTTCAGCATCACCAAATTTAGTTCTTTTATAATTTTTTATTCCAGCATCACCAACACAAGTTGCAACCAAACCCATCTTTATATTTTTAAGCTTATCTTCATTTCTGCTAAGCCATGTTATAGATCCTATAGTTTCTGGTGCAAACAAAAATCTATAGGAATATTTTGTCTTAAGCTTGCTTAAGGCTTTTGCTATAAAAGTAATAAGAGCAACACCACTTAGGTTATCATTGCACATAGATGGATGACAGGTATAGGTTGTTAATAGTATCTCTTCTTCCAGTTCACCTCTAATATAGTATTCACCATAGGTAAGACTTCCATCTTCAAGTGACGAATCTATTACCACCTCATAATCGTCATCACAAAGTTCATCAAATTTATTTTGTGTCAACGAAAAACCCCAATTTTCTTTATAATAAGATGTTAAATACGGTATTCTATCTTTATTGCCTGGAATAGTATGAAGATAAGGTTTAAGTTCATCAAGTGTCATAGTTTTATGTACCGGAACACTATAACTCATAACATGAAGATTATTTTCTTTAAAGTCAATTACCTTTTCCCCTTTGGAATTTCTTACATAAGCGTCTTTTATATTCCACTCCTTAGGTACCGTCCAATCAAACACTTTTGTTCCAGACTTTACTTCATGTATTTCTAAAGGTATATGCTTTCTTATAATATCCATAGTTTTTCTGACACCATTTCCAGTTATACTCCTGCATATTGGAAAAAGTTCTTCTATAAGATTATATATTTCTCCTCCAGTCTCACTACTGTTTTGTATATACTTATTTATTTCTTCCATGTTAAACCACTCCCGGTCATTTTATAAATTCAATAGTATCTTCTATAATTTTTAAATCTTCCATCAATTCTTCAGATAATTTGCTATAGTCTTTTTTGTTTTCATCTCCTATTTCACACACATAATTTAAAAGGAAATGCTTTTCAATATAACTTCTAATTTTCTCATATCCTTTATCTTCTTTATTGATATCTTTTATGCTTTCAATTATTTTTTCGCCTTCTTTAAGTGTATTCTTTAACTCTTTTATTACACCACTTACCTTAACATTATTACTTTTTAAAAATACACTTGATATATCTTTATTTAAAATTGATTTACAGTGATTATGAAGAACTTTTTTTAACTCCCCTATTTTTGTTCCTTCTATGTATGCCCCGCCTTCTGTACAATTTATGTATTCTCTATCACTATAAATTTTTATCATCTCTTCCATGGTCTTTCTATACATATTTAGAACACTATCCGTTTTAACCATTTCCCCAAATACATCTTTAACATACATTTCATTCTCTAACTCTTCACTGCTCTCTATTTCACTTTCTAAGCTAGCTATACCTGCATGAGTTTTATCATTTGTATATGCAAAATCCTGACCTATCATTATTATTGGATTACAACCAAGTTTAACTGCAAGGCCTAAACAATTATGAGCAACCGAACCTCCATGGTCAAGTGCTCCAACATCAGTTCCAAGTAACCTCTTTAAATTTTCATCATAAGAATTTATTATCTTATTTCCTTTGTGATTTTCTACTACCCTCCAATTTGTTTTTTCAAAATATACAAGAGGAAATCTGCTGTAGTCATAATCTTTAATCTGCTGATAGGCTATATCCGCTGGATCTATAATGCATACAAAATCTGGTGATATACCAAGTTCTAATAAAGGCTTTAATGTTCTTCCTCCAGAAATTATTACGCATTTATTTTGGTACTCTTTCAAATAAGATATATTTTTCTCAAGGGATGGTCCAGCCGATACAATTACAGCAGGAAGACCTTTAAATAAATTATTTAAATAGTATACTGGAGTACTTTTGACTATGTATCTTAAATTTTTAACATAACATTGAAACCACAACTTAGAAAACTTTTCATTAGTGCCCTTATTACTTAAAGATATGTCTATATAATGCTGAAGTATTTCGGTACAATATTTTAGTTCATCACCGTAAATTCTATTGTAATTTGGGAATACAATATAATTTATTTCACTCACTTCGTTTTCCTTTAATATGCTGGATAGACTCACAAAAAATTCATCCTTCAATAAAGGACATAAGTAAAATCTTTTATCGTTTACTATTTCATTAAAATATTCTGTAAATGTAAAAGCCTTTATAGTATTGAAATCTGGTTCAATTACTACAATCTTCTTTAATTTATTATTCATATGTAAAATATGTTTTATGTACTCTCCAGAACCAAGACCAAAAATAACTGCTATGTCTTTGTGACCATCTTCTATTTTGTTAAATATATCTTCTATGTCACGAGAAGCATTATATTTGCTTCCCATATACATACTTTTTCCATCCTTAATTACTTTTAATACATTTTTGTTGTCTTTACTTTTCTCTATAACATAATTTACTTCTAAATTTTCTTTTTTTGATTTTTCTATAGAATTTTTTGTAATCTCATTCATTGTCCTACCTCCTAAAGTCTTAGGAAAATAAATATACACAAGCTTTAAAACTATATTTCCACAGGTTCCCTTAGTAAATAAAATATATCCTTCTTAAGCATTTTAAATACCTCATCATAAAGCTTTCTTGCATCAACTGATAAAATACTTCCATCACCTACTAAAGTTTCACTCATAATTTTTTCTTCTAAAAGATGCTTCTTTAACCTTTCAGTTTCTAGCACAACATTTTTGTCTAGATACCTAACATAAAATTTACATTCTGAAAGATATTCATTTTCCCCATCTTTTATCTTTCCCTTAAAAATCTTTAAATATCTATATGGAATACCAAAACTCTGCTCTATATAATGAAGATAGGTACAGGAGTGAAAATCTGCTCCCAAGAACAATAGTTTACCATTACTTTTAAACAATTTATCAAAAATGGAATCCTGTCCGAAGGAATCCAGGGAAATATTTAGAAATTCATTTTTTCTTTCTCCCCATACGCTGCAAGAGAAAATAGGCTGAACAGTTCTTACTGTATCTTCACTTTTTCTAAAAAATTCATTTAGTGCGCCAACTGTACCCTTAGTTTTCTTCACATCAAAAACTTCACCATTACAAAAGCTGTAAGAAAAAGTCGGCATTATAACTACACCTTTTTTTCCAACTACATCCTTAACTGAAGATAGTATATCATTAAAAAATTTCTTTCTATCTGTTAATATAAGCTTTCCAAAAACAGTTATATCACTGTGAAGAAATACTACATCTCCCTCTTTTATTCCTAATTTCTTAAATGCTAGTTTAAAGTCCTCGCTACTTATTTTTTTATTGCTAAATTCATAAAGAAAATTCATAATATATCATACCTTCTAACATTTCTTACTTACAGTCTTTTCAAGATCTTTAAAGGTCTTAATACTTTCAACTTCATCCATTGTAAATTTTATTTTCAATCTATTTTCAAGCTCATTTATAAGCATTAAGTGACTAAAAGAATCCCACTCATCTATAACATCTCTTTCTGTGCTATCTTTAACATCCTCAATATCTATATCTAGCACCTCTGCAAATATTGCTTTTAACTTATCCATATATTTCATCCTTTCATTAAACTATATCTATAAATTCAGGTTTATCAACTTGATTTCCTGCTGTCTTTTCATAAAATTTAGTACCATTTTCTTCTTTTATACACTTAAACCCCATGCTTTCATACAAATCTTTTACAGGAATATTCTTTTTTGTAGGAACATAGCTTGCCCTTATGGTATTAATCCCTTCATTTAAAGCCTTACTCTCAATATAATTCATTATGGCATATTCTATTTTTCTCCCCATTACTCTACAGCTTAAAAGTAGCGTATCAATATCCCATATATTATTTTCTTTCTTTATTATGCCTACCCCGCAAATACCATTGTCTCCAAATTTATCTTTAACTGAAATAGACAAAACTAAACAATTTTCATCCCTCATAAAATTCTCTATATCATTTTCAAAATACCTTTTAGTTGTCAAATTAAATTGGTTTGTTTTTTGAGTTAATTGTGCTACTCTAGAAATATTGAACTCATCATCTATTTTTACCTCTGCACGTATATTCAATGCTTTTAAGTATTCATCTATACTATTAATCTCTTCTTTTAACTCTTCTCTTTTTCTGTTTTGAGCATACATAAGGCCCTTCTTCTTATCTTCATCGGTTAAGTATAAAACGTTGAATTCATCACTTATATCCATAATTGTCTTTAAATATAGCGACGGGTCCGAAGGCATATTTACAACCTTAACCTCACCTTTGAAGCTTTCTCTAACTATTTCACAATTAAGCTTATCATCGTCCATGAAAACCATGCTATCTATACCTATGTTTAGCTTTTTAGCTATTGCTCTCATATTTGATGCCTTATCCTGCCAGTTTATCTCGAAATCTGCAAAATCCTCTTCTCTCAGCACCATATATGGATGTTTTCTTATTACTTCCATGGCATCATCATAGTTATTCTTACTATTAACAGCCAAAATTACTCCCTTTTTAAAAAGTGACTTTATGTATTTTTGGAATTCATAAAAAGGCTTTCCTGACCCCGTTGGACCTAGTTTTATCCCTTCAATGCCATCTTCCCCTACAACTCCACCCCAAAGGGTTCCATCCAAGTCTAAAACCAAACATTTCTTTATAGATGACATAATAGGTTTTACATAATTCATGTATTCACGACAAAGTTCTGGCACATATTTCATATCAAGCTTCATATCTCCGAGATAGTACATCTTATAATCTCTTTCAATCCCTTTACCAATTCTGCTTAAAAATTTATCATAATCAAATATATACACTCTATCAACATTTTTAAATTGGTTTCTTAATTCCAAATTGATAGTTTCAACCATTTCTGAAAAACCAAACTCCTGTTTGTTTTCCAAAATCCCCATAGGAGAATAAAACGGCACTTCAAAATTATGTACAATAACACTGCAATTTAAATTTTTTCTTATAGTATTTATAAGTAATTTAAATTCTTTTAAAATTTTATCCTTTAGTTTTATTCTTTCCTCGCTTCCCATTGTAAAACCTTTAAAGTAATCATCACCAATTGCAGTTTCTAAATCCACTGCAATTATTACTACATCCGGATTTGATTTGTACAAGTCACTACTATAATCTAAAATTTGCTGACTATATTGATTGTATTCACTCATATACGTATGAGCTTTTATACCCATATAAGCACACATAACCCCTAGAGTTTCTTTTACACCTCTAAGGGTAGACCCTGGTAAATATGCAATTTTTATAGTTTTACTATAACTGTCATTTTTAATTTTCCTATACTCTTTAATATATTCTGATGTAGTCATATCTTAACCCCCATTAAAATGTAATTTAAAACTCTTAGAATGCATACTTCATTATTTAATAGCATCTATAAGCTTGCTTGCTATTGTTCCCTTTATCTCTGCACCACTACTGCAATTTATAAATTCAATATCCTTAGATTTCATTATTTTTTGTTCAATCCAACTCTTAAAATACAAAAAACCCTCATTTGTTTCAAGGTATTCTCCATCAACAGATCTTACTTTTTTAATTCCGCTGCTTTGTGAACTTCCATAATTATCGTGATGAGACTTCCCATTTAAGTAAGCTAAATCTTGACCAATGAATATGACTTTTTTAGGCTTCTTAAGTACAGCTATACTTAAAATAGCAGTAGCTACAGATTTCCCTGTTTCCACCACAACATCGTTATTTTCCCTTGCAGCGTTAAAATCATTAAAGAATAGAAATTTCTCTCCACTCCACTCTGAAACCACTCTACTACATGCTGAAGACAAAAAACAAAGAGGTATATTTTTATTTAGAATTGATTGAAGCTGAGTATAGACTATATCTTGAGGATCAATTATACATATCATGTCTGGAATGATATGATTCTTAATTAAAAATTCAGCAGCACTACCTGCACAAAATATTTTTACTCTATCTCTTACTTTCTTTAAACTTTCTATATTATAATCAAGCGATGGCCCTGAAGAAACAAGAACTATGTTTTCACAGCCAAAGCTATAAAAGCTTAAAAAATCCTGCATTTTTTTATGGGTTTTCTTTAAATTCATATCATAGTTATACTCAGCTAATTTTCCATGTTTCTCAATCTCTATTTTAGCAAGCTCATAACCCTTAAGTAACCTTGCCATATGACCAAACTCCTCTGGAAGTACTTTAAGAGAAGGTCTATATATAATAATATTTTTAGCTAGCGAAAGAGATTTTGAAAATTCCTTCAAAAACTCATCACCATAATCAAAAAAACATTTAAGCCTAGGATTTTTAATTAGTTTTTTATACAAACTTTGTTTTTTAGCTTCCTTTATAACTTCTAAATCCGCATCAAAAACGGCAAGCATACTTTCTTCGTTCATGTGCCTAAGCACAGCCTCAATATGATATCCCAAGCCAAAACCATAAATAACAATGTACCTTGAATTTTTAATTAATTCTATATTTTTTATAGCAAAGGTTTCTGCTTCCCTTAAAGGATCATATTTGCTGTGAATGAATACACCGTCTACTTTTATGGTATAATTTTCAGTCTTGGTTTTTACAATTTCAAGTTTTCTTTCCATATACATTTTCCTAATTTAAAAGACTTTTACTTATTACATTCTCATAGTTTTCAATTATAGGGTATACTTCATATTGAAATAAATCACCTACTAATATATAGTCTTCATTTTCCATGGCTTCTATAACCTCTGAAAACTTTTCTGTAAGTTCACTTTCGTCTAATTCTTCCTTTAGCACATCTTTTGTAAGCGCTATAAGATTTATTATCCACTGAAACCCATCTGACGCTTCAGTTATTATTTCTGCCCCCTTTTCATATTCTCCACTTTCATATGATTCGTAAATATCCTTTATTCCCTTTTTTAATTTAGGTATATACTCTAACGCAGTTCTTAAAGCTTCTATTTTTTCGCTCATCTTTATCCTCCTAAAGTTAGCATTTTCTATACATAATATCGTATTTATTTAAATTTTCTTTAATTTAAGAAAACATATTTATGATTCTTTCAAGCTTTTTATACATTTTTCAATTTCAGGGCCAGCTTCCATTATTGATGTTTTAATACCATTATATAACAATATGTTTTTTTTATAAACACGTTTTATCTTTTCTTTTTCAGTTTCATTATACTTTTGCTTATATTCTTTATTCATACTCGATTCGTATATATTAGGGAGAATTAAATTCCTCATAAACTCCATTTCTCCAATGCTACTGTTTATAAGCTTATCAGTTTTGCTAAGCTTTCTATTTATGTTGTCTATTATAGTTTTATTCCACCTATTCTCTTTCTCTAAAAATTCACTGCATAAATCAATTGATGCTTCTATTTCTTTTTTTACTTTATTCATTATTTTTTTAGCATCCATTAACTTACATACTACTTGTTCTCTACTCACATATTTCCCTATATTTTCACCCAAAGTATAATCTTTTTTCTTATTTAAACAAAATTTTTTAAGAACTTCCTTAAGAGGAATTATTTTTGTACCTTTTATATTGGCTCCTCCCTCAGTTGAATTTATAAAATTATTTTCTTTAAATAGCTGTGTCATTTCTTCAAGTTTAATTCTATAAAAATTCAAAACAGAATCTGACTTTATAATATCTCCGTTTATATCCTCAACATATACTATCTTTTTATCTCCTTCTACATTTGTATCACCTGCTGAATCAGCATGAGCTTTGTCATTAGTATAGGCAAGATCCTGACCTATAAAAATAATTGGATCACCACCAATATATACTCCAAGACCGGCGCAAACATGAGCAACAGAACCACCTTCGAATATGTTATCAACATCATAGTTTAAAAATTCCTTTTGTAACCCAAGCATTCCTATATCATTAAAAAATATTTTTTCTCCCTTATAGTCTCTAAGTATTTCATAATAAGTATACTCGCAAAACAAAAGAGGTGCTGTACAATCAAAGGTTCCCCTCATAACATCATAGGCTGGTACATCTGGATCTACAACACATACATAATCAGGTTTTATATCTAAATCTAAAAGAGTTTTTAAAGTTCTTCCTCCTGTTATAATTATACATTTATCCTGACAATCTTTTAAAAAACGAATATTTTTTTCAAGAGATGGTCCTGCGGAAACTACCACCACAGGCATATCTTTATTGTAGTTACTTTTTAGCTTATTTACAGCAACACTGTCTAATATATATTTTAAATTTCCCATAAATGATTTATAAAAATGTTGTGAATGAACCATAAGCGTATTTACTTCAATCAATGCATTTCTCAAAAAAGTTGTATAAACTTTTAAGGTCTCAAGAGCTTCATTTTCATAGACTCTTTTGTAATTTGCATAAAAAGCAAAATTAGTATTATTAACTTCCTCTTTCGGAATAAGTAATTGAAATAAAGCTTTTATATCGTTTGCACTAAAATTACTTAAAATGACTCTATCACTTTGAAGTACTTCTAAATTTACTTTATTTTTAACAAGAGTATTTATAACTTTATTATCCTGTTCAATTACAACTATAATATTGTTTTCTGTTATTTTAAGAAGTTCCTTTATATGTTCTCCTGCTCCAAGTCCAAAGCATACAAAAATGCTTTCCTTATTATAGTCTCCCATTTCATTTAAAAACTTATCTATATCTTTTTTTACATTGTACTTACTTCCTAAATATATATTTTTTTTATTTTTTTCAACCTTTATAATATTTTTATTATCCGTACTTTTTTCTATACAGTACTGCTCTTCTTTATTATCTAAACTATTTAAAGTAATTTGTGTTATATTATTCATTTTCCACTCACCTTATATATTTTTTATATTAGTATTAGTATATTTATCGAAAAGGCCCTAAATTTCTTTAAAAAAATAAAAGGATGCATTATGCATCCTTTTATTAAATAGACTATCTTAATAACTGAAGAACGTTGTTTGGTGTTTGGTTTGCTTGTGAAAGCATTGCTTGTGCAGCCTGAACTAACACGTTGCTCTTAGTGTAGTTCATCATTTCACTAGCCATATCAACGTCTCTGATTCTTGATTCAGCTGATTGTAAGTTTTCTGAATCTGTGTTTAAGTTATTGATTGTGTGCTCAAGTCTGTTCTGAACAGAACCTAATTTAGCTCTTTCACTTGAAACTGTATCTATTGCTTTTTGAACTGAAGTAATAGCAGCTTGTGCTCCTGTTTGTGTTGATATTGAAGCAGATGTTGTATTAACTCCTAATGAAGTTGCGCTCATGTTGTTTATTGAAAGAGATATAGTCTGTCCACTATTAGCTCCTATCTGGAATGTCATTTGTGCAGTTCCAGTAAGACTTCCATCTAATAATTTCTTAGTGTTGAACTCTGATTGAACAGCTATTCTTGTAACTTCACTTTGAAGTTGTTTGAACTCTAATTCAAGGTTAGCTCTATCAGTACTTGTGTTAGTACCAGTTGCTGATTGAACTGCAAGCTCTCTCATTCTCTGAAGTATAGCTTGGCTTTCATTTAAGTTTCCTTCAGCAGTTTGAACTAAAGATATACCGTCTTGAGCATTTCTTGTAGATTGGTTAAGACCATTTATCTGAGCTCTCATCTTTTCTGATATTGCAAGTCCTGCTGCGTCATCACCAGCTTTGTTTATTCTGTAACCTGATGATAATTTCTCGATAGAGTTTGCTGCCTCACCATTGTTGATGTTCATTTGTCTTAATGCATTCATTGCATTTAAATTGTGATTGATAACCATAATAAAATTCCTCCCTGATTTTTAATTAGGCATCCTTGCCTTTATTTTTTTATTAAAGTTTAATTAACTTACAAGAAATATATCGGAGCATTTCTTTATCACTTTATATATTTCTTTATTTTTTTTTATATTTTTTTACTTACATAAAATGGTCCTACGCTGAATTTCTTTCCATAAGTACTTCTTGCGCTTTTGCCTCCACGTAATTCCACTATTGATTTCTCGACTTCAGTCTTTTTTAAACTTATAGCGTGTTCTAACTTTTTTTCCTCATCAGATAGTTTTAAGCTCTCAAAAGTATTTCTAATCTCTTTTGAATCATAATTCTCTTTTTTAATCTCTTCTATTATATTTCCTCTTCTGTTAAAAAAATCACTGATATCTTCATCATACTCTTCTTTGTATATTTTATCAGATAATTTTATAGTTAAATCCCTGTACTCCATTAAAAGTTCAGTTAAACTTTTCATAATTTCACTACCTCTAATATATTATTTTTAAAAAATAACCAATTAGCTTAAATTATATACTACAGTTTTGATAATTGAGATTGAAGAGATTGCTGCTGACTTTGTGCTTGTGCTAAATAACTTTCAAGCTTTGAATACTGCAGATAAAACTGTTCTTGTTTATCTGATAATGTAGAATCATAATCATTTATAGCTTGAAGCTTATCTTTTATTTGCTTAGTTAAAGTACTTGTAGTATCTGTACTTGTAGATGATCCTGCAAGCTGAACTAAAGTTCCTGGCGGAAAAGTATTTACTCTAGTATAGTCCTGCATAATATCGTTTATTCTCTGAAAAATTCCTTCTTGAGAATATCTTGTTTGTCTTCTAGCCATAGTTTTTGCTATATCAGCAGAGCTTTGATTAATATCATTATTTTTGATATATAAAGACTCATCTTTAGATTGCTTTGCAAATATATTATATATACTGCTCCCATACTTCTTTATAGCAGTTTTTAACGTAGCCGGATCATATTTCATTTGTCCAGCCTTGTTTACAGCATCTCCAACACCACTATAAGAACTTATTCCTAAATCAGTTAAGGTAAAACCTGCCCCATCAACACCAGTATAAAAAGCCTTTCTAAACTCTGTAACCATGCTCTGCAAATATGAATCATTTGCAAGTATACCTTGTTTAGCCTGTGTCTCCCATTTAGTCACCTCATCATCGGTCATTGCTTTTTTCTGAGCATCTGTAAGCGGCTTATAGCTGTACGTTTTAGTTTCATTTATTTTATCATTGATCTGCTGTACATAAGCATTATACTTGTCAATAAAGCCCGTTATTTTATTGTATATCTTGTCCACATTAAGAGTCATTTGTATATTAGCTTTGTGCGGTGTATATACAGAACCTGACTCAGCTAAATTTATTTTACTTATATCATACTCAACACCATCTACTGAAAAATCATTATTCATTGATTCTACAGTACCCTTTGATCCATTAGGCTCTGTTATAGTAACATTAGCATTAACACCATCTATCATATTAATACCTGTTACATTACTTAATGTTTTAGTTTTACTATTCCCATCTATAGCTGTAACACTAGCTGCTGTACTAGTATTTGTTCCACTTAATCCAAATATATTTTTAAAAAAATTATTTCCACTAGCATTATAATCTACTGCACCAAGAGCACCTTTTCCTCCGCTTATACCTCCTACACCAACAACAGTATCTGCTGGAGCGCTACTATCTACAGTAGCTCCTGATGTTACCTTTCCTGTTGTACCTGATTGAAAGATATTTCCACCAATACTGCTATTTGCACTTATATGATATTGACCGTCAAGCGTACTGCTAGTTACAGTAAGATTAAAATAACTTGCTACACTTTTAAGCGTATCATCTACTGACATATTTCCCAATTTAAAATCTTGAGTTTTACCATTAAAAACAACAGTTAATGTATCATTTCCTCCATTAGCAGCAACCGCGGAACCTGAATCACTAAGAGTATAAGTTTTTCCACCTGCGTCAGTTACAGTTTGTCCTGTAAGCGTATTAGCATTTCTAGCAGTAGTGCCAACTCTATTTACCGTAACTGAATAATTTCCTTCAGCAGTTCCTTCATGTCCTTTTGCAATTACTCCAGTATCCTTGCTTGCATCACTTGTTGTATTTGTATTGTCATCACTTATTCCTGTATAATCAGCATAAGCATTGGGTGTTAACATATAGTTGTCTTGATTTAACTGATCAAAGTATGTGCTTGAGAGTGTAGCAGAACTTGTTGTAACTGCTCTATACGCATCTCTTTTCCACTCTAGATAAGTTTCATCCTGCTTCATGGTGTCTCTCTTCATCTCATAAGGCTGCATAAGCTTACTTACTATACTGTCAACATCCAATCCTGATGCCAATCCAGTCATTCTCATTGGTGAATTATAAGCGGATGTACTGCCTGTACCACTTGTACTACTCATAATATTCCTCCCTACAAACTACCTTTTAGATAACTTATATGCCTCATACCACATGTCCCTAACTTCTATAATAAGTGGCATAGTTTCATCTAAAATATTAATATCCTTTTTTAAATTTGCTTTAACAAGCTGAGAACTTATAAAACTATATAGTTTAAATAAATCCTCACCCCAATCTCCTGCTTTTGACAAGTCTAAACATGCCATTAATTCTGTAAAGATATCTTCCACTCTTATAAGATACTCATGAGTTTTTTTAATATCTTTAGCTTCCATTGAATTTCTTGCTATTTTAGCGAATTTTACAGCGCCATCTACAAGCATTAACAATAGCTGCTCTTTAGAAGCATAAGTTACACTGTTATTTTTATATGTCTTATATGCATTGCTACCATACATAATAGAACCCCCTATTCTTTCACATCTAGAAATTTTCCAAGTGTTTGTGTTTCATCATCTCTTACAGCTTCTACTTCTATTTTTTTTTCTTTCACAGCTTTTACCAAAATCTTTTTATCATTCTTAGAAAACTTATAATTGCCTTTTTCCTTATTCTTTTGATTTTCGGGATTAACTTTAAACTCCTGCTTCGTTTTATCGTGTACCTTACCTTCTTTGGTTATTTCGTTTACCCTTTTTCGAACTTCTGGTTCTATTTTATTTAAACGAAACTCCATTTTTTTACCTCCTTAAACTTTCTTATCTAACAAAACACCATCTGCTTGACAAAGTTTTGCTACCATATCAAGAATTTTTTCAGGAGGTATTTCTTCCACTACCTTTTTAGTATCATTATCAACAATTTTTATTATTAAATCACCAAAGACTTTGTGTACCGAATACTCCACATGAGTATTATCCTTCTTAAGGAGCTTATCAATGTCTTTCCCTGTATTCTTAGTTTCTTTTTCATTCTTAATTTCAATATTCTCTACATTTTTTACTGCATCTATTTCTATTTTTTGAGTCTTAATATTTTTACTATCCACAGGTGTATTTTCTAGCGACTGTCCTCCTTGACATACTAAATTAATATCCATATTATTTTACACCTCGTTTTATACTTATTTCTTTAGAGTTAATTCCTTTAAAACTTCACTACTCTTAATAACGGCTTCTTTATTCTCTTCTTTAATCTTATTGTATAATTCTTTTCTGAGAATAGTTACTTCTCTAGGTGCATTAATAGCTATTTTAACAGAATTTTCATCTAAACTCACAATAGTTATTTCTATATCATCACCTATTAAAATAGATTCGCCTTTTTTTCTTCCCATAACTAACATTTAAGTCACTCCTTTATATACCTAGTATACAAAAATTTTAGCTATGTATCATAGGATATTTTATCATTTTTTCATCATCGCTTATAATTATTTGTTTCCCTAAATGTTTATTTATATTTATAATTATAGGAGCACCTAAATTAGTCGTCATTTTCTTTATATCTTTAGAAAGATTTACTGTATTTATAATAAGAACATCCTTCTCACTATCTATCTTAAGTTCCTTAACAAGTTCTTCGCTTAGATTAACTTCATAGTCTGCCTTAACATAAAAAGGTGACGATACTATAAAAGCAGTTTCCTTGTCTTCCATAGAATGAAACAAACTGAATACCTCGTTATTCTCAATCCCAACTAATATAAATTTTTTTAAATTTTCAAATCCAGACATTCCCTTTACAAGATTTATTATATTGTTTTCGTTATATTCTATAATTCCATGGTATTGAGTCTCAAGTTTCATATGTTAACCTCCGAATTTATGACATGTAATCCATAAGTGTTGGTTGAATTATTTTTGCACTTGTCTGAAGTGATGCAAGATAAACTGTTTGAAGTGCTGCATAGTTCATTGTAGATTCAGTAATATCTGTATCCTCAGTATTGGATAATATTAATGTCATGTTATAGTTATTTTCTTGATTATTTTTTTGTGCACTATCCATTCTGTTTTGGCTAGCACCAACTGTAGAACGTATAGCAAGTATATTTTCAAGCAGTGCATCTACTGCCTCAGCATCCTTTGTATTTAAATTTGATACTCCCGAATTACTGCTTAAATCTGTTACTATATCTGAAAATACCTGCCTTAAATCATAGCTTTTTTCAATACCACTAGCTGATACTCCCTTATAATTCATTATTTCGGTAGCATTTACACTGTACTGTGTTAAAACACCTTGTGATATCTCAACAGAAAGATCTTTACTTATCTGATTGATTTTATCTACTCCTATATATTGATTTTTAAAGCTACTTAATGCTGTAATATTTGTTCCACTTGTTATGGTTATATCTTTGTCACTAAGTGCTGTTACCCTTATATAGGTTTGATTTCCTTTAACATAAGATATTGCTGAAATCTTTCCTTTTAAACTTGAACTAGAAGCAATTTTAGAATTTATTCCATCAAGTATATTTTGTATTGAATCTCCGTTATTTATTTGAAGCTGAACTGTGGATCCACTTCCAAGCCTAATGTCTAAATCTCCACAGCCACTTGCTAAAGATGCTACATTACTTGCTCCAGATGCTACTGGCAAATCAATACTTTGGTTACTGTACATCAAATACTTATTTCCTGATGCACTATTTATAATATCGAGAGGTTTTTCATTTCCTCTAGTTCCTCCAAATAAATATTGCCCACTAAAGCTAGAATTTATTACATTTGAAAATTCGGAAATTCTTTGATTAAGTTCTGCTTTTATAGAATCCCTCTGATCTTGAGTGTATCCTCCATTTCCAGCAGAAATTAAAAGTTCTTTAATCCTTTGAACTATATTACCCGCTTGATTCAAAGCTGTATCTGTTTGATTTAGCCAGTATATAGTATTGTTAATATTGGTATTATATTGACTATTTATACTTATATCCGTATTAAGCTGCATAGATTTTGTAGCTACATATGGATTATCTGATGGCTTTCTGATCTTTTTTCCTGATGTAAGCTGACTTTGAATATCTCTCATATTTTGAAGATTAGTATTCATATCAGTCAAAAAAGTATCTGTAAGCATTCTATTTGTTATTCTCATTTATATACCACCCTTTACCTCTTAAGATTATTTACAACAACATCTAAAAGCTGGTCAACTGTTGAAATTATCTTAGCACTTGCTTGATACCCATGGGAATACTGTATTAAGTTTGTCATTTCTTCATCCAGTGAAACACCAGATGTAGCTTCTCTTGTTTGTTTTATTTGACTTAATACATTATTAGAACCTTTAACACCTTCGCTTGCACTCTGATTATCTATTCCAAGAGTATTTACAAAGCTTTTTAAGTAATCGTCAACTGTAACACCATCTGGGTCACTTTTAATTGTATTAACCCCAGTATCTGTATCCTTAACAAGAGTCTTTGCGAAATCACTTCTAGTATAGTTATCAGGATTTACATCTTGAATTTTAAAAGCAACCTTTTGAAGCTTTGCAAGTGCAATGGCTCTATCCTGATCCGTGCTACCATTTACTGCATTTTCACTTGGAAGTCCATATTGATCATCATTTGCTCTTACCTTCAATGAAGGATTAGTTCCTAAAAGATCAGGATTTATAGATATATTTCCCGCCGTTATATAATCCTCCCAGTTCTTACCTGAATTTGTTGTATCATTGAAATACTTACTTGGTTTAAAAGTAGTATTTGAAGCATCTTTAGTAAAGTCTGAGTTCACAAATATAGGCAGCTCATCTAAACTTGGAGTTGAATGTACCCCATCTGAAGCTAGTTGAGATTGAGTAGGATTAACCATACCACTACTTACAGTATTTATGGCAAGTGCAATTGTTTTAGCAACTCTATTCATTTGATCTATATATCCATTTATCTTGTCCTGAACTGTTTGTTCACCATTTATATCTCCACCAACAGGCTTAAATAAACTTAAGTCACTAAAATTATATGAAGAAGCAGTACCATCCAATTTTGTCTTACCATCTGCACTTGATAGGGCAATTCCATTCTTATCAGTCATAAGTACTCTAGCTTGTTCAATCTCTTTAGCTTGAGATTCTGTCATATTAATATTCAGCTTAATTCTATTATCGCTGGAAGCCTTATTGCCAAGTTTATAATAATCTACTTCATAACTGTATATTTCTTCTCCTGCTCCGTTTTTACTTCCTGTATCTGTTCCCTTTACCACAGCATCTATATAAGAAAATCTATTAACATTGTCATTTCCAACAGATTTAACAAGTGTAGGATTTACATTTCCCACCTTATCAAGAACAGAAACATCCTCTCCATCAAAATCCGGACTGCTGTCTACATTTATGCCAAACTTCTCACTAAGTTGATCTAATAATAAGTCTCTGCTATCTTCTAAATCATTTGGTTCTTTACCAGCTTGTTTTACTGTTATTATTTGCTGATTTAAGGAATCTATTTTATCTAGCATACTATTTACGGAGATGATATCATCATTTATACCTAGTTGAACATCTCCCTTTAACTTAGTAAGTTGAGTATATATGTTATTTAACTGGTTAGTCATAGTCTGTGCATTACTTATAATACTCTTTATACTAGTTGGAGTAGCCGAACTAGCATTGGTATAGTTTTGAATTGCTGAAAAGAAAGTTGTTATAGATGCAGAAATCCCCGCACTTGAGGATTCATCAAACATACTTTCTACCTCACTCAAATAATTATTTGTAGTCTTAAATGTTCCATTTCTAGTTGTCAAATCTCTTATTTGATAATCTAAAAAACTATCCCTTACTCTTTGAACTGAATACACTTCTGCTCCAGTACCAAATAGCCCTGGTCCTGCCGCACTGTTAAGGCTTGGCATCCCATATGGTGATCTTGTTTGTATGTCAACCCTCTGTCTTGAGTATCCATCTGTTGATGCATTAGAAATATTATGTCCTGTAACATCTATCGCTTGTTGATTTACTGTAAGTCCACTAACGCCTATATTCAAAGTTCCGAATAATCCTGGCATAATTCCACCTCATTTTACTTAGTTTTACCATAACAATTATATGTTTTGGCTGCGCCATTAGGATTAATGGCATTTAATACTTTTGTTGTAAAAATAAGTCCCTGCTTAATT